>JBFFMI010000001.1:0-62622 GCA_041554155.1 Anaerolineales bacterium
AACACTGGAGCCCAGTCCCACGAATGCACCTGTGATCCTCGGCGGCGCCCAGCGCATCGCATTTATCAGCGACCGCGAAGATGGCGTTACATTACAGATCTGGACGATGAGCCCGGACGGTTCCGATGTTCGCCAACTGACCTTTGGTCCCGGTGATAAGTCCTATCCGCGTTGGTCACCCGATGGAACCAAACTGCTGTATAGCGCTCCTGGCGGCCGTGACGAGCTGGGCAACGATCTCGGTCTTGATGTCTTCGTGATGAACTTCGATCGCACCGGCGAGCCGTTCAACCTGACCCGCAATATCGGCGATGACAGCCAGGCAAACTGGTCTCCCGATGGAAGCCAGATCGCTTTTACCAGCACGCGTGTGAACGATTTACAACAGGTATTCGTGATGCCAATCGATTGTCAACCTGAGCCCGAAGCCTGCCAGACAACTGGCCCGGCGCGCAACCTCACTGCAGGATTTGCAGTCGAGTATGCCCCTGCCTGGTCACCCAATGGCGGCACCCTCGCCGTGATCGCCTCTATCAACCAGGCTCCGGGAAGGATATACACCCGCCCGGCAGAAGGTGGTGACCCCACGATTTTTGACCTTCAGGATCGCATCATCGGGGCGGATCATCTAACTTGGTCCAGCGATAGCCGTTTCCTTGTATTCAGTTGGACCGTAAAACGTGGCAAGCAGGAGATCTATATCGCCGATCTGCAAAATCGCGGGCTGGATCCAATCGCCCTCACCCTAAGTTTGGGAAATAAAGAGCCCACCTTCTCACCGGATGGGCAATGGCTCGCCTTCACATCTACTCGCGATCAGGATCCCGAGATCTACATTATGACGACCAATGGAACGGGTCAGAAAAACGTATCCAATAACCCGGGCAGGGATCTACAGCCCGATTGGCAACCATTCGCTACCCCCTAAATAATGAACCCCCTTTGCATAGAAACCAGGATCACGTTGTGAAGCAAATTCTGGCGATTGATGTTGGAACCGGTACCCAAGATGTGTTCTTGCTCCGCCTTGGGTTGAGCCCCGAGAACGGTTACAAATTGATTATGCCCTCACCCACGATGCGCATCCGGCAGGACATTATGAGGGCAACCAGCCGCGGCGAGGCTGTGCTGCTCACCGGCGTGACCATGGGGGGCGGCCCCTCACAGTGGGCGGCCGAGAACCATCACGCTGCCGGTCTGCCACTCTATGCTACCCCTGAGGCAGCACAAACATTTAATGACGACCTCAACTGGGTGAAGTCGGAGATGGGCGTGGAGATCGTTTCGGAAGATGAGGCCGCAGCCTTAACAAATTGCACCCGAGTCCACATGCAGGATCTTGACCTCCCCGCACTTCACTCGGCATTTGAAGCCTTTGGCGTCAAGCTTGAACCTGCCCTTGCTGCTCTTGCCGTCTTTGACCATGGAGCTGCGCCACCCGAGGTTTCAGACCGGAAATTCCGTTTTGATCTTATCGAACGCCAAGTCCGAGCATCGAAGCTACTGACAACCTTCGCCTTCAAGGCTGAGGATATCCCACCTGCGTTTACCCGCATGCGCGCTATTGGAGCGTCAGCCCAGGAACTGGATTGTCCTGTGGTGCTCATGGACACAGCGCCCGCCGCTGTATTGGGGGCCACGCTTGACCCCATCGTTGACGCGCTCGATAACAAGTTGATCGCCAATGTAGGGAACTACCACACGCTTGCGTTCCGCCTTGGCCGCGACGGTATTGAAGGTCTCTTCGAGCACCATACGGGCATGCTCAACCAAGCTTCCCTGGAACGGTTGCTCACCGATCTTGCCGCAGGCACAATTTCTGGGGAAGAGGTCTTTCAAGACAAGGGGCATGGCGCCTTGATGTTGGATCGGGCCCGGATGAAATTGCCCTCAGACACAACGGGTGTTATTGTCACAGGACCAAGGCGGGCGTTGATGATGGGCTCAAAGTTGAATCCTTTCTTCGCGGTTCCTCTTGGAGATATGATGCTATCAGGTTGTTTTGGATTGTTGATCGCGGCAGCGGAGAAGCACCCGGAATGGGGCATGCAAATCCAGCAGACCCTTTCGGGGCAGGATGCGCACATTGCACCCTGGGACGTGGACTCACCCTGATTTGCGGTAAAGCGCTGTCACAATTCTTGATCCAACTCGTTATGAGACTAGAACCAAGCGAAGACGAATAATCATCTGGAGGAAAAGGACAATGGTTTACAAATCAAAATTCCACTTCTTGCTCGCCATTATCGCGCTGATCCTGGCCTTGCTGGCCTGCGGCTTGCCAGGTTCGAATCAGGTAGAGGTAGATGAAGCAGTCCAGGGCACGCTTGCGGCGATGGATAGCGGATCTACCGGCGATGAAATTTCGGATGCCGCTCCAGATGCTTCGGAAGCGCAGGATGCGCCACCGGCCACTGAAGAACCGCCAGCGGAGCCCCCAACGCCAACACCGACCGTTGAACATGTAGTGATCCCATCCAGCCCCGCTGCCGTACAGAGCTTCATGACCGATCGCTCGACGGCAGCGCTCGCCGGTGAAAGGCGCGCCATCGGGGACAATTTCGACATCAACCTTTTGGAGCGTCCGTTCACGGCTGAAACAATGGACTACAAGGACTACCTCGACATCACCCGCGCTGAGATGAGCCTTAACCCACCCTTCATGTATGTGACGATCTACCTGGAAGGTGCTGCGCCCACGGATAGCACGGCATCCTATGGTGTTGAGCTTGACCTGGATGTCGACGGCCATGGCGATTGGCTGGTTATGGCAATGATCCCACCCGACAGCACCTGGACCACAGATGGCGTTCGAGCTTGTCGCGATGCAAACGGCGATGTGGGCGGTCCTACCCCGATGCGCACCGATCCACCTCACGCTTCGCGTGATGGCTATGAAGATTGCGTCTTCGATAGCGGCTACGGGGTAGGCCCGGATGAAGCCTGGATCCGCCGCGATCCCAGCCATGCCGATCGTGTGCAAATCGCCTTCCTCTTTACCTTGATCGGTTCGGATGGGCAATTTATGTGGGGCGCCTGGAGCGATGACGAACTTCAAGAACCGGCTTGGTTCGATTATCACGACCACTTCACGTTGGTCGAGGCCGGTTCCCCCGCCTCTGAGAGCAGCAACTATCCCTTAAAAGCTATGGCCTTGCTCGACAACAGCTGCCGCTGGGGGTATGGATTTACACCTACAGGGACTGAGATCGGCGTTTGCTATGTGCCACCAACACCGACACCGGTTCCTCAGGGATCTATCAGTGGATATGTTTCTGAGGGATATGGAGGACCAGGACCCTCAAGCACTCGAATCTCGGGTGTGACCATCAGTCTTGGACAGGGATCCTGCACGGCAAGTGGATATAAAACTACCACCACAAATGGAGAGGGCTATTTCAGCTTCAATCAGCTTCCCGCTGGAACTTACTGTGTAACTGCGATCAGCAGTTCACTTCCACCTGCAACTTATGGTTGGTCCGTATACTATCCCGGTGGATTTGGTGGATCTCCTATACCGAATCCTTATCAGGAGGTAATCCTCTTACCCAATGGCAATGTATCTGGACGAAATTTTGTCTTCGGACGAAACATCGGATAACTAGATCGTACTAACAAGAACGACACAACCATCCCTCGCTTGAGGGATGGTTTTTCTTTACAAGTCAAGCAGACAATTTAGTTTATAGCAAAGACAATACTTTTCATCTCGGATTGATTGCCCGCCAGATCAACAGCCTGGACATTTAATGTATGACTCCCCGGCACAGACTCCCGCCATCGTGTTGAGTAAGGCGGGGAATCAAGGGCCTCAATCAATACGTCGTCAATGTAAAAGGCGACTTCGGCCACGCCGTAGGCATCATCGACGGCTACCTGTAAAACAATTTCCTCCCCTGCAGTGGTGAATGCCTGCCCCTCTAAAGGCAAAATGATCTCAACCTCGGGTGGTTGGTTATCAATCGTGAGGTTCACCGCCGAACTGAACAGTTGGCCATCTTCATCCACCACAATCAACTGTAAGGTATAGAGTCCATCAAGTTCGGATGTATCCCAGAGACCAAGGCGCCCAGACGTCACCGGTGTATCTCTTCCTTCGCCGATTTGCACCCACTGGGTCGGATTGAGCCCTTCGCCATATCGGAGGCGATAGTAGGAGAATTCTTGGATCGTAGCTTGGCCACGGATCGAGATTTCACCGCGCACAAAGTCAAACGCTTCAGGTGATTGGATCTTTACCCCCGGGACATCCAGCACCTCGCCGGTTAAGGTGTCATACTCACTCGGCGGAAGCTCAAGGCCTACTGCGCTAGCCCAGGCCAACGCTTCCGGGGGTGGAACCAGGTAAACACGTTCCTCAACTTGATCAATCGGTGTGAAGAGCGTCGCCAGCTTGCCGGTTTCAAGGTTGACTTGAAAGGGCTGGTAGAGGTTGTCAAAAGTATGCGGCTCGGTGCCTGCCGAAAACACCTCATTCACGACCTCTGGGCAATAAACCGTCGGCAACAAACCGGATGGGTCACAGACATCCATCACATTGACACCGGGTGGAGCAGACCAATCTTGGGCAGGCATTTCTCGGATCACATATTGCATGATGGCATGCCACACTGCGCCGGCGCTGTTTGACACTGTTAGCGCCTGTGGTTGGAGCTCTGCCAGGTTCCCCATCCATACACCAACAACAACCGCTGGCGTATAGCCGACGGTCCAGGCAATGTCCCCATCGGTACTGATCCCGGCGATCGCTGCCGTAGGCCGTCCAATTTCCAACACATTCCCGGTGCCATATAACGGCCACCGGGCTGGTTCATCTCGCAAAATGTCATTGATCAAGTATGCCAATTGTGGGCTAACGACTGCGCTCGTCTCAGCCCGGTAACGATATATTAATCTGCGATTCCCATCTTCGACCTCGAACAAGATCTCTGGTTGGAGATCCACACCGTTCAAGTTAGCGCTTTGATCTTGAACTCTTGCCCCCACCTTCTGACCCTGGAAGGCCAGTACCCCATATGCCGCCGTGAGATCAAACAGACTGGTTCGCCACCGATCCTCTCCTGTTTCTGGCTCAAGCTGTATCAATGGCGTACTAAGCCCCAGGCTTCGACCGATCCGCACAACACTTTCCACGCCCACGATTTTCATGGTTTGTTCGGCTGCGTGGTTGTACAGATTTACCAGCGCCGTTCTGATGCGCACGGGTCCATGGGCATCTTGCAGGCTCGCCTCTATCCCTTCGACCGCTGTGGAGGAGTCTCCAAGCGGCAGATCCATGATCATCGAGCCCGGGCTATAACCCTTGGAGAAAGCTGTGAGATAGATCAGCGGCGATAGGATAGTATCAGCTCCGGCTGCAATATCGACCTGACCTGCGAGCGCCAATATTTCTCCCGATTGAGGGTCGAGGACAACGAACGCCCCGCTCCGGGTATTATGCTGGACCCCTTGATCGCGTGGTCGTAGGGGCGGCAACAGGCTGGCAGCAAGGCATGGAGCCCCTACGGTGGTTGGAACAGTTTCATTCCCAACACCGCCATCCAAACGTTCTAATTGGGTCGCTAAGACACACTCGGCCTGCTGTTGCATTTCTGCATCAATCGTTGTGTAGACCACCAGCCCATTTCGATTTAGGGCTTGTTTTCCAAGCCGGTCCCTTAGCCAACGGGCCAAGATTTCTTCCAGGGGTAATCGATCCTGGCTTACCTTTGACGCGATAAGTACACTTTCCTGCTTGGCCTGTCTTGCCTGACTACGTGTAATCCACCCTTGATCCACCATCGTATCGAGAACTCTTTCCTGACGCTCTCTGTTTTCTTCAAGCGCGGAGAAAGGGTTGATCGATGGTTGCAGTGCGATAGGCGCCAGCAATGCGCTCTCAGCCAGGCTGAGCTCACTGGCGTGCTTGCCCAGATATACCAAGGCGGCAGCATCCAGCCCGTAGCTATCGTGGCCAAAATCTGTGCTATTCAGGAACCACTCGAGAATCTGAAACTTCGAATAGGTGCGGCTCAGTTCCTGCCCTAAAAGTTGACGGCGGGCTTGAGCGACATTTTCAGGTACATTTTGCATACCCAGTGGGAGCAACTGTGAATCTGTGAGTGAGTGTGCAATGTTGGCGGTTAACGATGCGCCTGGCCCGCCCACCCAGGCGTTGAAAAAATCTCGGACGATCTCAATAATCGTCGGTGGAGCTTCTGATAAATAATCGGGTTCAACGGCAGCAAGGATCGCTCTCAAGGTATGCTCTTGTATATCAATCAGACCATCTTCTTTGACATACAACCAGCGCGCACCTTTTGCCGCTGGGTTCAAAGCTTCATAAAGCAAGATTTCGCCCTCACGATCGAAGAATCGTACGGGCGTAAAAGCCTCACGGCCGAGGATTCCAAAATGATCCCCCAGGCTGGTCACTGAAGGCAGATCGGCCGTTACCCGTATGACGAAGCTGGCAACAACCAATACGCCACCAAGCAGGAGCAAACTCAGGCTCCCCAGGATGGCGCGCAAGATCAGACCCGGGGCCGGATTCTTTTTCCCTTGCTTCGATCGTTTCTGGCGAAGCCGTAGGATCTCAACTACCTGTGGCATAATCGAATTCTACCCGCGATGACAAAATCTACCTCGATTTCTGCAAGAGCTATGCCGTGAAGCTTAATCACGCAAGCAGCATCCATTGAGCCTTGCAAATACGAGAGCGCTTGTCTCTTGCAAGAGAGTATGAATCAACTCGATATGATCCACGACTATCACATTCACACATCGTTTTCATGCGACTGCGAGGTCAGTATGGCAACGATGTGCGAATCCGCCCTGCAATCAGGGATCACTGAAATCGGGATTAGCGACCATTATGATTTGCATCCCAACGAACCTTTCCCTGATTACCTGAACCTCGAAGCCTGGTGGCGAGATTTCAATGCCTGCAAGGTGGCATATGCCGGTAGGCTGACCTTACGCGCCGGTGTTGAGGTTGGCGAACCGCATCGCTTCGCGCATCAAGTCACCCGGCTTCTTCGTGACTATCCATGGGACTTCATCCTCGGTTCTCTCCACTGGGTTGGTGAGACCTGTGTATTTGATCAGGCTTTCTTTCAATCCAATGAACGCAGTGCATATATGGCCTATTTCAGGGAACTTGAAATGCTGGTCGAGGGGGGCGAGTTTGATATCCTGGCACACTTCGACGTTGTCAAGCGTTATGGTTTCGAACAGTACGGCCCCTTCCAACCCGAGAGATACGAGTCAATCATTCGCCGCATCCTTAATAAACTTGCTCGTCGTGGTGGCGCCCTCGAGATCAACACGGCGACCCTACGGCGCTCAATCCAGCAGCCTTCCCCGGACGATTTGATCCTGCACTGGTTCTTCGAAGAGGGCGGCCGCTATATTACACTGGGGTCAGATGCCCACGAACAGCACGATATTGGCTTCGGCCTGGCAGCGATGATGGCGATGGTTCGGACTTCCGGATTTGAAGGTCTGGCACGATTCAAGCATCGTGAGATATCACTCATGGCTTTCGATGGCCACGGGATTTGACGCCATGCGATTTAATGATTCGACATTGACGGTATATTCGCTGCACCAGGTCGGGTATGCAGATGCCCGAAAATTGCAGGAGCATTATGCACATGCTGTGGCTTCTAAAAAAGAGCAAGCGGTGTTGCTTCTGTTGGAACATCCCCATACGTACACTTTCGGCCGTCGAGGGGATTCAGAAAATCTGCTCTGGGACGAGACCGAGCTGGATGCTCGCGCGGTTGAGGTTCACTGGATCGACCGTGGTGGCGATGTTACCTATCATGGCCCGGGCCAACTCGTCGGCTATCCCATCCTGCCCCTGGGACTCGTTGACCGTGAGGGTCATCTCCCACAAGCGGATTACGTGGGATATTTGCGCGATCTAGAAGCGGTCATCATCCGGGCGCTTGCCGGTCTAGGCCTGGTGAGTGGTCAGATCCCCGAACTAACCGGCGTTTGGGTTCAGCCCGATGTCGCCTCCCGCTGTAAACATTGTCCCCCGGCCGCAAAACTCCAGCCATCGAAAATTGCTTCTATTGGCGTTAAAGTGGATGCGCATGGCATCAGCCGCCATGGGTTTGCCTTGAATATCAACCCCGATATGTCGTTTTGGGACGGCATTATTGCCTGCGGCTTGATCGACCACCCGGCTATCTCGTTGGCAGATCTTCTCGACCCCACACCTTCTCGGGAAGAGGTTGAAACTGCGATCATCGAAGCCTTTATCAGGGTGTTCGGATTCCATGCTATGGCTGCTAAGGCTTGTGATCCCGATAGCATCCTGATCCAGCACAGTTAGCGTGAAGCTGGTGTGGATTGAGCAGCGGTGGAGGTAGAAACAGATGAAAACCATTCTGAGCGTCGACGGTGGCGGTATACGCGGGATAATCCCGCTCGCCTGCCTGGTAGAACTTGAGAAGAAGGAAGGCCAACCCGCAAGCGCGCTATTCGATATGGTGGCCGGCACCTCAACGGGCTCGATCATCGCCGGCGGCATTGCACTCGATTTGAGCGCACGCGGTCTTCTGGCCCTATACCGCGATCTTGCACGCAAGGCTTTCAAGAAACTACCCTGGTGGCAGGTTCTTTTCAATTTGGGCAACCATCGCTATAGCAATGCATTTATTGCGCAACTGCTTCAAGAAATCGGTGCCGATCGTCAAATCAACGAACTCACAAAGGACATCATGATCACGGCCAAGAACATCGAAAGCAGTCGCACAGATTTCTTTGTTCGTGATGGCCCTGGTAACGCCAGCAGCTGGGGGACAATAAGCTTGAAAGATGCCATCCTGGCCAGCATAGCTGCTCCCACGTATTTTCCAGCCCATCAGGCTGAGGTTAGGGGCGTAAACCACACCTGGGTTGACGGGGGAGTGGGCGTCGCCGGAAACCCTTCGTACCATGCCGCCGTCGAAGCCTTGCATTACAGCGCCGGGCGCTACAAGCCTGGTGACACTAGGCTGCTCTCGTTTGGCACTGGATCCAGACCCCATCGCATCAACGCAGCAAAAGCCAATATCCTCCAATGGGGTCTCTGGTCGCTCTCGGAATCATTAGAGGACGCTAACGAATGGCAAACGTTTGTCACCCGTCAGGAGTATGACCTGAGTGGTCGAATCGATTTTCGCCGCTACCAAATTGACCTGGCTGAAGACGTCATCATAGATCTCGGACTCAGCGTACCGAGCGGGCGAGCCCTGGATGACCTCAATATGGACGCGGTATGGGCAGTTGAGTTCCTGGAAGCCATTGGTCGAGCATTTGCCGATCGCATTGACTTCGATCAACCTGGCGGTTTTGTGCTTGAATCAAACCTGGATAGGGTCTCGTAGAGCAAATCAAGAACCCGGGTCCAAATTCTCATGTTAAGCTATCGGGATTAGGTTATTCTTCAGTCCCCGGTGCATTTTCAAGAACTTCCTCAATACGTTCTAGCACCTCTGGAGTCAGTTTCTCCAGTAACTCGACGGCGCCCAGATTGTCTTCCAGGTGCTCGAGTCGGGTTGCGCCTGTGATCACGCTGCTTACTTGAGGGATCCGGAGCAACCAGGCAATCGCTAGCTGGGCCATGCTGGCCCCCAGCTCGTCGGCTACTTGCGTCAATTCTCGAACCAATTCTACCCGCTCCGGTGTTACGACCTTCTCTCCCCACTCCCGTTCGCGGGTGAGCCTGGTCTCCTGCTCGGGATCCCCTTGATTGTATTTTCCGCTCAGCAACCCGAATTTCAGCGGACTCCATGTGACCATCCCGAACCCGAAATCACTGGAAGCTGGAACCAGCTCGTCTTCAAGCTTTTTTCTTACAAGCATGTTGTATTGCGGTTGCTCAACCATCGGGGCATACCCACCCACCTGATGAGCGATCCCATGTGCGTTAGCAATCTGGGCGGCACGCCATTCAGAAGTACCCCAGTAGAGCACTTTACCCTGGCGGATGAGATCATCCATCGCCCGCACGACTTCGTCCAGAGGCGTTTCTTCATCGTAGCGATGGCAGAAGTACAAATCCAGGTAATCGAGTCCCATCCTTTTAAGAGAGGCCTCGCAAGATTCCATGATGTGCTTTCTGGAGAGACCCTTGCCAGTAGGTCCGGGCATCGTGCGCCAGAAGACTTTGCTTGAAACGACCAAGCCCTCGCGCGGGAGATCTTTAATAGCTGCTCCCATCACCTGCTCTGCTTTACCATTGGCGTAGATATCTGCGTTGTCAAAAAAGTTAACCCCGGCGTCATAAGCCCGGTGGATTAGATCGCTCGCCATAGTCGCATCGATTTGATCACCAAAAGTCACCCAGGCACCAAGCGAGATGGCGCTTAGTCTTAACCCGGTGCGTCCCATATTGCGATACTCCACATGCACCTCCTGTACGTTAGGACCTACGTTCTATGCCGCCGGGATTATAACCCGACCTAAGCTATGGTTAATTGCCCAGAGGGATATGAAGCTCTGCTCAACGCTCTTTAATTTGCGAGTCGAGAAATTTTATCTCCAGTCGAAGCTCCCCAAAACAGGAGGTTGCTATGAGTACGTCAGAAGGTAAGGGAATTAGCCTCGAACGCATTCTTATTATCGTTTTAGCTGTTTTACTTCTTATGGCTTTGTTCTATATCGCTTTCACAATGGGACGCAGGAGCGCACCGGCCTCACCGCAAGTTGATAGCGCCGCAGAACAACCGGGGTCTGAAGAGCTTCCACCCTCCGCTGATGAAGGCCAAGAAGCAGTACAACCAGGCGACGAACCAGCGGGGGATGAACTATCTGCGCCAGCTGCCGAAGCCAGCCCAACTTCAGGGGCTCGTCGTCTTGAGCTCGAGCCGACACCTACCCCCTTTGCTGTAAGTGATCCAGAAGATCCGCGCTCGCTGCTCGATCTGGCCAACCCCGATTACGTCGACTACTTCAACAATCCGGATAACTGGTACGACTATGAAACCGAGAATATCGCCGCCTATCGTGTCGAGGGCGGGCACCTATTCGGGATTGATTATGATCCCCTGAATAAAGGCGTTTACTGGTCCTACACCTCGATGCAGTCTGGCCGGGTGTACGCTGAGATCAGCGCCACCAATGGGGATTGCGCTGGGAGAGATGCAGTGGGCTTTACCATCCGCATTGATCCACAAAAGACACCCAGCGGCTATGCCTTTGAGGTCTCGTGTGATGGTGCCTGGCGATTGCTTCGCTATCGCGAATCGGGACCAACTGCAACACAGGTGGATTGGACTGCATCAGATGCGATCAATAAAGGCCTGGGCGCGACCAATCGACTCGGTATTTGGGGTTACGACGGCAAGTTTTATCTGTTTGTTAACGGTTTTGAAGTTGGGGAGCACTGGGACTCGGGCATGCCCTATAGCTTTGGTTACTTTGCTGCATATGTGCGTTCTGCGGTCACCTATGATCTAACAGCAACATTTGACGATTTTGCCTTTTGGAATATACCATTTATTCCATGAAGCCTTATCACAACCTAATAATTGCTTTAGCATTTCTTCTTACGCTCACGGCCTGCACCCGGACCGCACCTGTAGGGGAACCGCTGCAAGATGGACAAGAGGCAGCGGTTCCTCCTCAGCTTACATTTCCAACCAATACGCCTCCGCCCACAGCCACGGCAATCATCACGCCATCACCAGTCGCCAGCGAGACACCCACAACAGAGCCCACGGACATTCCCACGGCTATTCCCCTTGATGAGGATGATCCACGCTATGGTCTCAATCTGTCCGCCCCAGATTACCGGGACGAGTTTGATTCCGATGTCACCTGGGTTGGTCCCAGCTTTGAGGGAGCCGCAAATATCACCACGGGCGGGGTACACCGCGCCACCGATTACCTCGCTGATTCCTTTCTTTGGTGGAGTACGACGATACCGGATATTGACGCTGGTAATATCTATACCGAAATTGTTGCGCAGGTCGACGATTGTTCGGGAAAGGACGCTTACGGGCTTGCGGTCCGGGTTGAACCCGAGAATCGCGATAGCGGCTATATGCTTGAGTTTTCCTGTGATGGGGCATTCCGGCTTCGAAAGCTCTTCGGCGGAACTATCCAGACGCTAATTGATTGGACGACCTCGCTTTCGATTGCCACGGATGGCAGCGACAATACCATGGGCTTGCTTGCAGTCGGCAATCAGCTCGCAGCGTTTGCTAATGGCGAATTTCTGGGTCAGGCAGAAGATTCGACTTTTTTCTCCGGGAATTACGGGCTCTATGCAAATGCGCAGGTGACCCCTGGTCTAAGTGTCGCATTCGATCATTTCAAACTCTGGTATGTAACTCCCTGATTGACCAAGCTTCCATCTTGATGCTTTCTGCCGCCATCTCCGGATGGATGAGTCTGTTGCAACCTGATTAGTAGCCCAGGTTGCAAGCACCCTTATAATGGCAATGGATTATTCGTTCAATCAAGATATCTGCTGACTATGTAATGCGTCATGTCACCATCACGAGATCCCTTACTCTTGTTCGTGGCCGGTTGCTTATTCCTTTCCGGGTGCATTGGCGTTGACGCGCAGCCCATGCCTACACAGACTCCTTCGCCTGTTGCTCCTAGCCCAACCGTTGCTTTCCCCACACTCCTTCCCACTTCAACTTTTACCCCTCTTCCTACAGGTACCGCCACGCCGGACCTATCGTCCAGTCCGGGCAATACCTTCTTTGCAGACAGGTTCTCAGGAGACTTGAATTGGGCACAAGCCGCACTCGCACCAGGCGGATTGAGCCTCGCCCAGGGGCGCCTGGTGATTTCTGTGCGCCAGGCGAACAGTCTTTATATGGCGATCAGCCCTGCCGATCCAGTCCCCAACACATATCTCGAAGTTGATGTTCGACCGGAAATATGTTTGGACAACGATGAGTTTGGTCTGGCATTCAGGATCAATGAAGACTTCGAGCATTACCGCTTCACCCTGACGTGTGACGGCCAAGCCCGGGTTGTGGGGGTTGTTGAGGGAGTCGAGCGCATACTTATCCCCAGCACTGACTCTGATGCGATATTTCCAGGTCTTTTTCTTACCAATCGTCTCGGCGTACAGATGGAGGATGATCAATTTCGGTTTTACATCAACGGCGAGGAGCTATTCAGCGATCGCGATCTCAGCCTGCCCTCTGGTCGGTTCGGTCTCGTGGTACGAGCCCGCCAGAGTGGACAAACAACAGCTTCCTTCGACAACTTCAGCATCCGACTACTTCAGCCGCCAACTACCAACACGCCCTCGGATTGAGCAAATGACGGCAAAACGCCCCTTCAAGAACAAACTTAATGATTTGAACCCAAAGCAGTGGATTAAATTTCAAAAATCTTGGTTCATCCATAACCCTCCCCCGCGCAAAAAAGATGTCGTGCGTCACCCGGCAAAATTCCCTGAAACCCTTGCCCAGAGTTTCATTGAATTTTTCACCAAGCAGGGCGACACTGTGCTTGACCCCATGGCCGGTACCGGTTCAACGTTAATCGCTTGCCTGCGGGCAGGACGACATAGTGTTGGCATTGAGCTCAATCCCGAATATGCCGCAATAGCACGTGAGCTCATCGAGCAAGAGGGGCGAGCCCTTGGAAAGTCGGCTGCAAGCCTGCGAGCAGAAGTATTCACCGGCGATGCCGCTCTTGCTGAAGAATATAGCCTACCGATGATTGATTATTTATTTACCTCTCCTCCGTATTGGAATATGCTGCATGCCCGGGGTGCAGAGACTCAGAAAAAACGACGCTCATCAGCCAGCATGGATGTGGTCTATTCAGACAACCCATCCGATCTCGGCAACATTGAAGACTACCAGGAATTCCTTGATCGGTTGGTAGATATTTATGCGGCACTTCTGCAGTATTTAAAACCCCAGGCCTACTTGACCATCATCGTAAAGAATTTAAAGAAGGGTGGTCGGATATATCCCCTTGCATGGGATCTGGCGCAGAGGTTAAGCACCTTCCTGACTTTAAAGGATGAGCGTATTTGGCTCCAGGATAACGTGCCGCTCGCACCCTATGGCATGGGCAATGCCTGGGTAAGCAATATCCATCATCACTATTGTCTCCAGTTTCGATATGAGCCTGACCCCCATCCGGATCGATAGACCAAGCACACCAGGCACTCCTCTCGCTCACATTTACAACGCGTGATCATGCGATCCGGTTAGCAGTCAGGCTTGCGCCTTCTTCGACTGGCATGTATGCTTGGCGGCTGAGTGCAATCCCACATACAGGAAATACCAAATAATGTACATAGCAATCGAAGGCGTTATCGGGGTTGGGAAAACTTCCCTGACACGTTTGTTGCAGCCTGAATTTCAATCGGAAATTATCCTGGAGATATTTGAGGAGAATCCTTTTCTCAGTGACTTTTATGGGGATCGCAAACGCTATGCTTTCCAGACACAAATCTTCTTTTTGTTGAGCCGATACCGGCAACAACGCGAGGCGATTCCCAATCTGCTGGCAAAAGGGAACCTGCTCTCAGATTACACCTTCGAGAAGGATGCGATCTTCGCCCACCTGAATCTATCCGGTGATGAGCTGGAAACCTACAACCTCGTACATGAAGCCCTCGCCGAAAGGATACAGAGGCCCGATCTGATTGTGTATTTGCGCGCCGAGACGGAGACCGCCATGCAGCGTATTGCCATGCGTGACCGTTCCTATGAGAGAAACATGGATCGCGAGTATATCAACCAACTCAATCGTGCCTATGAGGAATTCTTTAGTGGCTACAAAGGGACCAATGTGCTCGCCCTCGATACAACACCGCTCGATTTTGTTGCCAGCAAAGAACACCTGCACGTGATCATCAATCGAATAAAAGGCAGCCTTGGAATACCCCCTTATCAACAAGAATTACCACTTCAAAACGAGAGCGACGCGTGAAGATTGACCGCCAGCACTTGATCGATCTGGCACGGGATGAGACACTCCGGCGTGCCAATCATGGTGATGTTCTATCAGGATATCTTATGGGCACTGTGGCAGGAGGTGATCCTCTCCTGGGAGACACAGCCGATATCGATCTTGTGTTAATCCATCAAGCTGCTCCACCTTTGGCGCGCGAAGCAGTGCGCTTATCCCACCAAGTTCATTTTGACATTACCCACCATCCTAAAGACCTCTACATGAAACCCAGTGACCTGCGTATTGATCCATGGCTGGGACCTGCACTTTGTGAGCCGATTTTTCTTCACGATCCTGAGCATTTCTTCGAATGGGCCCAAGCCGGTGCAAGGGGACAGTTCTTCAGACCCGATCACGTCCATGCACGGGCCACCGCTTTTATAAAACGTGCACGGCAGGGGCACTCCCTTCTCGGTTTGTCGCAACGCTGGTTGAAGATATACCTGCGGGCGGTGATGGAAACCGCAAATGCGGTCGCGTCACTGGATCGCTTCCCCGCGAGTGGTCGGCGTCTCGCACTCGATCTCGCCCGGCAGGCGGAGCACTTCGATTACGCCGGGCTTTATACAGATTTTCAGAGACTCATCGGCGGTGATTTGCTCTCAAGCTGGGATATCCCGAATACCCTTGCCGTATGGGCCCGTGCCTACGATACTGCATCCGAGGGTCCCTCAGCACAAAGCAATCCCCCATGCCGCCGCGATTATTACCTGCACGGATTCCAGGCCATGGTCGAAGATGGATCCGCAGATTCTATTCTGTGGCCGTTGCTGCAAATCTGGGAACGCGTCATGGCCTCGCTCGAAGAGACAGAAGAGAACCAGCCCCATTTCCAGGGCTGGCAAAACTTTCTGGAAGAGATCGGTTTGAGCGAAGCGGATAAGGATCAGCGCAGCCAGATGCTTCATGCTACGATTGAAGCGAATGCTGCCTGGATCGAGCAATGGGCTGCCAGGAACGGAGCATGAGCAAAACATCTATGTCGACCGAACCCAAACGTTTTGTAGCCGTGGCCGGCAACATCGGTGTGGGAAAGTCCACGCTTGTTGACCTACTGTCAAAGAACCTGGGCTGGTCGCCCTTTTATGAACCTGTCGGTGACAATCCCTATCTCGCAGACTTTTATGCGGACATGACTGCCTGGGCTTTTCAATCTCAGATCTTCTTTCTCACTCGAAGACTTTCTGCCCACCGTGCCCTATTGGATCATCCTACATCAGCCATACAGGATCGCAGCGTTTATGAGGATGCAGAAATTTTTGCCCATAACCTCTTCCTGCAGGGCAATAT
Organism: Anaerolineales bacterium; assembly: GCA_041554155.1. Classification (GTDB taxonomy): domain Bacteria; phylum Chloroflexota; class Anaerolineae; order Anaerolineales; family E44-bin32; genus E44-bin32. The sequence continues at coordinate 16,204 of JBFFMI010000001.1, forward strand.
GACGGAGCGTGATTATCGATCCTATCGTGAGCTCTACCTCGTGCTGGCCCAATTTCTTCCACCACCCGATTTGGTGATCTATTTGCGCGCTTCCGTTGACACGTTGATGGAGCGCATCGCATTGAGAGGCCGTGAGTACGAGCGCAAGATTGAACCACTGTATCTGAAACGGTTAAACGATCTGTATGAAACCTGGATTGATAAGTTCACCCTCTGCCCGGTGCTTACCGTTCCTTCCGATGATCTGGATTACGTTGCCCATGATTCCCATTTGAACTTAATTGTTGAAAAGATCGTGGAAAAGATTGCTGGCAAGGATCAAGTGGTCTTTGCAGATGACGAAGTGGCCCGTATAAACGGTTTCACGTAATAGCGCCCTCCTTCTCCGATGAACAAAAAGAGAGCCCAACTAATTGGGCTCTCTTCGCTTATTGTCGAGGCTAGGTTTACCCCCAGCCCTGTCCTTTTATGAAATTCGTGATGACCGGGATTTCTGTATAGTTTCCCTTAAAGGAATCATAGGCCGGCCACAGAGTCACCAACCACAGTACAGGCGCGCATATGCCCGCGAGCCCTAAAGTTACTGTGATCAAGAGTATGATCAAGACCCAGATCGCGATATTCAATGCGATCGACTGCACTGCGTGGAACCGTAAGAAGGGGATATTCTTCTTTTCTTCCATCAGCAACACAATGATCGAAATGATGGGGATAGGATATCCCAGAGCTGCCCACAGCTTATCGTCACTGCTTACTTGAGGTTGTTCATCCATGGTTTATCTTTCCTCCGTGCTTTATTTGTGGTGCAAAGGATAAGGAAACATTCTCTTGCAAGAAAACCTGCCACATAACCGTATTCCCGATTCATACCAATTAACCCCTATTTTCCAGTAAAGATATGATTGATTCTTTTTCCTCCTTGCTGAGTTAGTTTGAATCCTGTACAATGCGGAAACCGACACCGGTTATCGGGCGATGTCGTTTCAACCGCCAATGGAGAGAGCCCGATGAACATCATAAAGGTCTCGTCCGAATCACGCACCTCGGCAGTTGCGGGTGCAATTGCTGGTGTCGTGCGCGAACACCATCGAGCAGAAGTCCAGGCAATTGGAGCGGGGGCCGTCAATCAAGCAGTGAAGGCAGTCGCCATTGCGCGCGGCTACCTTCAAGAAGATGGCTTCGATATCATCTGCATCCCGGAATTCACTACCGTTGATATTAGCGGTAAGGAACGTACCGCATTACGCTTTGTTGTAGAACCCCGCTGAATTTCTATTCCCTCCCAGCCACAACTCTATTCTTCCCGAATGACCCCTCCCGGGCTACAAACTGGGTATTTCCAGCATCAGGACTTCCAACGTCAGTCGTATATTGGCGGAGCGCTCAATGGCCTGTTTAGCCTCTTGTATGGCTTTTATGCAGTTTATAATTTCCCGGGATGTTAGCGTCCTGCCAAGCTTCTCAATCAGCGCAATTTGATCAGCGTTGCCAATGGTGACGCCAGGATTGTAGCTCCTTTGTAGCGCATCATGCCATATCCCCATCCAGCTCTGAAGTAGTTCCAGCACCATTATTCGCTGTGTGTCTAAATCCACGCGTTCCTGTACTTTAGGCAAAAATTTTTCGATGAAAGTAAAACGCTCCCCCCTCGATGAGTGCAGGATTTCCGCTAGTTTTTCAATCCTCTCAAGCCGGCTTTCGAGTAAAGAAGGGTCATCAAGATACTGTAATGCCAACCTGGGGCGGCCTTGCGCTATACTGGCTATCAAATGTGCTTGCTCGTCGGGCACATCCTTGCTGCCGATCCCTTCGACTATGGCATCCTTTGCTACCGCCCTCAAGGGTATATGCTCGCAGCGCGATACGATCGTTGGCAGCAAAGACTCTGCGTCGATCGCAGTGATCACGATGATCACACTCGCACTCGGTTCTTCCAATGTTTTCAGAAAGGCGTTCGCCGCCTTATCCGTGGCAATTTCAAAGTCCGGTATAAGTGCAATCCGCCAGCGTCCTTCAAAGGGCGAGAGTGCAAGCTGCTTGAGGAACTCCCTAACTTGCTCGACTTTAATCGATCTTGAATCCTCTTCCGGTTCGAGAACGTGAAAATCGGGGTATGCGCCAGCTGGAATCAAACGGCACGCCCGGCACGCACCACAGCTTTCCCCAGGACTATCTGCATGCGCACAATTTAACGCAATAGCAAACTGGGTTGCCAGGGTCCTTTTACCGACCCCATTCTCCCCACTGATTAAGTACGCATGGCGTACTTGACCTGTGTTAATATGCTTTTTGAGTAGGGTTTCGGCCCATTTATGACCGATCATGTCCCATGACATAGTTAGATTTGTACCAGACCTGAGATTGGGCCACAAGCTCGACAGGGTATAATCGCCATACGAAAGAATCGAGGTGATATGCCCGGATTATTCCAATCGCTTCTCGATCGGCCTGCGCTAACGCGCGTTCGACGCAATCATGGGTTAGAGCACGCTTCCATTCATTTGCTTTCCCAAAGGTACCCTCAACGCTCCTTTGTAGGTCGTTCGGATCCCAGTGGCTTCTATATTTACGGTGATGTTGAAACTTCGATTCTGGGAGAACTTATTCATGAGGCTTTACAGCGACTGCGGGACGGGGAGCAAGAATTGGCCATTCATCCCAACTGTGGAACGAACTTGGTAACCGCGGGCTTGTTGGCTGGAAGTGCTTCTTTTTTGGCACTTCTTGGGAGTGAAAGGGAGGGTTGGCGCAAACGCCTGGATCGTATGCCCAGCGCAATTATCCTGGCTATGGGCGCCCTCATTGTAGCTCAGCCCCTCGGACGTGCAGCTCAGAAACACATAACGGTGCAATCCGATCCAGGTGATCTGGAGGTTCTCGGAATCCAAAGGATCAGAGAGGACCCGCGCCCGCTTCATCGCATCATAACTTCCATTTCTCATGAATAAACCGAAACCCAGGGTCTATTTTCTCCATGGTGATGATGAATTTGCCATGGCGGAATTTATCAAGGACTTAAGACTGAAAGTCGGTGATGACTCGACCGCAGATATGAATATCGTCACCTTCAACACTTCCGATCTCGATTGGGCTGATCTCGAAGCAGCTGCCAATTCCACACCCTTCCTCTCCGATCGCCGACTGCTTATCCTCTACGAAGTCGAAAAGATAAAGAATGCCCCGGCCCGCAGTGATCGTCTGATTGCCCTGTGTGAACATATACCAGAAAGCACGGCGCTTCTTCTTGTCGAGCGCAATCCAAAAACCTCGTCAAAGATGTCGCCGATACACAAATGGGCGAAAAATAACCCTGAAATTTCTTTCATACGCACATGCACCACACCTCAGGGGGCAAGGTTCAGATCCTGGTTGGAGGAACAGGCTGCCGCTCATGGGGGATCCTTCGAACAAGATGCAGCAGAGCTGCTCGCCGAGTGGACACAGGAAGACCCCCGCCTCGCATCTCAGGAGCTACGCAAGCTTCTGGATTATGTAGATTTGCAACGTGCAATCCGTGTCGAAGATATCGAACAGTGTACGCCTTATCGCGGTCAAACCACTATTTTTGCGCTCGTTGACGCGCTGGGGCAACGACGCGGTGAGGAAGCACAAAAGATTCTTCATCAGGTTTTGCAGGATGCGGATGTTAGATCAGTTTTTGGGATGATCATTCGCCAATTTCGATTGATCCTGCTGGCCAGGGATCTGATGGACTCCGGAAAAGTCCCCGGCAACACGATCCATAAGAGCGACTTTGTCGTTAAGAAAGTTAGCACGCAAGCACGCAATTTTACACTCGCGGACCTTGAACGGATCTATCATGAACTTCTGGCTATCGATTTGCGTTCAAAGAACGGGGAGATGGATCTCGAGATTGCCCTCGACAGCCTCGTATCCGTCATAACCTCCTGAACAACCTTCTTCTTCAAGCAGTTTCCAGTACTTCTTTTTTCTCTTCACACCCTACCCAAAAATGTTCTGGCAAGACTTTAGCACTCGTCTCGACTCTAACAATGGGAATAGACGCGGGGTCCACTTCACCCAGCGTCATTGGATGCAGGACACAAGTGTTGGGTCGACGACCATACTTTTCCTGATAGTAAGACGTAGCTCGTTCAACACGCGACGGCAAGCTCTTTGAAGGATCTTCATCCAGCCACAACATGCCAATATTCATTCGCCACCTCCCTGGGGGATAAGCGTCTCAAGACGCCAATACTTTCTGAACTCGTCGTAGGATATCGAACAGCGCAGACCCCCATGTGTTCGTATTTGAAATATCCTGCAATTCACCAACCCCTGGGTCTGTTCTTTCAACTCGTCCGTTACGCCATCCACCTTCCATATCCTGTGCTGACGCGCTCGCCACGTAAAGGCTTCCGGTACCACTGAACCTGACGATTGGACCACTCTAATCGGCTCCCGCACCTGTACCAACCTCATCAAAGCACCTCAATTCAACCCTACCTGCGCTCACATGCTCTCCAGCCCGAACGCGTCAATTCAACTGCGGTATCCAGATCGCGCGCGGTCAACCAGGCGATATCGACAGTTGTCTCATTGTGACGCTCCTTGAACATGAACCTGCCGACAATCGGCGCGTGGTTATTGCCTGTGGCCGACGCAGGGAAAGCGCGTGCCATACCAGGCAGGGACCGCAAGGAGGGCAACTGTTCGAACACAGCTGAGCGGCATGCACCAACCACATGCACACCGACTTGCCGCCCGCTCAAGCCGATTTCATACAGCAACGGATCGAGTGCTGGCCCCATAACGTCAAGCAGGCCTGCCAGTTCGTCGATGAACAGGAACATGTGGGGGTTTGAAAAACCGATCCGCTTACGGTGTTCGATCTCTTGCAATAGCCAGTGCAGCAATTCAGCGGCGTAGCCCGCCTCGCTGGCCAACATATACGTCGACTGGGGCAGTGCTTCCATGACCGCCAGCTCCCGCCCTCCAAGATCGATGCCGAGCAGTTGAACCTCGCTGCTGCGGCTGGTGAGCGCTAAAGAGAGCAACAACGAACGCAAGAGCTCTGACTTGCCCGATCCGCCCGGCGCGCTGATCCATGCGTGCCAGGTTGGCGAGCGCGCCCAGTCGATCAACAACGGCCGTTGATCGGTCTGCATGCCCACCAGCGAAGTGCACGGTTGTATGCCACGCAGCGCGTGGAGCAGCGGCAGCATCCGCACGCCAGCAGCCGGGTGAAATGGCATATCCATGGTGACACCATCCACCTCGGTCTGAATCTGCAAGCCTTCAACACCCAACGTTTCCGCTAAGCGATCAACAGCAACCACCAGGCTCTGCACCCCGGTACCGACGTTCGGAGTGAGGTGGTAGCGAACACGATCCTCGCGAACGATGCCACCTTCGACGCGCGCCGGGGCATCATAATCCAGAAGCATGGCCTCGATTTGATCTGCCTGCCGATCAAGGTAACCAGAAGGAGAGAACGCCCTTTGCATCTCACACCTCCAAAAGATTTACCCGCTCCCAATAGAACGGGTGTTCTATTCTAACAGAACATATGTTCGCCTGTCAAGACCCGCTGCCGCCAACCCTTTAACACAAGTTGTTTATGCTAAAATCGATTGTGCAGTGGCAGAAAACATGGACCTTCGACCCTCCCCGATCGCGGGAACCTGGTATCCCGGCGATGCCGAGAGCCTGGCGATCTCTATTGACCAATTCCTGCATGATGTTGAGCCAAAAGATATCCAGGGGCAGATCGTCGGATTAATCGTCCCGCACGCCGGGCATCGCTATTCTGGCGGTGTCGCCGCTCACGCTTTTCGCCTGATCCAGGGATATCAACCTGAAGTCGTCGTGGTACTCTCGCCGCTGCATACGTATGCGGATGAGGTCATTCTGACCACAGACCACGATGCCTACGCAACACCGCTGGGAGCTGTCCCGGTAGATCACGATCTGACCCTGAAGCTTGCAACGCAACTTGAGCAGGACCACGGATTAAGACTCGGACGCATACGCAACGACCGCGAGCATTCGCTTGAGATCGAACTTCCGTTCCTGCAGCGCTGCATAAAGAGTGCGTATTCGCTGGTGCCGATCATGGTGCGCGAACAGAGCACCGAGGTCGCACAAGCCCTGGGCCAGGAAATCGGGAAACTTATGCAGGATCGCTTCTGTCTCATCATCGCCAGCTCCGACCTTTCACATTTCTATCCACAGGAAGTTGCCGAGCGCCTCGATCGGGCTATGCTGGATCATCTTGAGCAATTTGACCCACCCGGATTGATCGAGGCCGAGCAACAAGGTCGCGGGTTTGCATGTGGCCGCGGTGCTATCGCTGCTACACTTTGGTCGACCCGATTTCTGGGCGCGAATCGAGTTGAGGTGCTGACACACGCAACCTCAGGCGACATCACCGGGGATTATGATTCGGTGGTAGGCTATGGTTCGGCCGTGATCTACCACGAGGTCTGACAAACGGCCAACCACGTCGCTTGCATGAACGAACGACAACCCAAACACGGTTAGGTGCAATGGAAACAGAAATCATCCTCACCATCCTTCGTCTACTGGCATTGGTTTTTCTGGTTCTTGCCAATGGTTTCTTTGTCGCGGCCGAGTTTGCGCTGGTCAGTGTCCGCCGCACGCGCATTGCCGAGCTCGTCTCAAAGGGCAATCCCCGTGCTCGGTGGGTCCAGAAGGCGATCAATGACCCCGACCGCTTCATCGCCGCTACCCAACTCGGTATCACACTTGCCAGTCTTGGATTGGGCTGGATCGCTGAGCCGGCGCTGGGCAATATCCTGGAACCCTTGATCCGCTTATTCCCGGCCCAAATCGAAGATGAAGTCGCCCATAGCCTTTCGGCTGGGCTTTCATTTGCAATCATCACGTTCCTGCATGTCGTAATCGGAGAGTTAGCGCCCAAGTCGATCGCTTTACAAAACCCGGAGAAGACTTCTCTCTACGTCGCCCAACCGACGATCTGGACCGAGAGAATTTTTAAGCCCGTCATCTGGGCGCTCAACGGCACGGGCAACGCCCTCCTGCGCTGGGTTGGCGTTGAGCCGGCTGCCGGTCATGAATTGGTCCACTCGGTAGAAGAGTTGAAAATGCTCGTCCGTGCCAGTGCAGAAAGCGGGGTTGTCGGTGATGAAGCCGAAGAGATGTTAACTGCTGTCTTCGACTTCGGAGGATTGCTCGTTCGCCAGGTGATGATCCCACGCACGGAGATGATCGCTGTTCACGAAGACGCCAGCGCCGAGGAAATCATCGAATTGGCGACGGCGAATCCCCTCACCAAGTTCCCGGTCTATACCGAAAACCAGGATCAGATCCTGGGCGTGGTCAACATCAAAGATCTACTCACCACTCTTAACGGTGGGGAGCGCGCCCAAGCGACAGCGCGCGATTTGATGCGTGAGGCAATTTTTATTCCTGAAACCGCAAGAGTCTACACACTGCTTCAAATGTTCCGAGCCCGCCAGCGACACATGGCCATCGTGCTCGATGAATATGGAGGAACAGCAGGCATCGTCACCCTGGCCGATCTGCTCGAGGAAATTGTGGGTGAGGTGAGCGACCCCTTCGACACTGAGCGCGATATCCAACCGCTTCCCGATGGGTCCACACTGGTTGATGGACTCACGTTGATCGAGGAAGTTAATGAGCACTTCGACCTCAAACTGGACGATCCCAACTATGACACCATCGCCGGATATATCCTGGGCCATTTAGAGCGCCTGGCAAAAGTCGGCGATTCGATCCAGGTCGATGGCGTGCGCCTGCGTGTCGAGGCCATGGATGGCTTCCGCATTGCCCGAATTTCCATCACCCGCATCGACAAAATGGAAGCCTCCGGCTCCCTGTCAACCTCAAACCAACCCTAAGCCTATGTTCGTCGAGGTCGCGGTTAACTTACCCCATGTGTACGGGACCTTCGACTACCGCGTTCCTGAGGACCTCGAACCGGTCATCACTCCAGGCCAATTGATCACCGTCCCATTTGGCTCTCGGATAGCCCAGGGTATTATCACCGAAGTACGCGACCGAACCGACGTAGCAGAGACCAAATCGATCGAGGCTTTGCTCGATCACATCCCGGTCATCACCAATGCACAGCTCGAATTGGCACGTTGGATGGCCGGCACATATAAAGCCACCCTGATTGATTGCCTTAACCTCATGCTGCCACCGGGGCTGAGCCAACAGACGGATTCCAGTTACCAGCTCGTCTTAATGGATGCAGCGGTGTCCTCTGAGATTCAAGAGCGTATCCTCAAGCTCTTACACCGCCGGGGTGAATTGCGGGGACGCCAGCTGTCACGAGCCCTGCCACATCAACGCTGGAAAAAAGCAATGGACACGCTGGTTAGACGGGGTGTCGTCAAACGCAGTGCCGTTCTCGATCCCCCCTCCGTTCGTGCTGTGTACCAACGCACTGCCCGCCTGGCCATGACCCCGACTGCGGCTGGTGCGCGCGTGCGCGAGATCGGGCAGGCAGGCTCCGCTGCCTACGAACGCCGAGTTTGTATGATCAAGACCCTCATCGCCGAGGGCGAGCCACTTGAGGCACAGTGGCTGTATGCTGAATGCGGTGGATCACTCAGTGATCTGCGTATTCTAGAAGACCACGATTTAATTATCCTGAGCGATGCCGAAGTCTGGCGCGACCCGCTGGAGGAGTTTGAATATGTCCCTTCGCAAGCGCCAACGCTTACGCCCGACCAGGCACGTGTTTGGACCGCAATCAAACAAGCTGCGGGTTCCGATTCTCAAATACCGTTCTTGCTCCACGGCGTCACTGGATCTGGAAAGACGGAGATCTACCTCAATGCTGTCGAACACACACTTGAGCAGGGCCGATCTGCCATCGTGCTTGTTCCTGAAATTGCCCTCACACCACAAACTGTGCGCCGCTTCCTGGCACGCTTTCCGGGTAGAGTTGGGCTGAATCACTCCCAGCTCTCTGCCGGTGAACGATTCGACACCTGGCGTCGTTGCCGCGCTGGCGACATTGGCTTAATGATCGGTCCGCGCAGCGCACTCTTTATGCCGCTTCAAAACCTGGGCCTTATCGTGCTCGATGAGTCGCATGACGAATCCTATAAAGAACAGGCGCGCTCCCCGCGCTATCAAACGCGCAGCGTAGCGATCCAGTATCAGCGGATTACAGGATCGATATGCATCCTTGGATCGGCCACTCCAGATATCAACACAAGTTATGCAGCCGATCGTGGGCGCATCCAGAGGCTCACGCTGCCCCAGCGCATCATGGGCCATCGCCAGCGGCTGACCTCCCAGGCACAGCGCCATGGCATCCAACCCCAGTATCAATCCTTCAAAGACGATGCGCTATCGATCGACCTGCCACCCGTTCGTATCATCGATATGCGCCAGGAATTAATGGCCGGCAATCGATCGATCTTCAGCCGTGCGCTTACCCACGAGCTGCAGGAAACACTTAACGCCGGCCAGCAAGCGATCCTGTTCTTGAACCGGCGTGGCTCGACGACCTATATTTTCTGTCGTGATTGTGGCTGGGTTGCGCGTTGCCCACGCTGTGATGCCAGCCTGACTCACCATGCCGATGACGACCGCTGGCATTGTCATCATTGCGGCGCGAGCTCACCACAGATGCAGGCATGCCCAAACTGCAGCAGCGAGCGGGTCCGCCGCTTTGGTATTGGCACCCAGAAAGTGCAAGCTGAGCTTGAAAGTCTTTTCCCGGGAACGCGCACACTGCGTTGGGATCGCGATTCCACACGGGCCAAAGGCGCTCATGCGATTATTCTGGCGCATTTTGCTGCACAGCGTGCCGACGTGCTGATTGGTACACAGATGCTCGCCAAGGGCTTAGATCTGCCTCTGGTTACACTCGTGGGTGTGATCAACGCTGATATCAGCCTAAACCTACCCGACTACCGCGCCCCTGAGCGTACTTTCCAGGTCATAACCCAGGTGGCTGGCCGAGCCGGTCGCGGCCTACTTGGTGGCAAAGTGATCCTACAGAGCTTCCAACCCGATCACTATGCGATCCAGGCGGCTGCCCAGCACGACTACGAGACTTTTTACCGACGCGAATTGGGTCTGCGCCAGGAACTCGGCTATCCACCGTTCGCTAATTTGATCCGCTTGATCTATCGCCACCCATCCAGTAAGCAGGCTGAAACCGAAGTGGAACGCTTGGGGGCCTTAATAAAAGCAGAGATCCAGAAGACGAACCGCAGGATTGCTGTGATCGGTCCGGCCCCTTGCTACTTCGGACGCATACGCGGGTTGTATCGCTGGCATATTATCTTGCGTGGCAATAAACCTGTGGATGTCCTCCCCGCAGAAATTCCAGACGGTTGGGGCGTCGACATTGATCCAGTAAGCTTGTTGTGATCCTTAGTGCCTGGAGGAAAGAATGAACGAAATGCGACCCATCCTTGAGCGGCACCTGACCACCATATTCGCCAATGATGTCGAGGGTTATCACGCATCCACGATCCCAGAGTTAAGCGTATATGAGTGGCACGTCACACCCCACCGCATCGACGGCTGGCCATTTCATGACTTCATGATGTCGGAGGTTTCGCGCGCCGACAGTGCCGGCATAGCACTCGATCCAAGCCCAGATGATTCCTCCACCAAGGAATCCAGGGTTCACTTTGACCTGGCGAATTATCGCGAGCAGGTATACGGCGATGTCGCCATATGTTCCTATACCCTTTTGATTTCACGCGGCTCCGAACGGGGTGTTCGGGTTTTGAGCTACAACGAATCACGTGTGCTGGTGATGATGGAAGGGGCTTGGAAAGTGGTTCACGTGCACAAATCCCCGAGTTGGAAGGCTCCCTTTCAGCCCCCGATGTAATCGAGGTCGTGGATAAGGCGGTGGTGAAACATGACGATAAAGATTGTCGCAGACAGCACCTGCAACCTCTCAGAGGCGGTGCTTCAAGAATTTGATATACGCATCGCCCCGATTGCGATCCAGTTTGGTCAAGAAACTTTTGAAGAAGGGATCAATATCGATCGAGATACCTTTTATCGCAAAATTGAACAGCTGGGGATGATCCCAACCAGCTCACAGCCCTCCCCAGCCTGGTTTGCCAGGTATTACGAGGAGCTCAAGGGCGATTCTGTTCTGGTCATCACCGTCACCCGCAAACACAGCGGAACCTTCGAGTCGGCGATCATGGCGAAATCGATGACCCCTCAAACAGACGTTGAGGTTTTTGATTCCGGCAGCATTTCACTGGGGACTGGTTGGATGGTGCTCGAAGCCGCCCGAATGGCCAAAGCCGGCGCAATGCTCCCGGACATCCTGCGCCGCCTGGAGGCTATCCGATCGAAATCAATGCTCTACTTGACACCACTTACGCTCAAGTACCTCCAGATGAGTGGCCGCGTTGGCCGCCTCCAGGGCGCGATCGCTTCCATGCTGCAGGTTAAGCCGATAATCTATTTGGAAGATGGTGCGCTGGAGGCCGGTGAGAATGTACGTACTCGATCGAAATCACTCGCTCGTCTGCTTGAATTGCTCGAGCTACATCTCGGGCGGGATGAACCTGTAAACCTGGCTGTAATCCATGCCCGTGCTGAAGCCGATGCTGTCTGGCTTCTCGAGAGGGCCAAGCAGATCTTCAATGTCAATGAACTATTAATCGATGACCTGGTACCCTCGCTCGCCGTTCACGGTGGGCCCGGAGTCATCGGCGCCTTCGGCTATCCGTCAACATAAGAACGGGAAGAGCCGCATGCGAAAAACCCGCCCAATGGGCGGGTTTATGTTTCAACGGAAGTGCATGAACGTTTAGACGGTCACACCTTCGAACAGTTGCTCCCGGATCGCCATGACATCACGACGCAGTGTGTCATTCGTCTCGAGTTGCGCTCCGATTTTCTCACAGCCATACAAGATCGTGGAGTGATCCCGTCCCCCGAGCAGATCGCCAATTTTTGGCAGCGAGTTTGATGTTTCCTCACGGATGAGATACATGGCCACTTGCCGGGCGAGCGCAACCGCTTTCGAGCGATCACGTCCGATTAATTGTTCCGGCTCGAGCCTGAAACGTTCCGCAACGGCCGAGATGATGTCATCGGTCGTCAGGCTTCCACGTCGCACCATAAACTCCCCAAGGGCCATATCCACCAAGGCAGGTGTCAGGGGTTGACCGCTCAAATCAGCATACGCGAGCACGCGAGTCAAGGCACCCTCAAGTTCGCGAATATTGCTTTGCACACGCTGGGCGATCAACTCCAACAGCTCGGCGTTAACTTCTCGGCCAGCCCGATCCGCTTTGAATCGCAGAATCGCCAGCCTGGTTTCGAAATCGGGAGTCTGGATATCGGCCGTCATGCCCCACTCAAAGCGTGATCGCAGGCGTTCTTCGAGTGTGACCAGTGAGCGCTGTGGGCGATCGGACGAGATCACCAACTGTTTATCCTGGCCGTGCAGAGTGTTGAACGTGTGGAAAAATTCTTCCTGGGTCGATTCTTTGCCGGCAATGAATTGGATATCATCGATCAACAGCACATCTATCCTGCGATACCGCTCTCGGAAGATGGCCGTATTCTGGGATCGGATGGCGTTAACAAGATCATTGGTGAACTCTTCAGAAGACACGTAGAGCACGTTTAATCCAGCCTCTATACAGGCATGGCCCACCGCATGGAGAAGATGCGTTTTTCCCAACCCCACGCCACCGTAAAGAAAGAGCGGGTTATACGCTTTCGCAGGGCTTTCCGCCACCGCCTGAGCAGCCGCATGGGCCAAGCGATTTCCTGCTCCAACCACAAATGTCTCAAAGGTATAGCGACGGTTTAATATGCTGGATATCGGGGCACTCGGCTCCTGTACGGGAACAGGGAGGATAGGCTCGGCGTGCTGCTCGTGCGTTGCACCTTGCCAAACAACAAAGCGGACATCGACCGTTCTTCCAAGGATCCCGGTAAGCACTCGCTTTGCGGTAGCCAGGAGCCGATCCTCCAGCCAATCACGAGCATAAGCATTACGAACCCCGATAACAAAGGTGCTGTCTTCGTACGTGAGATACTCAGCATCGCGAACCCAGGTATCAAAGGCACCGCGCGGCAATTCCATTTGCAATTGTCCAAGCGCTGCTTGCCAGTGTTGCTCTGCGTTCATCTACACCTCTGATATCCCGTCAGCACCCAGGTTGTTGACGTCGACCGGTGGTCTATGGATTTTGTTTCGGAGTATTAAACAACTTCCTTGACGCCCGTGGGTTGTTGTCGTCGAGGGGACGAATTATTTCAACCTGAGCCAGTGGAAGCCGTGGGTGCTCCTCCTCTTGCTACCAATCTCACCCACGGTGGAGCCATTCTAACAAAAGGCTGGGCTGGCTTCAATACGCTAAGCCGCCGCTTACCTAAAAAGATTGAAATTTTTAAGCTCGCCTAACCTTAAAGAGAGCATGGGAAAACATGCGATATGCGTATTTCTTACTGCGGAGCACGATCAAAAATTCGACCCATATCTAAGCCGAATCGAGCAATGCACCCCCAGATATGCGCATTATTCAGACGATACCAGCGCTTCATATCTAAGCCCGTCATAACCTTAAAAATTTTTGGGAGCAAAAAACACATGGATGCTGTGCGCTGAAGCTACGATTTTTACAGTTAAATGTTGGCGTTTCAACATCGCGCTTTCGTTTTTAACAGAAATCCATACAGACGCGCGGGCGAGCTGACAAATCGGGTCGAGCTGCTTATCCAAGGGCGACGCGCAAGGCCTCCTTAAGAGACCGAACGCGCAGCAACTCGATCCCTTTCGCTTCCGCATCCTGCATCCGGGCCTGCTTGGGTATCAGCGCTCGGCGGAAGCCTAATTTCGATGCTTCAGCGAGGCGTGCCCCAATCTGCGATACCGCCCGGAGCTCCCCAGATAAACCAACTTCACCTATGAAAAGCATATCGGCTGGCGTCACTTTATCGCGGTGGGAAGAAGCCAGCGCGATAGCCATGGCCAGATCAGCGGCCGGCTCCCCGATTCTTAAGCCTCCCACAACATTTACGAATAAGTCCTCATCCAGCACTCGCAAACCTGCCCTGCGTGACAGCACGGCAGCGATCAACAGTAGTCGGCTCAGGTCTACACCATTGGCTGTCCGCCTTGGATTGCTATAGGAGCTCTGGCTGGTCAATCCCTGGATCTCCACTAAAAGCGGACGGGTTCCTTCCATAGTCACAGCGACTGCCGATCCGGGCGAACTGACCACGCGCTCGGCGAGCATTGCCTCGGAGGGATTGGGCACTTCCACCATCCCATTCGATTGCATCTCAAAAACACCAACCTCTGAAGTGGGGCCGAAACGGTTCTTCACAGAGCGTAAGAGGCGGTATGCGTGATAGGGGTCGCCCTCCAGGTAGAGAACAGTGTCCACGATGTGCTCTAAAACCCGCGGACCGGCGATGGATCCATCTTTGGTTACATGTCCAACCAGAAATACGGCAATCCCCGATTGCTTGGCCAAGGCCTGGAGACGGTTGGCGCATTCCCGCACTTGTGTGATCGAGCCTGGGCCCGATTCCACCTCTGGGCTATGCATGGTCTGGATCGAATCGATGATCAACAAGCGTGGCCCTAGATTCTCAACCTGAGAGATAATTGCCTCAACATCCGTCTCAGAGAGCAGATAGAGCTGACCGGCTTCGCCATCGCCTGAATCAAGACGATTTGAACGCAATTTAATCTGACGCTCCGATTCCTCCCCAGAGACATACAGCACCGGTCCATGCCTTGCCACTTCGATGGCAGTTTGAAGCAGGAGTGTTGACTTACCGATACCCGGATCGCCGCCGATCAGAACCACAGAACCAGGCACAATGCCGCCACCTAACACGCGGGCAAACTCGGCGATCGAAAGTACCAGACGCTCATCTGGATCGCCCACTACCTCCGCCAACCTGACCGCCCTGGGAGTCGTCCCCGAGATCGTGCGTGCTCGAGAACGACCTGATCCCACCAGCTCAGCGGTCATGCTATTCCAGGATCCACACTGGGGACAACGCCCCAGTGGTTTTGCTGCCACTCGACCACATTGCTGGCAGATATACTGCGTTTTCGTCTTGGCCACAGACCCTCCAAGTCAGATTATACGCGCTGGGTAATGCCAATCAAAAAGGCCTGGCGCAGACGCCAGGCCTTAAAGGTCTTCAGGATCGCCGTCCCTATACTGCCGGTACTGCTTCTTGCGCCTCGTCCTCAGGTTCTTTCTTCTCAGCCTGTAGAACGATCTCATCTTCTTCGACATCGATCAAAACCTTGTCGCCGGATTTGAATCGACCAGCCAGAAGTGAGTCGGAGAGCTGATCTTCAACCCGGTTCTGGATCTCCCGTCGCAGCGGTCGCGCTCCCATTTCCGGATCGTAGCCAAGATCGGCCAATTTCAGGCGGGCTTGTTCTGAAGTGACCAGTTCGATTTCATGTTCCTTAAGACGCTCGGACACTTTCTCAATCTCAAGATCGACGATTTCAGTGATTTGCTCTTTGGTCAGGGCATGGAAGACCATGATCGAGTCAACCCGGTTGAGAAACTCTGGCCGGAACACTTTCTTCAACGCTTCGGTTAGCTTCTTGTG
This sequence comes from Anaerolineales bacterium, assembly GCA_041554155.1. GTDB lineage: Bacteria > Chloroflexota > Anaerolineae > Anaerolineales > E44-bin32 > E44-bin32. The sequence goes on from JBFFMI010000001.1 coordinate 31,774, forward strand.
CATTTCATCGTATGCCAACCGCTCCTCGGTATCCTCGTCGGCGGGGAGATCAAAGCCGAGATTGGTCTGGCGCCTGATCATGTCCGCACCCACATTCGACGTCATAACGATGATCGCATTGCGGAAATCAACTTTACGGCCGCGTGCATCTGATAGCTGACCTTCCTCCATGATCTGGAGCAGCATGTTGTGCGCCTCAGGATGCGCCTTCTCAACCTCGTCGAATACGATGATGGAGTAGGGTCGTCGCCTGATGGCCTCAGTGAGCTGACCGGCGTCGTCGTATCCGACATAACCCGGAGGGGCACCCACAAGCCGGCTCACCGCATGACGTTCCATCAGCTCAGACATATCGATCTGAACCAGCGCCTCTTCCGAACCGAACATAAACTCGGCCAGGGCTTTGGTCAGCTCGGTCTTCCCAACGCCTGTAGGACCCAGGAAAATAAATGACCCGATCGGCCGGCTGGGATCTTTCAATCCCGCCCGCGAGCGTCGCACAGCCTTGGCGATAGCTGTAATCGCCTCGTCCTGGCCCACGATCCGTTCATGCAATGCTTGCTCCATATTGAGTAAGCGCTCGGATTCAGCCTCGGCCAGCGTCATGAGGGGAACACCCGTCCACATCGAAACCACTTCGGCAATGTCTTCCTGGGTGACGCGTGTCCCGCTTTCGCTGCGATCCCAGGCGGATTGCAATTGTTCCAGTCTCTCTTCAAGTTCAGATTCTTGATCGGCAAATGTCTGCGCCTGATCGGCTTGGTTCTGATCGACAGCCTGGTTATAGTTCTCCCGGACCTGGCGCAGCTCTTTGATGATTTCCCTGAGCGACACGGCCTCATCGCTCTTGTACATGCGCACACGCGAAGCCGATTCGTCAATCAGGTCAATTGCTTTATCAGGCAGGAAGCGATCAGTAACATACCGTGCAGAAAGATGTGCCGCTGATTCAAGTGCTTCATCGGTGATCAACAACTTATGATGTTCCTCGTACGGACGCCGAACACCGCGCAGGATATCGATGGTCTCTTCAATCGAGGGCTCTTCAACCATCACAGGTTGGAACCGTCGCTCAAGTGCTGCATCACTCTCAATATGCTTGCGATATTCATCCAACGTGGTCGCGCCAATGACCTGTAATTCCCCTCGTGAAAGCGCTGGCTTGAGGATATTAGCCGCGTCGACCGATGAGCCGGCCGAGCCCGCTCCTACCAGCATATGCACTTCATCGATGAACAGGATGGCATCGGAGGCTTTCAGCTCATCGATCACTCGCTTCAGCCGCTCCTCAAACTGGCCGCGATACATCGTGCCCGCTACCAGGGAGCCCACATCCAGTTGAAGCACGCGCTTCCCAATCAATGGTCCCGGCGTTTCGCCTGCGATGATGCGCTGTGCCAGCCCCTCGACGATGGCTGTTTTGCCCACACCCGGCTCCCCGATCAGGGCCGGGTTGTTTTTGGTCCTGCGGGCGAGGATCTGGATCACTCGCTCGATCTCCATCTCGCGACCAATCACTGGATCAAGCTTGTCTTCTTCCGCCAGGGTGGTCAGATCGGTTGCGAGTTGATCGACCAGGGGTGTTTTAGCAGCTGGTTCTCTCTTGCGGGCGGCGCCTTTCCGGGAAACCCGCCGGGTGGGACTCTCCTGGAGAATACGTTTGGTCTGACGGCGAACCTGCTCTGGCGTTATCCCCAGATGCTTGAGGACATCCAGGCCGACACCTTCTGCCTGATCCACCATACCCAACAGGATGTGCTCGGTACCAATGTAATGGTGACCCATCTCTCTGGCCTGATCGATCGCATCCTGGAGAACTTTTTCCGTGGCTGGCGCCAGTTCGATACGACCGCCTGTATGGCGACCGCGTCCGGTAAGCCTCTCGACCATTTCCTTCACACGAGCAGGATCCAGCCCCAGTTCACGCAGCACCCGACCCGCCACACCACCTTCTTCCCGAATCAATCCCAGGAGAAGGTGCTCAGTGCCAATGTAATTGTGATGTAGCCTTTCCGCTTCTTCATGCGCCAGGCTCAGCACCCGCCTTGCCCTTTGAGTGAAGCGTTCCATCTTATCGGCCACAGTCGTCCCTCCCAAACTACTACTAAGAATTTAACCCTACGCTATCTCATTCTACCAAAGAATGGAATGCGGCTTCCTGGGATTAGGAGTATTTACCCCCATAGAATAACAAAAACGGGCGCACATATGTGCGCCCGTTCGAGAGGCAGTCTGTTTAGCTACTCTTTATCCTCATCCGACTCTTCTTCTGTTTGCTCGTCAGACTCAACTTGCTCGGCGTCCGCCTCCGGGACTTGCTCACCTTCAGCATCGGGCGCTTCCATAATGGCCTCAGCGTCCTCCAATTCTGTCTCGGCAGCTTCTTCATCCGCCATTTCTTCAGAAGCATCGACCGCTATGTCATCCGGCATCTCTTCTACGGCTTGCTCCACAAGCTCTACTTCATCCTCGGCGGGCTCAAGCTCGGGCTCACTGTCCGCTTCCATGTCAAGCTCAGCTTCAGCTTCGACTACCTCCACCTCGGTATCTGTCTCGCTGGTCTCTGATTCTGCACCTTCCTGTGCTTCCGGTGCCTCATCTGGCATTTCCGCTTCGATCTCTTCACTCAACGCTTCCAGCTCCGCCGGTGCGACATCGACGGCGTCTGTCTCCAGTGCTGCGTCGAAATCTTCAACCTCTGCCTCTGCTTCAGAAGCTTGGTCATCGCTGTCGACAGCTTGCATCGCTGTCTGCCAATCGAGATCAGCATATTCAGCTGAGTCGACCTGCTTCAGGCTGAGCCCGACACGCCGCTTATCGCGATCGATCTTGATCAAACGCAATGTTACGGTCTGTGTTTCCTCAACCACTTCCTTTGGATGCTCAATCCGGCGATCAGATAATTCTGAGATATGAATCAGGCCCTCAATTTCAAAATCTTCCAGGCCCTTGATAGCCGCAAATGCACCAAATTTTGTTAGCTTCGTGATGGTGCCTTCCACCAACTGCCCTTCGGTGAAATCTGCCATCAAATCATCCCAGGGATTCGTCTCAAGCTCACGCAGCGATAGGCTGATGCGATTACGCTCATTATCGATGTTCAAAACTTTGACTTTCACATCCTGGCCAACCTGCAGGATTTCCTTGGGATCACTGACACGCTTCCAGGAAATTTCCGAAATATGGATCAATCCATCGGCGCCACCGATATCGACAAATGCGCCAAAATCAGCCAGGCTGATCACGGTGCCTTCGCGCACTTCTCCCGGGGTAAGATCAGCGATCAATCGTTCCTTGAGAGCATCGCGCGCCTCGCGAGCGGCTGCTTTCTCTGAGAGAATCAGCCGGTTGCGACGACGGTCGACTTCAATTACGCGTGTGACGATGGGCTCCCCAACCATCTTGCCCCAGCGTTGATCCGGGGTCTCCCCCTCTGAACGACGTCGGCGTGCAAGGCTTACCTGGGAAGCGGGGATGAAACCGCGCAGACGTCCATACTTAACAATCAAGCCGCCCTTGTTATACCCGGCGACGATGCTGTCCAGGGTTTCACGGCTTTCCATATATTTTTCAACATCGCGCCAATCTTGTTCCTCTTCAGCACGCGAGAGCGACAACAACATCGTGCCGTCACGATCTGCCGAACGAATAACATAAACCTCAATTTCTTGACCAACGTCAAGTTCGGCGCGCTCTTCTTCAGACAATTGCTCTAATTCCCTATAGGGAACCACGCCCTCAGATTTTGCACCGACATCAACGAGAACGTCGTTCTCGCTAATTCTGGCAATCGTTCCGGTCCGAATTTCGCCACGCCGTGGGGTTTCAAGTTCGTAGGCCTCTGCTTCTAGCAGGGCATCCATCGGGTGTTCCTCTCGTTGATTTTCCTCCTGGGGCGAGAGGATTTCTTCCCCAATGGCCTTCTCATTTGCATCCATATAAGATTCGGTCTCCAATTCGTAGATAGGTTGGCATTATAAAGGGGATGACCCTTAATGTAAACGGTGCCTGTTTTCGGTACTATTCAATAGGGTATAATCCCGCCGGAGACCTCTTTCAATGGCTATCGTATATCCTTTCACCGCGATTGTCGGCCAAGAGCGCATGCGCCGAGCGCTGGTTTTGAACGCAATTAACCCTCGAATCGGTGGGGTTTTGATCCGAGGGGAGCGCGGTACCGCCAAATCTACAGCTGCCCGCGCACTTTCCGCCCTCTTACCCGATGTCGATGTGGTCGTCGACTGCCGCTTCCGCTGTGACCCCAATCTACCACTCAGCTTGTGTACGGAATGTCGAGAGCGCATTGAGCTCGGAAACGAATTGCCGGTTATCACACAACCAACCTCTTTTGTCGACCTTCCTGTCTCGGCTACTGAAGACCGGGTCGTGGGCACGCTGGATATCGAACGAGCGATAAAAGAGGGTGAGCGGCACTTCGAACCCGGGATCCTGGCCTCGGCAAATCGCGGTTTGTTATATATCGACGAAGTCAACCTCTTGGACGACCATGTCGTTGATGTGCTGCTGGACTCGGCCGCGCTGGGCATGAACATTGTCGAGCGCGAGGGCATCTCCTTTAGCCACCCTTCTCGCTACATCCTGGTTGGCACCATGAATCCTGAAGAAGGCGATCTCAGGCCACAACTTCTGGATCGCTTCGCACTTTCTGTCCAAATTCGAGGGTTGCTCGATCCACAGGATCGTGTGGCGATCATGGAACGCAACCTCGAATTTGAAGCGAATCCTGAACAGTTCCGCCAAACATGGCTAGAGCGGGAGCAGCAGTTATCCAAGGAGATCCATGCTGCCCGCAAGCTGGTTGATTCGGTCAAGTACAACAAACGCGATCTGCTCGCCATTGCGGCGCTCACGTCTTCCATGCAAGTTGACGGGCACCGTGCCGATCTGGTCATCTTGAAAGCCGCAAGAGCGCATGCCGCTTTTGAGGGAAGAACACAGATCAATCAACGCGATATCGCCCTGGCAGCAGAGCTGGCACTCCCTCACAGGCTTCGGCGCGGCCCCTTCCAGCAAGTCGATATCAACATTGAGGAACTACAATCAAGGATTGAACAAATTCAGGCAGATGTAAATCAAAGCAGCGATAGCCTTGATGTCCCCTCCGAAGAAGAAAGCTCTGAAACTAAAAAAAAAGACCTAAACCCGTCCTAGCAGATGAAGAAGCGGATGCTTCTGAAGAACGCGATATGGCGGAACCCCAACGTCAACCCACGCCTGATAGCCTCTCCGCACGTTGGTGGGAAGGGGGCGACAAAGTTAAGGTCGGGAGCTCATTTGTCCCCCGCCGGCTTGAAGGAAATTTCGATCGTTTGTCCCGGCGCCAGAGCGGACGCCGGACTCGCTCCCGTACCGAACTGAAACGAGGCCGCTATTTCCAGGCCCGGCCCGCGCACAGGAAAACAACCGATATCGCGTTCGACGCTACGATCCGGGCAGCTGCACCCCATCAAATCAACCGGGCTGAGCAGCGCCAGCGTGTGTCATTTGCCATCATGCCTTCGGACCTGCATCGCAAGGTACGCGTGCGCAAGGCGCCTAATCTCATTCTCTTCGTTGTGGATGCCTCCTGGTCAATGGCTGTCGCCGAGCGGATGTCGGCAACCAAAGGGGCGATATTGTCCTTGCTCACGGATGCCTACCAGCGTCGCGATCGGGTGGGTATGGTGGTCTTTCAAAAAGACCGGGCCATCAGTATCCTGCCCCCTACCAACTCAGTGCAGCTCGCACAACGTGCCCTGGCTGATATACCGGTCGGTGGCAAGACCCCTCTATCGGCCGGTCTTAGTCTGGCGCTTGAGATCGTTCGCAAAGAAAAAATACTTCACCCAGATGTGCTGCCATTAATGATTATTCTGACCGATGGGGCAGGCAATGTCTCGATGGGCGATTTAGCTCCCCAGGAAGAAGCTTTATTCATGGCCAACCGCATTCGCAAGGAAGAGATCAACTCAGTGGTGATCAATATGGAACATGCGGCCTTCGACCAGGGCCTAGCGCAAAAACTGGCTGATGAGCTCGGCGGAATATGCTACACCCTGCATGAGCTCAAAGCAGAACATCTATACCAGGCTGTCCGCCATGAGCTCAGCGAAAGCGCGGCCTCACTTCACGGATAGCCGGCTTCCCCTGCATTCCATTGACTGATTGCTTGGCGTATCCTCTCTAGAGCTGAAGGAGATCAACGTGGAAAATAAAATCGCCTACCAGGTTCGAATCCAGGCTTCCTTCGACGAAGCTATTGAAACCGTCACTGCTGCTTTGAAGGAAGAGGGCTTCGGCGTGCTTACACAAATCGACGTTCAAAGCACGCTTAAAGAAAAACTTGGGGAGACCTTCAGGCCTTATATGATCCTGGGCGCCTGCAATCCACCTCTCGCCCACCGTGCACTCTCAAGCGACCCACTGGTTGGGGTCATGTTGCCCTGCAATGTAACCATTGAAGAGACGAACGGGGAGATCCTCGTTTCGCTAGCAAATCCGGAAGGGCTGCTTACAGCAGGTTCAATGGGAGAAAATCCCGCCATGCAAGACATCGCACGCGAGGCCAATGAGCGCATTGAGCGTGTCGCTTCTCATTTGAGCAGAACATAAGGTTTCTTATCAAGGCGCCTGCTGCACAGATTGGCAAATTGGCTATCTACTGCGGAGTTCGCTTCTTCTCAATCCGTGCAATGCGGTGTTTGATCTCTTCCCAGAACTGATCCCGTCGCCAACCTTTCGGCCAATGACTCAAACACACCAATGCTGATTGAGCCCATACCAGAGCTTCGTTAAAGTCTTTGGCATGCCATTCATAATACTTCGCCAACTCGACACACGGCCGGGGGTCATCCGGTGCTAGCTCGTGCCATTGTCTCCAATATTCAATAGCTTTGTCGCGTTGATCCGTACGCTTTAAGTGCGCAGTCCAATAACGCAGGGCATCAACCTTCACAGCATCATCACCAGCCTCGATGGCTGAGAGAAATGCGTCGCTGGCCAAGTCCTCTCTACCGTCGCTCTCATGCCAGCGTGCCACACCCAGGGCCTCCGCGCCAGATAGAGCCAGATCGGAATCACTTTCGAAGCGACTCAAGATCTCCACGGAGAGCCCGACCAGGCTGAGAATATCGACCATGTTGTGATAGATGACCCTCTGGATCTCACTCAGTTCACCCGTGCGCAAGTAATCGAGGTAAATCCCAGGGATCCACTCTCCAGGGACATCCTCCCCGCTTCGTTCAACGCCGAGGATCCTGTTCTCTAGCGTGCCCAAACTACAATCAGGCAGTACCCGTTTCCAGAGTCGGCGTGCTGGGAATAACAGATCGAGATGCGGCCAAGTTGTTATCGGGAGACGGGTCCGCAACCCCATCCTGAAGCGCATTTCCATTAAAGGAAGATCGAACACACGCCCATTGAAGCTGATGAAACCAGATGCTGCATCCAGATGTGTTTGCAACTGGTGCAGCATGGCTGCTTCTTCAGCCGGCTCATGCAGGAAGAATTGCCGGAGGATAAATTCATTCTCTTCGAATGCCCCCATGCCGATCAGGAACGCGATGGTCCCTGCCCCACCGACCAAGCCTGTCGTTTCTGTGTCGACAAACAGCAGACGTGACAGATCTAATCCAACCAAACTGGCATCACGCGCGACCTGAGCGGCCAGGCTGGCTTCATATCCAAAATACTCGCCTAATGCTCGATGCCCATGGGTATGATCAACCGGGAAGCGCTGCTCGATAACGAAGGCTTGGCCATGCGGAGTATTAATGGGCTCTCCCAACCGCTGCGAAGTTCCTGATTTATTCGGGGAAATGGAAGAATCTACCCTGTCGGGCTTCTTCACCCCCAGTCGGCTCAACCGCCGGCGAAGCTTTTTGCGATCTTCCAATGATGGCTCACTCATGAGTAGGGTACTTGCCTTCGGTAAGGGCTGATCAAGCGCCTGTATTAAACGGGTTCGAGACTGCAGAAAAGCTTTGGCTGTCACAAAAAAGTGATGGCATGGAAGAAAGTCACGCGGCCCCGATGATCTTCAACAATAGCTCCTCAAATATCAAGCGAGTATTATAACGCTCGGAGACGAGAGACAGGGCACCCCTTTGCTCATCACTGTCTCCTCCTTTGGCGAAGGCCTCCGTCGGGTTACCCCTCACCGCCCCGGCGGAGGCGCTTTTTCTATAACCAGAGAAGCGCTGCTTGCCTCGCAGCGCTTCTCCTATTTCCCGAGCCGACCCCCTTTTAGACGGGTAACGCTGGCAGCACCACGGTGAAGGTTGCACCCTGTCCCAGTTCGGATTCAACCCAGATCCTGCCCCCGTGTTGATCTACGATCGATTTAACAATCGATAAACCGAGACCCGTCCCGGGAGCATCGTCCGGGGTGTTGCTTGCACGGAAGAATTTATCAAACAGGAAGGGCTGATCTTGCGGCGGGATCCCCGGTCCGGTATCTACCACACGCACAATGACCTGATCATCCTCCGCTTCAGCTTCAACCGAAATGACACCCGAAGTGGGCGTGTATTTCATCGCATTCTGCAGCAAATTGTCAACCAGCTGTCTTAGACGGATCGGGTCACCATAGACGAAGGGAAGACCGTCTTGAATGCTGGTTTCCAGCTTCAGACCCTTAGCTTCCATCCTGTTGCGGATATTATCCAGCGCATAATGGATGAGAACAGCCATAGGCGTGCGCTCTTTACTTGTATCGAGCCCCGATTCGATCCTACCAAGATCCAGCAGATCGCTCACCAGCTCGGCGATCTGTTCAACGCTTAACCGGACACGCCCCACGAAATCTACTTGCTGGGAAGTCAGGGGACCGGCACGTTCTATGAGCTCGACATATCCCAGGATTGCTGTCAGGGGTGAGCGCAAATCATGCGAGACGGTGGTAACGAACTCCGACTTAATCCGATCCAGATCCTTCAAGTGGGTGATATCGTGCATCACGACGGAGTAACCCACGCCGTTGATCGAGCTCTTCTGGACGCTGAAGATTCGACCGTCTTCCACTTCTACTTCTTCACGGCGCGCTGGGCCAGCGCCCGAGCGTATCACCTCAAGCAGCCGGGAATGGTCGAAGACTTCGGCTATCGATCGTTCAAAATAATCACCTCTGATGTTGAAGGCTTCTCTCGCTGTTTGATTCAACAGCATCACGCGGTGATCGGGGTCCACCACAATTACACCGCTTTGGGTATCTTTGATCACCGTCTCGAGTTTGCGGCGCTCGCTTTCTGTGCGGTAGTAGAGCTTGGCATTCTCAATTGCAATGGCAGCGTAATCGGCCATTGCCATCATCACAGTTACGTCTTGGTGGGTTAAAGCCCTGCCGGCTTTGCGATTATCAACCCCAAGTACGCCAATCGTTTTTCCCCGAACCCTTAAGGGGACATAGATCAAAGAATGAACCAGATAGGCGGTCTTAATTTTCTGTGGCGATCGCTCATCGAGCAGGATCGGTTTTGAAGTCTTGATCACCTGACCAGCAAGTGAATCTCGGACATGCAGCCGGAAAGCGCTAGCGAAATCGTCATCGAAGTTCCGCGAGGCACGCATATAGAGCTCGCCGCTCTCCTCATCCAGCAAGAGCAAGCTTCCCTCTTCAGCTCCGGTCAACTGCACGGCTTCCTCAACCACTGTTCGTAGAACCTCGTCGATATTCAACATCGCCGTCACAGTTCGGCCGATGCGTGCAAGTGTTTCTAGCTCGTGCAGGCGTCTCTCCAGGTTGGCTTCAAGCGTCTCCGCCCCAGATTTCGTCGGACGAGTTATCGCTTTCAGGGAACGGCCGAGGATCCTTTCCAGGGAATCGAGCAGGATCTGAGCCTCGAAAGGCTTGACGATAAAATCTGCCGCGCCGGCCTGATTGGCCTCAAGCGCCATCAAATCTGAACTCTCGCTGCTGATCAGGATTACGGGTGTGTGGGGGGATTTCTTGCGCAAGCGCTCAATTAATTCGAGACCGGTCAGGTTCGGCATCTGATGGTCGGTTATGACCACATCCGGTTCCAGCTCCTGCGCCAGCGCAAGCGCCGACATACCATCACCGACCGAACGGACGCGGTATCCCGCCGGGATCAAGACTGTGTCCTCAAGAAAACGACGGATTTCCCGACTATCATCTGCGACCAACACAAGCTCGCCCGTCACAAAACTACCCCCATGAGATCGATCCGTCTTTTACATTTCTGCATGGAATACTCGAGGCACTCCCCCCCGCTCTACTTCAGGGAGTATCCTTGGCCTCCTGGATATCATCGATCCGTGATAGTACCGATTCAATATCCCGCTGGACCACCGCCAGCTGATCTTGGTTTTTCTTATTGAGTTTGGAGCCGGCCAGCTCAATAATTTCAGCATAAGCAGCCCGCAAACTACGGTGAACGTCGGACAACCACATTTGGTCGTTCTGTACTTCAGCAGCGGATTTCTTAATCTCACGTTCAAGCCGCTTGGCACGCTCCTCTAACGCCTGAAATAAGCGTGCATTCACCAACGATATCGAAGCGTAGTCCGCAACGGCCTCCAGCATCACTTGCTGGCGCTCTGTGAAAGATCGCTCGTGCTCGCGCGCCACACAGATCACACCGATGGGTTGGTCCCTGACCTTGACCGGTGCAATTAACGCAGTTGAGCAGAAATTGGCCAGTTTGAATTTTGCCAATCCTTCTCCCTGTATAGCCAGTGTCTCTCCCGATAACATCACCAGGGAGCTGACCCCATCGTCGAACGGTTGTTGGAGCTTGGGCGCCATCCCATCGGGCAGCTGTCGCTCGGCCCGCAGGATTAACTGATCGGAATCTTCACTGCGAACCAGAACCCAACCCATATCGGCTTCGGTCACATAAAGGCTTCCATCAATCAGCTTTGAAAAAAGCTGACCTTGATTGGTCGTTGATGTAACTGTTTTGCCAAGGCCAAAAAGTGTTGTTAGTTCCCGGACTCGACGCTCGAGCTGGCGGTTGCTCTCTGCCAATTGTTCTGCAAGCTGTCGATGTTCCTGTCTCAGGCGGATCTCCTTGATCACCCGCTCCAGGGCAGATACCACCTCCGCTTCGCGCAGGGGTTTGGTCAGGTAATCATGCGCCCCGAGCCTGAAAGCCTGAATGGCATCGCTCTCCATCCCTTTCGGCGCTGTAACCAGCATGGGCACATGCGTCCCCTGGGAGCGTAACGCCACCAGGAGGTCTTTCCCGCTCAATCCTGGCAAGGTCAGGCTGGCGATGATGATGTCCGGCCCAAATTGCAATGCCTGCTGGATAGCCCTTGCACCCTCGCTGGCCGTTGCGATTTTATAGCCCATCGGCTCGAGGATCTGCTGTCCAAGTAAATGCAGTACATCAGGATCCTCGTCAACGATCAAGATGCGTTCAAGTTTTTCTGCCGCCATCATGCAGGTATGATAGCATGGAAAACTAGCCGCTGAGTATCACCCTCTATGCCCAGGAAGAGCCTGAAGTATAAGATTCGTATTAGATCCGGCTATACTTCTTGACTTGCTTTCACACGCCCGCTTACAATCGGATTAGGTGAATTTCAATGGAATACAAGGATTATTATCAGGTCCTGGGAGTCGATCGTAAGGCCAGTGCCGATGAGATAAAACGTAAATATCGCCAGCTTGCCATGGAACTTCATCCGGACAAAAATCCTGGCGACAAACAAGCAGAGACTCGCTTTAAGGAAATAAACGAAGCCTACGAAGTGCTTGGTGACCAAAACAAGCGCGCCAAGTATGATCAGTTGGGCTCATCCTACCGCGCCTGGGAACGAACAGGGGGTCAACCAGGCGGCTTTGATTGGTCTCAATGGGCGTCTGGTTTTCCAGGAGGGGGTGTGCGGGTCGAAGTCGGAGATCTGGGCGATATGATGGGCGGCTTCTCCGACTTCTTCACCACAATATTCGGGGGTGGGGGACCTGCAGGTCAGGGGATGCGTAGCGGTCGTAGCGCACGAGGGCGCGATGTCGAGCATCCCATATCTATCTCGCTTCAAGAAGCCTTCACAGGGACGTCACGTACAATCCAGCTGAATGGAAAAAAACTCGAGGTGAAAATCCCGCCAGGTGCGCGCAATGGCACCAAAGTGCGCGTCAGCGGTAAAGGCGGCGAGGGGGTTCAAAAGGCTGGAGATTTATACCTTGTCGTTCGCGTCGAGAAGGATCCCCGATTTACACGCAAGGGTGACCAGCTGCACACCAAGGCATCGGTTGATCTCATCACGGCCGTATTGGGTGGTGAGGTGCGCGTTCCCACCCCCACGGGTGATGTGCTGTTGAAAATCCCGGCCGGAAGCCAGCCGGGCCAGACCTTTCGTCTCAAGGGCAAGGGTATGCCCAATCTTAAATCAAAAAACCGGCATGGGGATCTCTTTGCTGAATTAGATGTTGAGATTCCCAGCAAGCTAAGTAAGCGCGAACGCGAGCTTTACGAGGAGCTTTATAATCTACGCAAGCCTTAGACGTGCCATATGGGTACTGTGAGCGGTATATATGGATAGACGGTTAAGAACCACACTTTGGGTGAGCATCATTATTTCCACCAGCCTGGCGTGCAGTTTCAGCGGGTTGATCCCAATCGGCAACCAGCCCACCAGCATTCCAACAACGCCCCTGCCTGCACAACCGGCCCCTGCGATCACGCTCGTCGCGCCGGTGATAGAAGATCTGGGCCCGATTATCGATGGTGATCTAACCAGTCTTTACGGCAACGTCAGCCCTGGCGTTGTCACAATATGGGCATATGAGATTGGATCAGTACATGATGGCTCGATCCCAACCGGGCAGGGTTCCGGGTTTGTCATCGACAAGCAAGGTCACATCGTGACCAATAGGCATGTGATCGAAGATGCCGAGGACATCGAGGTTGATTTTCCAAGCGGCATAAAGTCGTGGGCCACCTTGCTTGGCACCGATCCCGATTCAGATTTAGCAGTTCTCAAGGTGGATGTGCCGGAAGAATTTCTTGTACCCGTTCCACTTGGCGATTCTGATCTTGTATCCGTAGGCCAGTTTGTCGTGGCCATCGGCAACCCATTCGGGCTGTCGGGCACGATGACGGTAGGAATCGTATCGGCGATCGGCCGGACGCTTGATTCGGAGCGTCAGGCGCCTGGGGGAGGCAGCTTCTCGGCGGGCGACTTGATCCAAACAGACGCCGCCATCAATCCGGGAAATTCTGGCGGCCCATTACTGAACATGAATGGCCAGGTCGTGGGGATCAATCGTGCTATTCAAACCGAGTCCTTTTCTGTTGAAGGGGGCGCTGTGAATTCTGGTGTGGGTTTCGCCATCCCGGTTAACATTTTGCGCCGGGTAGCTCCGGGCTTAATTGAAAACGGTAAGTACGACTATCCCTACCTGGGAATCTCCAGCCTCAATGAGAGCTTTTGGAATTTAAAGACACTGGAGGCACTCGGGCTAAACCCAAATGCCTCTGGCGCCTACATCACCGATGTCGTCCGGAATGGTCCGGCTGATCGAGCTGGTTTGAGGGGAGGCCAAAGCGAGAGTGCCATCCCGGGTCTACTGACAGGGGGAGATTTGATTATCGCCATCGATGGCTTCCCGGTGGATCGCTATGATGACCTTATTTCCTACCTGTTCAAAAACATTGAAGTCGGACAGGTCGTCACGCTTACTGTGCTGCGAGGCAGCGAGCAGATCGATCTCGAGTTGACAACCGGGGCGCGGCCGTGATTCGTCATCCATCTACACAGTCTGAGGCCAAAGACATTTGAAACAAAAAACTCCCCACAGGCGTCTGTGGGGAGTTTGTCATCCAGGACGGTTATTCTCCGAATATAACTCGCTCCAGCGACAGCAGGTTGTTCGCCAGGATCTCTAGATCCCGCCGCGCCGCGAAGCTATCCGTCTCGACCTCCTCCAGCACCAATTGAAGGCGATCATTCATTTCAGCAACAGCACTGGCGTTTGCCCCTTCCAGAGTGCTTTCCAATGTACTTAATCGATCCCCCGTGCCTGTTAGCGCCGCTCGGGCAGCGATTTCATCTTCCTGTGTAAGCGCCAGTTGTGCCGTGGTCACATCAACCAAAACGTTTAAAAGATCAAGATGGGCGTTTGCCAGTGAGAGCTGCTCCTCTAACACTTGATTGCGCGCCAACAGTGGCCGCAATTCCTCGAGTTCTTTACCTTGCACGTCCAATTGTTCCTGGATCGTGGTGAGGTCGGTCTTCATCGTCGCGATTTGCTCTGCCTGTGGCTGAACCCGCAGTGTCCATGTAAGGATCACGCCAGCTGCCAGGATGATGACCAGGCTTACGGCCCAGATCAAAGCCCGCCGTAAACGTCGTCCTGGAACGGGTGCTTCTTCAGGGGCTTGCTCCAGCGGCGTGGACTCCAGCGCCGGTTCACTTTCAAGCATAGGTTCATGACTTTCGGGTTGTAGGTCTTGCCCTTCCTGCTCTTGCATTATTGGCCTCCCGTTTCCATTTCATCCAATTGTACCGGTTGTAGCGCTTCCACGAACAACTTCCAGATCGCTTCCAGTTCGTCACTCGCAACGGCCGGTCGGAGTGGAAGATCAGCGATCACCACATCAAGCCGCTCGATAATGGTCGCTACTAACGCTTCGTCGCCAGATGGCTCGATCACCGTTGAATCAGCATCCGTCAATTCCGCCATGATCACCCGAGCCGCATCTACCTGTTCGGCAGCAAACCCCAGATTATTGCGGTCTAGTTCAAGCTGTGCGCGCGTAAGCATGCTCATCGCTTTAAGGTATACCGCAGTGCGTTGAACCCGCTGCGCAGGCAGATCGCCGGCGGCGATATCGGCAGCCAGCTGCTCCACTTGTAAAGCAAGCTCTCCCACAGCCAGCGTCAGGTCATCTTGCTCAGATTCAAGATCTCCCATTGCGTTTAGAATCCGGCCCTGTTGGCGCAGATCCTCTTGCGCAGCCGCTACCAGCGCTTCAACTGACGCCAGAGCCTCGGCATTGGAAGCCAGGCGCCCTTCAATAGCCGCTTGGCGTTGGTTCAAATCCTCACTCTCTGAGGCAGAGGCCGAGCCCACCTGTTCCAGGGATCGTTCAAGCTCGCTGATGCGATCTTCATAGCCCTGAATGGGTTCAATTGCTTCCCGGTAGAATTGGATGGCGCCATAGTAAAGACCAACCCCTAAGGCCAGGCCAATGACGATCGCCACCAACATCCTAAAAAGGATCCTGCCAATCCTGCGTAAAACGCTCGCCTCAGATGACTTTGACTCATTCTGCAGATTACCCATTTCTTCAGTCTTTATCTCTTCAGTCATGATGGATGACTCCTCGCTATGGAGATGACGGCGTTTCAGCCGGCTCGAACAAATCGGACATCAATACCCGCAGACCTTCCATAAACATGTCGAAAAGAGTGACTTTTTCAACCATGCGATCAACATCTGCCGATATCGTTGTGACCTCATCCGATAAAGTATCCACAAGGGCTGCGGCCCGCTCAACCTCCTCCTGGAGAATGTTAAACTCGGACTCCAAGGTTGCCATTCGTCCACTCAAACCTTCAACAGCCTGGAGCCTTTGATCAGCGCTTGCCAGATCGGCTGAGAGCGTGTTCAGGGCAGATTCCATCTGGGATATTTCTGCGCTCAACTCACGAACACTCGAATGGCGGCCGAAGTTCAGCGTACGATTAATGCCAGCCAAGATCATGAGCGAGAGTATCACGGACAGCAAGACGCTGATCGCGCTGGACACGAAACCAAACCACACGACCTGAGTTGGAATTTGAAATCTCTCCATCGTGTTTTGTGTGAAGGATTCAAAACGATCGATCAGGCTTGGCTTGTCCATGGCTTGATCCTGGGCACTCTGCGATTCCTCGACATCTTCGACCGGTTCAGCACCTCGGCCTGACTCGACGATGATATATGGTCGAATACGAGTAAGCGTTCGCTCCCCCACTCCTTCTACCTGGAGAAGTTGCTCGAACCCATCATAGGGGCGGCCGGTGATAATCCGCTCCGCCAAACCTTTGCCAATTCCAGGAATGGTTGTTAGCGCTTCCAAATCAGATTCATTTACATTGATAAGCAGCTTGTCTTTGTCAGTCATTGCGTGCATCCTTTGTTTTTCAACGTGGATTTTAGATTCATACTTGATCTTTCAGGCAACTACAGCATAGCGAACTTTACAATCTCTACCTGACACTATACCGCCAAATTGGTCAATCGAGTTGAGGCCAGCGCTGACCTTGATGGTAGACAACATCGACCACTGGATGGCGCGCTGCAAATATCCGTACCAAGAACAATCCAATAACAAACCCGCCAATATGCGCCCACCAGGCTATCCCGCTCATTACAGACGCTCCCACCATCAAACCATTCGCAACCTGGGAGAAAAACCAAATCCCCAGATAAAAGAAAGCCGGAATATCGACCAACCAGGGGATGAAGAATAAGGGGATGAAGGTAGTCACCCGCGCCCGGGGATACAGCAAGAAATAGGCGCCCAATACACCCGCCACAGCACCACTTGCCCCTACGGTGGGTACATTGAGCCCGGGCGATGCGATGATGTGCGTGATCGCGGCTGCAGATCCAGAGAGCAGGTAGAAGATGATATAGCGCCCTGAACCCATGCGATCTTCGATGTTATCACCGAAGATATAGAGGGTCCACATATTGCTGATCAGGTGGAACCAACCACCATGCATAAACATGGATGTAAAAACCGTAATCCACTGCAATGGCAAGAAGAGCGAGAACTGCGCCGGCGTAAGCCCAAACCATTGCAACAAAACATTGAAACCCCGCTCGCTCAGCGATGCTTGGAAGATGAAGATAAGCACATTGAGCCCAATAATGCCGTAATTTGCGATGGGGAATGTTCGTGATCGAATGGTGTCTCGTAAGGGGAACATTGTGGTCCTGAGAACCGGTTGTAAGAGTCAAATGGGCGGCCTAGGCCGCCCATTGTACCTTACTAAAGTTTAACAACTTAGGAAGTTTTAACCTTGATCGACTTGGGTCGAGCATGCTCGGATTTTGGAATTCTCAACTTTAAGATGCCATTCTCAAGTTGTGCTTCGGCCTTTTCGGCGTCAAGCGACTCAGAGAAACGAAGGCTTCGCTTAAAGTTGCCTTGAGGGAGCTCCTGCAACAGCGCATCACGCTCAGCCTCATCCTCGTTCCGCACATCTCCGGCAAGTGTCACAACATCATCGAGGATCTCGATCTTGAGATCTTCGGCTGTCAATCCAGGCACCGCAGCGGTGATCATGTACTCTTCTGGGCTGGCGTGCACATCCACTGACATGCGACGTCCACCATTGAAGCCAACTGGACTATAGCTCTGATATCTGCGCGTGCGTCGGGGAACCATATAATACGTCATCTTTACCACTCCTCACGATTTATTTGTAATTAAGCATTATTTTGCTCACTAAAGAGATCTTACCCAACTACTGTCAGAGGAATGCTAAGATCGCATTGGAGATTTGTTAACGGTGAACGCAATTTCGAGCCTGTGCACCTTGCGTGTTATTGTCTGTGGTTACCAATCCGAAGCGAGGTATGAGAACATTTGCGGGATCATCTGGATCCAGGTTGCTGACTCATGGCTTCCTTCTACCTCAATGTAACGGTGTTCTACTCCCTCCTCCTCGAGCGAATCCGCAAACTCCAGGGTCATTGCCCGTGCTGAGTCGCGATCTCCTGCACCAAGGAAGATTTTGTCGGGAAGTTGTGCTGCACGATGCACAATCTGAAAGGGATCATAGCTTTGTCCAGCATAGTTGACATTCAATGCCGGGCTTAAGACACCCACACTTCCGAAATATTCAGGATGGCGGAGGCCAATTTCCAGCGCCCACACACCGCCGCGCGAGATTCCACCAATCGCCCATCGTTGGCTTTCTCCCGAAACGGCATAGCGATCTAGAATAAACGGAATCAGACCGCTCAGGATCTCCTGTTCCAGAGATCCCGGTCCTCCGGAGGTCTGGGAGAATAGCGGTTCAGGTTGGTATGGCATCACCAAAACCGTTGGTGGCCAGTCCCCATTGTTGATCCCTTGGGCGACCGCCGATTGCACATCCAGCAGTAACCAGTGGCGCTCATCCTGTGGCTTGCCATGCAACAAGAAGATCACCGGGTATACTCGCAGGAAGGGATCGTAACAAGGTGGAAGGAAGATCAGAACCGGGATGGCTTCTCCGCTAAGAAATCCCGAGTAGGATGTCCGCACGATAAGCCCATTTTGATCATCACAAGCAACCGGTTGTTGGTCACTCCCATCACCAGCTTGCAGGGTGAGTTCAATCTCTTCGATGGAGAGTTCTTTTACGGCTTGTTCTTGGTCTGGAGAACCATCTACTTGGTCGATTTGCTCAGCCACGGCGGCTTGAGCGCTTTCCACGATCTGGGGTAGTGGGTTGTTAGATTCTTGCGCGCTACAAGCACCGGTCATGATCCCCAGTATACTGAGAGGCAATAAGATCTGAACAAACCAAGACTGCATACTCCATGTATACTCCACAGCGCGACCAAGGTTTCTGGGTAATAGGTCCTCTTCGACTTTGGCTTGAATGGTTAGTTTCTTGTGATATAGGACTAAACGACCAGGGAGATCTGGAGACACCTGTATGCGCCCCCGCGAATCAATCAGCTTGATCCTGATCGCTACGGCCAGCCTGGCGTATGAGATCTGCCTCACCCGTGTCTTCGCCGTCCAGCAGTTCTACAGCTTCGCCTTCCTCGTCGTCAGTCTGGCTGTTATGGGTTTCGCAGCCAGCGGTGTGGCTTTAACCCTCATCAGAAATCAACCTTCCCGGAGATTCCTGGCCGCTGGCTTCTCCTTAACCGCGATCCTAGCCTATGCGGTGATCAATTACGTACCGTTCGACTCGTTTCGTATTGCCTGGGACCGTACCCAAATATGGATTTTGCTTTTTTACTTCACTGCAGCAGGTGTGCCATTTCTGTGTGGGGGTTGGTTCATCGGCAGCGCACTTCGCCAGGCTGGAGAGTCAGCCTTTCGACCTTACGCCGCAAACCTTCTCGGCTCTGCAATGGGCTGTCTGGTGGCTCTTGCCAGCCTGCAATGGGTCAGCGAAGAGGGTGCACTCGGTATTGCCATTGCGCTTGGTTTTATATCTGCCGCGTTGCTAGAGGAACGGATTTTCCAGCGCAGCATCGTGCTTATTCTGGCAACGGCTTCATTAATCTTCTTCCTGCAACCGCTTGCACCTGTCCGCTTGAAACTTTCCCCTTACAAACCACTTAGCGTTGCCATGCAATTCCCGGGCGCCAAAGTGATGGCAACCCAAAGGAATGCATCGGCACGGGGTGAAGTTCTTGCCAGCGGCGGGATACATTCCTATCCAGGATTGAGCCTGACCTCACCCGTTCCTCCTTACAGGCAGCTGGGGCTCTTCATCGACGGTGAAGGCCCATACCCGATCACGAATATAGCCGCAAGGGGACAGGAGGGGGCTGCGTTCTATCAACATATGCCTGCTGCGATAGCCTACACCTTGCGGCCAGGCTCCCAAGCATTAGTCGTCAATCCCGGAACAGGTATGGCAGCTCAAGGTGCTCTCGTCATGGGCGCGAGCCAAGTGTCCATACCCACCGATCAACCTTTAATTGCGTTGCTGCTCGATCAGGACCTGAGTGAAGCCAGTGCTAATTTTCTGCGCGATCAACGCCTCGATCGATATCCTTTTTCGAGTAGAAGTATGCTAAGCATGCGTGACAATGAATACACCGTTGTGGAGTGGGCCCTCAGCGATCCTTACAGGCCAATCGCGTCCGGTGCTTTCAGCCTCGTGGAAAACTTTATCCTCACACAAGAGGCTTTCGAGGCAGGATGGAAACGACTAACCTCGGATGGCATCCTGGTGATAACACGCTGGATTGGCACACCACCCAGTGAAGCGACTCGCGCCTGGTCAACTCTGCTCCAAGCATTGAGAAGTCAGGGACTCGCCAGACCGGCTGACCATTTGGCAGCCTTTCGCGGTATGCGCACGATGACAATCCTTGCCAGTAAACAACCCTTTTCTGGGGAGGAGCTATCGATAATCCGGGCTTTCCTCACCAAGAATGCCTTCGATCCTGTCTACCTGCCTGATCTCGCAGAGAAAGAAGTTAATCAATTCAACCGTCTTCCGCAGCCAATCTATCAGCGATTGTTCTCGGCGCTGGTTTCAAAACCACAGATCACGATGGGGGAATATGATTTCCGACTTGAACCCGCGACGGATGACCAACCGTACTTCTTTCACTTTTTCCGCTGGGCCCAATCATCCCAGGTTCTTGCGACGCTGGGGGTCATCTGGCAGCCCTTTGGCGGTAGCGGCTATTTCGTTTTGCTTGCGATGTTAGCCTTGATGTTCATGCTCTCAACCCCTCTCGTGCTACTCCCCTGGCTGGCAACGCGAAGAGACCGGCAAGCATCGCTACCCCAAAGAAGGGCATGGTTTTACTTCGGCGCTCTGGGGGCAGGATTTATGCTTGTGGAAATCCCTTTGATTCAACGGCTCAACCTCATGCTCGATTTCCCGGTCCTGGCGTTTGGTCTTGTTCTCTTTATTCTGCTGCTCAGCTCGGGCTTCGGCAGCCTTCTCTCCGAGCAGATCCGGCTTCGCCGCGCTTTGCTTGCTCTGATCGTTCTCCTCTCAACGCATATAGGCCTGCTCCCGATTGTCATCCAGGAAAGTTTAGCCCAACCATTGATGATACGTGTGCTGATCGTCACTCTCTGGCTTGTTCCTACGGGCATTTGTATGGGCATTCCCTTTGCCGCTGGTCTACGTCTGCTCGAGCAGCGAACGCCTGGTTTCATCCCCTGGGCCTGGGCGATTAATGGGGCCGTATCGGGCATAGCCGGCGTACTGGCTTCGCTCGCTTTACTGGATCTTGGTTTTCAGATGACACTCTTTCTTGGGGGTGTTTGTTATACGGGTGCCCTGTATGCCGCTGGCATCTGGGCCGACAGTTCACTGGTGTAAGGGAATGTGAGACTCGTCAAGCCTCTCGACAGATCACTCCGTTCGATTATAGTCAGTGGGTTTTCCAGTTCGGGTGAATGGGACGAAACGGACCCCCCCCAGGCTTGATGTGCTGATAGCCCCATCCTCGTCTTTGTTTATTCGCCAGAGTTCCTGGATCCCACCGATCGGCCCCACCGGGATGACCATCACACCACCCTTGGCCAGTTGCTCTACCAGTGTTTGGGGGACATGATCTGGAGCAGCTGTGACGATGATTGCATCGAATGGGGCTTGATCCGACCACCCATAATATCCATCATCATTGCGTAGCTGGATCTCTGTATAATCCAGGCGCCGCAGTCTTTCCGAGGCTTCCTGCGCCAATTCGCTAATGATTTCAACAGTAAAAACATCAACTCCCAACTCCGCCAGGATTGCCGCCTGATATCCAGAACCCGTTCCAATTTCCAACACTTTCTCACCCGGCGATAGATCCAACTCCTGAGTCATCAAGGCAACAATAAAGGGTTGGGAAATGGTTTGGCCGTACCCAATTGGCAGGGCATGATTTGCATACGCCATAGATTTGTGCTCTTGCTGCACAAATTCATGTCGAGGCACTCGTCCCATCACTTCGAGCACAGCTTGATCCTCGATTCCATAGGCCTTGATAGCGAAGTCGATCATGTTCTGGCGCGCAGTTTCGAAATAGATCTCCGTTGCCTGCGTGTCAGTATCTTGGACGAGTGAACTTGTCGATCGAGGATCAGCTTGACCAACCTCTATCGGGGGGGGCGCACAACCTGCGAGGGTAAAGATACCCAAGATAATCAAAGGGGTGGAAAGGTAGCGTGCCATAGCAACCTCCACCCCTGATTGTAATCAAAAATATGTCAGCTGTTGACTACCAATTCCTTGACGCTGGTTTGAATGTTGAAGCTCGGTGGGTTCTCGAAATGCTTCTTAACCGCACAGAGTTCAGCCGTGCGGATCAGTGCCTCTAGGTATCTTTCGGGAAAATCTGGCGGAACTTGAATATCAATTTCGATTTCCCCCACCATCCCGGTGACCGGGTTGGTATGCATGCGCTGACGCAAGCTGACTCCCTCGATCGAAAGGCCGCGCTTGCGCAAAAAACCCAGCACATAGATCCCCGCACAGGTTCCTATAGAAGATAAGAAAACAGCAAACGGGGTGGGGGCCAGTCCTGCTCCACCACCCAACGGAGGTTGATCCGTTTGAACCGTAAAGGGGCCAAAATTTGCATCAACTCGAGCCCCACCCGGGAACGTAATTTCCATGTCCATTATTTACCACCTCTTCGATTATGCTATCCACTTCGATGCATCGGTGCTAAAAAGGTTACAAGCACATCGGAAAACCTTAAATAAAAAAGATGGTCCTTGACCATCCTTTTTGGCGATAGAGTACAGATCTTATCTAGAAAAAACCCAACCAGCGTAACGGGGCGTAGAGGATATCGGGATAGAAAGCATCCATGAACAAGAATACGCCACCGCAAGCCAGAATCATTACGAAACATCCAAGCCCGGCGAACAACCAGGGGGAACGGCGCTTCTTCTCAGCCGGTGGTTGAACATCTGATGGAGCAACAGCCGCAGGCGCCGGTGGTGTTGCCACGGGTTCAGCCTGCGCTGGCTCGGGGTCTGCTACCGTACTGGCGACCGTTGCCGCGGCTTCAGGTGTAGCAGCATCAAATGTCAAACTCACATTTTCGCCCAGCGCTACCAGGTCACCCGGGTTGAGAACCCGCGGCGCCATCAAGCGCTCACCGTTGACGAAGCTTCCATTGGTAGAGCCAAGATCTTCAAGGACATAACCGCCGGGCGTTCTCGTCAGACGCGCGTGCTGGCGCGAAATTTCCGCATCACCCAAAATGATGTCATTGCTCACATCCCGACCAATCACCGTGACTTCTTTCGTCAGGTCATAGGTTGTGCCAGGATTCGGGCCTGTGCGCACTATCATTCGGAAGGAAGAAGCCGTCATCGTGCCCTCCTTATCACCTTGGCGACAGTGTACAAGCTCACCAAGATCAAGTCAACCACTACTTCGCTGTACGGGGCTTCACGAGCAAACGTAGGCCATCCACTCCAATGATCTCAACCCATTCACCAGAACCTAGCGTGCTGGATTGATCCTCTAGGATGGCGGTCCACAGCTCCCCGGCAACGTGAACCATCCCGGTTGGGGTCAGTTCAGTGCGCGATTCCCCGATTCGACCCACCAATGCTTCACGCCCGACTTCCACTGGCCGCAGTTGCGCCCGGATCGCAAAGCTTACAATCACCATGAAAAACGCTGCCGTCGCAATAGCGGTCCCAATGACGAGCGGCACCGAGACACGTAAAAAGGATGGGGTTTCAGGGGAATTGAACAATACCAATGCGCCAACGACGAAAGAAGCTAACCCAGCAATCGTCAACGCCCCATGCGTCGGCGCCTTTACCTCCAGGACGAAAAGGACAAAGGCCGTCACGATAAAAGCCAGCCCGAACCAATTCACCGGAAGAATGCCCAGGCCATAGGTGCCAAGCGCCAGGCAGACCACCCCGATAAATCCAGCGATCCAACCGCCCGGGCTCGAGATTTCAATCAGCAGTGCTTGAACACCAATCGTGATCAATAAAAAGACGATATTGGGGTTGGTAAGGACTTGAAGAAACTGCTCGATAAATCGCTGGGGCACCTCGACAATCTCGGCATCAGCTGTATGCAGGATTCGCTCGCCCTGGACATCTACCTTTGACCCATCAATCTGATCCAGAAGCCCATCTAAATCCTGGGCAACCGTATCGATCAATCCTACCTCTAATGCTTCGGACGCGGAGGCCGCCAGGGCATCTTCGATCGCGGCCTCTGCCATTGCGATTGCAGCTTCACCGCGATCTTCAGCCAGACTCCGCACCGTGGCTTTGAGAATCTCTTTCTCCTTCGCTTCGATCGTCTGACCTAAATCTTCGCCCTGCCCGCCAACTGGGCTGGCCGCGCCTATGGCAGTCTCAGGCGCCATCGCCGCAATATGGCCCGCCAGCGTGATGACCGTTCCTGCGCTACCCGCAATCGCTCCTCGCGGGGATACATACACTACAACCGGTACTTTGCTGGCAAGGATCATCTGAACCATGCGGTTCATAAGCTCAATCGAGCCGCCCGGTGTATCCAGTTGAACCACGAGGGCCTCAACATCTTCATTCTCGGCTCTGGTTATCCCGCGTTCCAAATATCCAACCATCGCTGGAGTTAACGGGCCCTTCAGTGTGAGCACGAGCACCTCATGTTCCGCTTGTGCCCGACCATATTGCTGCCCGCCGAATCCCAGCAGCAGGACAAACATGAGCAGGATAATCAAGTTGCGTTTCATCATATAGACATTATAGCTTCAAGACCGTTGACTTGTCCGACAGATAGGCTGACTTATAATCAGAGCACGGCACATTGAGTTGGCATCAAACTTGCAGATTGTTGATAGGTCCCGCATGGGTCAGCGGGATTCTCGGTGCAGACCCGTTGGGCAACAACCAAGACCCCGGAAAAGGGAACGCCATGAACCGGATCGAATGCTCGCCATTTCGCAATGAGGAAGGTCAAATTGGCCTGGAACAGCGCTTGCGGGGCACACTTCAGAATGGACTTGCCTGGTATGGCGAAATGCAGGCGATTGACACCGCCTTCCATCAACTTGAAAAATCTCTGGGTGACGAACATACAGCCTTGACAAGTGCACCCATTCCCGGGACTGGCATCATTGTCCCTTTGATGCTCCTTAGTCCACAGGGGGTACGTACCTTCCTGACGACCGCCACACAGGGTGTCTTTCGCGCCAAAGGTGATGAGTGGTTGAAGTTTGGTGGAGGCACCGCGCGTAGATTCACTGAAGCCAAACCGAATTTACAGTTGAAGGGCTTCGAGATGGCTCAAGCCACGCTCAACTACCTGCGCAGTGTGGGCTTTGGCCTCCCCGAGGTTGAAGCTGTGTTGATTTTTACCAACCCGCGCACTCATGTCGAGACCTCCAACGCGACCACCCGCATTGTGCTCGCTGATGCAATTGAACGATTTGCCTCAAATATCCTTCAGTTTCAAGCCATCATGGACCGGGAAGATATCCGTGATCTTGTCAGAGCTATCACTACCCCGGAGGAGTTCAGGGCCGAATCCGAGCCTGCCCCTGCTCCTGAACCACAGCCGGCGACACCCCGCGCCTCCAGCCCGATCGATCTTCCCGAACCTTCACGTGTCGACTCAGAAGCCTTGATTCAGGGGGAAGCGGCGGCTCTATCACCGCGACAACAGCGATCCTTGAGCGGAATCCGACAAAAACGCTTTCCCTTCTCGCGCCGACAGTGGATCCTGTTGGGCGTGATGGCCCTTCTTGACATTCTTGTGATCGGTATCTTTGCCATTCTGGTGCTATCAGATTCGGTATACTAGAGGCACTTGAATCGCGGAGCTTCCTTTGCCACCGCTGTTATCTGTCATCATCCCAGCACATAACGAAGAGACCCGTTTGCCAGCCAGCCTAGAGAAGGTGCTGGCATTTCTGCGTTCCCAGGATTATCCATCCGAGGTTGTAATTGTCGAAAACGGGAGCAGCGATGCTACTGCCGAGATCGCACGTATTGCTGCTGAGAAAAACACAAACGTCAGGTGGCTCAGCGAATCCGAAGCGGGCAAAGGCCTGGCCGTTCGCAGCGGGATGCTGGCCGCCGAGGGAGAATACCGTTTTATCTGTGATGCTGACCTTTCGATGCCGATTGAGGAAGTTAACCGCTTTCTTCCACCCCAACACGAGCCTTACGATGTTGCCATAGCTTCTCGCGAAATCCCGGGTGCCGTTCGCTACGGAGAACCGGCTTACCGCCATTGGATTGGGCGAGTGTTCAACTGGCTCGTGAGGGTCATCACCCTGCCCGGCCTGCAGGATACACAGTGCGGTTTTAAATGCTTCCGGGCGGATGTGGCAGAAGATTTGTTTTCCGACCAAACCATTCATGGCTGGACCTTCGATGTTGAAATTCTGTTCCTGGCCATGCGACGGGGTTATCACATTATCGAAATCCCCATTCCCTGGTATTACAATCCCGGCAGTCGAGTGCGCATCCTGCGCGATTCAATCCACATGCTAACGGATCTATTCCGTATCCGGCTAAACGCCTGGCGCGGCAACTATGATGGTGGGTAATCCGGAACGCCTGCCAACGACCAAACTTGAATCGGCGCTCTACGGGTTCGGCGTCCAGCATATCGCCGGGATCGACGAAGCCGGCCGTGGTGCCTGGGCTGGCCCGGTGACCGCCGCAGCCGTGGTGCTCCCACCACCAGGCCCAGATCTTGAGAAGCAACTCGACGGCCTGCACGATTCGAAGCGCTTATCCGCCTCACAGCGGGAGCATTGGGATCAACAGGTTCGGCAAGTTGCAAGGAATGTATCGATCGGCGAAGCCTCGGTGGAGGAGATTGACCAGATCGGTATCCTGCCCGCAACCCGGCTTGCAATGCAGCGCGCTGTGCAAGATCTGGGATTCGTGGCCCACCACCTGCTGATCGACTATATCTTGATCGGCGATATGGGCATCAACCAGACAGCTATTCCTCATGGTGATAGCCTGACGCTCTCGATCGCTGCCGCTTCTGTCGTCGCCAAAGTCGCGCGCGATCGATTGATGGAGGAACTCGATCGACTTTACCCCCGCTTTGGTTTTGCCAGGCACAAGGGTTATGGTACCCGTCAGCACCAATCAGCCCTTGAGCTTTTTGGACCCTGCCCGCTGCATCGGCGTTCTTTTGCACCCACCAAACGTGCCCTGGGATTACTTTAACCTTCACCGTAGCTATCGCTACACAACCAGTATGACCCGTCGCCCCACCCATTAACCCTTTGGAGATAGTGCGCTTCGCGTTACACTTAGAGGGTAACTCATAGAGAAAGAAATCATGTGAGCCTGCAATCCTTCTTTACGCCATCCGCCATCGCCGTTATCGGCGCGTCCACCAACCCGGAAAAGCTGGGCTATGCCGTGTTGGATAATCTAGTGAATGGTGGCTTTCTTACGGACGGCAGGCAGGTTTACCCGATCAATCCCAAAGCTGATGAGATCCTTGGCTTAAAAGCCTATGCTGATGTCAATCAGGTCCCCGGCGAAATCGACCTTGCCGTCATCGTTATCCCTTATCCTATTGTCCCGGATGTGTTGCGCACCTGTGGACAAAAAGGAATTCCCAGCGTGATCGTCATCAGTGCTGGCTTTCGTGAAGCCGGCATGGAGGGCCTTGAGCGTGAGGGGGAGTTGCTTCAGATCGCTAAGGAATTCGACATCCGCCTGATCGGACCCAACTGCCTTGGTGTGATCGATACCATCACACCGATGAACGCCTCTTTTTCCGCCGGAATGCCGCCCGATGGCCCAATGGACTTTATGTCTCAATCCGGTGCGCTGGGAACAGCGATTCTGGATTGGGCTCAAGCCGGTCGTCTTGGCTTGAGTAAATTTGTGTCGCTGGGGAACAAAGCCGACGTCAACGAAATTGATCTATTGGCAGCCTGGTCTGATGACCCCGGATCGCGCGTGATCCTTTCGTACATCGAGGGACTACCGGATGGCGGGCAATTCATAAGGGTAGCCCGCCAGGTATCCAAAGTAAAACCCATCGTCGCACTCAAGTCGGGTGTGACGCAGGCCGGATCGCGCGCCGTCAGCTCTCATACAGGCTCACTGGCGGGATCTGAACAAGCCTACGAAGCCGCCTTCCGCCAAGCTGGTGTGATCCGTGCCAACTCGCTGCAGGACTTATTTGACTTTGCCCTTGCCTTTGGCTATCTGCCACCGCTAATGGGAGATCATATTGCTATAGTGACCAATGCCGGAGGCCCTGGCATCCTGGCCACCGATGCGCTGGAACGCGCCGGCCTGGCACTGGCTCGATTCGAGCCCGAGTGCATCCGTGCCCTGGAAACATTCCTGCCGGATGCTGCCAGCGCCGCCAACCCAGTGGATTTACTTGGTGATGCACGCGCCGACCGCTATCGATTTGCCCTCGAACGGGTAGTTGCTGATCCGGGAGTGGATGGCGTTCTCGTCATTCTTACACCCCAAGCGATGACTGAAATTGAAGCCACGGCCGAGGTGATCGCTGAGATCACACAACAAGTTGACTTGCCCATTTTGGCCTGCTTCATGGGTGAAGCGCGCATTGAAGCAGGCACCGCAATCCTCGAGCGGGCTCGGATTCCAAATTACGGTTTCCCCGAGCGTGCCGCCCTTGTTTACAAGGCCATGAGCCAATATCGCAGCTATCAAGCTGAGCCTTTACCGGAATATGAGCACTTTGAAGTCGACCAGGAAACGGTGCGCAGTGTGATCGACACGGTCATCGCCGATGGACGCGTCACAATTGGCGATGCCGAGGCCCGCCAGATCCTTGTGGCCTACGGGTTTAAAATCCCTGAATCGCAACTGGCAGCTTCCGCCGATGAAGCAGTTCAGATCGCATCCGAAATGGGATTTCCCGTCGTGCTCAAGGTCGCCTCGCCGGATATCTTACATAAGACCGATGTCGGTGGGGTTAAAGTTGGTTTACAAGATGCCGAGGCCGTCCGGGATGCCTTCGATTTGATCACGTATCGCTCGCAGCGCTATTTGCCCGAGGCGCGCCTGTGGGGTTGTTTGGTGCAGAAGATGGTGCCACCTGGCCTGGAAGTCTTGGTCGGGATGAACCGTGATCCTCAGTTTGGCCCACTAGTCACCTTTGGCCTGGGTGGAATTTATGTTGAGACGTTGAAAGATGTTGCTTTCCGTATCGCCCCTTTCTCGCGTCGGGAAGCCGGAGAAATGATTCAGGAGATCCGAGCCAATGCCCTGCTTGATGGTGTGCGGGGAGAAGCGCCCGCAGATAAAGAAGCGCTTACGGATGCTCTCCTGCGGATCGGGCAGCTTGTCCTTGATTTTCCTGAAATTGCTGAATTGGATATCAATCCCTTTATGCTGTATCGCAATAGCCAGGG
Source organism: Anaerolineales bacterium (assembly GCA_041554155.1). Classification (GTDB taxonomy): domain Bacteria; phylum Chloroflexota; class Anaerolineae; order Anaerolineales; family E44-bin32; genus E44-bin32. Next base: position 60,764 of record JBFFMI010000001.1, read on the forward strand.
GGGGATAGCTATCGATATGCGGCTTATCCTTGAAATCAAAGGTCCCAAAAAGACGTTAGCCCATAGCAGGAGTTCTGTATGAAATCCTTATATATCACCTCCGTTGAGCCTTACTCGGGGAAGACCGCTGTTTGCCTTTCACTGGGCCGCTACCTCCAGGGCCGTGGCCTGGAGGTCGGTTACCTCAAACCAGTTAGCACGCAACCCTGGCGGACCCCATCGGGCTCGCTGGCAGATGAAGACGCCGTATTTGTACACAGCGCACTCGGTTTAGCAGGCGATGCAGCCGATGCATCACCAATCATTGTGACCTCTTCCACATTGCGCGAGCACCTTAAAGGGGTGCACACAGATAACCTGGTAGATACGATCAAGCAAGCCGCACAACAGGCCGGTGATGGCAAAGATGTATTGCTGCTTGAAGGTGGCGCCAGCCTGCGAGAAGGCTACGCCATTGGGCTATCCAACCTGCGCGTTGCAGAAGTCCTTGCCGCACCGGCCCTCGTGGTTGTGCCCTATCGCGGCGAAATGTGCCTGGTGGACGATGTGCTCACGGCTAGATTTCGACTGGGCGAGCAGTTATTGGGCGTGATTCTCAACCGTGTGACCGAAGAGGGAAGTGATTTCATCAATGATTACGCCATTCCCTTCCTCGAGACAAAGGGTATCCGTATCTTTGGTGCGATCCCCAGCGTACCGCGCCTATCCGCTTTGAGTGTTGGGGAGCTGATTGAGTTGTTGCAAGCTGAGGTTCTCACCGAGACGGTAGATTTGGAGGCGTTGGCCGAGACCCTTACCGTGGGCGCCATGACAGCAGATGCTGCCTTGTCTCGCTTCCGCCGTTACCAAAATAAAGCGGTTATCACTGGAGGGGATCGCACCGATATCCAACTCGCTGCGCTCGAAACTTCGACGGTGGTGATGATTCTCACCGGGAATCTACATCCCAGCCCGCTCATCATTCAACAAGCCGAAGCCTTGAATGTCCCTATTCTTCTCGTAAATCAAAACACCATGGAAACCATCGAACTGGTGGAGCGCTCTCTCGGGAAGACCCGCCTGGGTCAGCCGGAAAAAATGGAGACCTTCCTCAATCTGATGACTGAGAATGTCCGGTTAGAAGAAATTTGCAGTGATCTGGGGTTGTGCTAGAGCAGATTTGGATCGCTATCAGACTTGTCAGGATTCAGGGGTAGCCACAGGGTGAAGGTGCTGCCTTTTTGTTCCTCACTCTCCAGGGTGATCACACCCTTGTGACGGGTGAGGATCTCTCTGCAGATCGATAAACCCAGGCCAGTTCCAGGCGTTCCCATCTTGCGGCTCGTCTCACCACGATAAAAGCGTTCGAACACCTGTTCGCGTTCCTTCTCCGGGATCCCCAGCCCGGTATCGCGCACAGCCAGTGTGACCCATTGTTGCCGATCTTTTTCCACCACGCGCGTGATCAGGGTAACCGAACCGCCGGCCGGCGTGTAATTCAGAGCATTCGTCATAAGGTTTGCGATGACCTGCGAAATCATTTGCTCATCAGCCAGCACCGAAGGCAGATCGCTCTGGAGGCTCAGGCCCAGGGTGAGATCACGATCCCCGAATAGTCGACGGCGATCTTCAACCAGGCCACGGGCAAGGACATTGAGATTGGATGAGACTGGATATGGGGTAGCTGTACCAGCATCCAGACGAGATATCGCCAGGAGATCTTCGATCAGGTTCACCAAACGATTTGTTTCTCTATTGAGCGTGCGCATGTAGTCATCGAATCGGTCCTTATGACCTTTTCGCAAGAGATCCAGATAGAGGCGTATATTGCTCAATGGCGTGCGCAGTTCATGCGAGACATCCGATACGAACTGCGTCTT
>JBFFMI010000002.1:0-60650 GCA_041554155.1 Anaerolineales bacterium
CTCCGATGGCGTGATGAAATTGATCCAGGAGGGCGTCATCAATAATGAAAAAAAGACCCTCCATCCCGGTAAAATCGTCGCCGGATTTATCCTCGGCTCTAACACGCTTTATGATTTTGTTGACGATAATCCGATCGTCGAGTTGCACCCAACAGAATACGTGAACGACCCCTTCATCATCTCCCAGAACGATAAGATGGTCTCCATAAATTCAGCAATCGAAGTTGACCTAACGGGACAGGTTTGCGCCGACAGTATCGGACCGAGGCTCTACTCCGGTGTTGGAGGCCAGCTGGATTTCGTCTACGGTGCTTCTCGTAGTAAGGGAGGCAAACCGATCATCGCGCTTCCTTCCACAGCAACACCGGGAGGCGGGGAACCTGTGAGCCGCATTGTGTCTATGCTCAAACCCGGGGCAGGCGTGGTGACAACTCGCAACCATGTTCACTATGTCGCGACTGAATTCGGCATCGCCCATCTTTATGGCAAGACCATCAAGGAACGCGCTAAGGCATTAATATCCATCGCACATCCTGACTTCAGGGATGAACTGGTATCCCGCGCAAAGGAATTAAATTATTTATGATCAGGCGTTCTAAAATCATAGCTACGGTCGGTCCAGCCAGCGCAGAGCGAAGTATGCTCAAGCAGCTGCTCGAAGCAGGCATGGATGTGGCCAGATTGAACTTCTCCCATGGGGACCATCAAGGTCAGTTAGCGGTCCTGCAAAACCTGCGTTCTCTGAGCGATGAACTTAATCGTCCCATCGCCATCCTGCAGGATTTACAGGGACCCAAGCTGCGCACCGGCATCCTGCCTGGTGCTGGAAAGGTACAAGTTGAAGAGGGACAAACGGTTGTGCTCACTACCGAAAAAACACCGAAGGACAGCTCGCATATCCCGGTAACCTACAGCCGACTCGCAAAAGAAGTAGGCCCTGGCGATACGATCCTGATCAACGACGGGCGTATCGAGCTGCGGGTCCAGGACTGCGATGGGGATCAGGTAAAGGCAGAGGTCATCGTTGGCGGGGAGATTGGTTCACGCAAGGGCATCAATGTCCCCCACGTGGCACTTTCAGCCGCATCCATTACAGAAAAAGACAGACGCGACTTGGCCTTTGGCCTGGCGCAAGGGGTAGACGCGATCGCGCTTTCCTTCGTACGACATGCGGATGATATCGTTAAGCTTCGAAAGCTGATCACTGATACGCCTGATCAGGCTCAGTTTCCACTGCTCATTGCAAAACTGGAAAGACCTGAGTCAATCGATAACCTGGATGCGATCCTACAGGTGTGTGATGGCGTGATGGTCGCACGCGGTGACCTCGGGGTCGAGGTTTCCCCGGAGCGAGTTCCCTCCCTGCAGAAGCAAATCATTCAAGAAGCGCTTGCGCGTCAGCGCTTTGTCATCACCGCAACACAGATGCTGGAATCGATGATCTCAAATCCTAAACCGACGCGCGCCGAGGCTTCCGATGTCGCAAATGCAGTCTTCGATGGAAGCGACGTCCTGATGCTCTCCGGGGAAACGGCGGTTGGCCAGTATCCGAAAGCGGCCGTTTCCACTATGCACCGAATCATTGTTGACGCCGAGCAGCACGCGTCTGAATGGGGGCAACAGCGTAAAGTTCGAAGCAGCACCGACGATGATGCCGTGGCAACGACGCATGCAGCCAGAGCTCTGGCACATGACCGCCAGGTAGCTGCGTTGGCAGTCTTCACACGTTCAGGTCGATCTGCCCACCTCCTTTCGAGTGTTCGTCCCAACGTGCCAATCCTGGCTTTCACCCCCGAAGTTCGGACATACCACCAGCTCTCCCTAGCATGGGGTGTCATACCCTATTTGATCGAAAAGGCACGCTCGGTCGAAGAGATGATCGCGCTTGTCCGGAAGGCTTGCCTTGAATCCGATTTTGTCTCGAAAGGTCAGCAGGTGGTTATGGTCGCAAGCTTACCGGTCGGCGAAATGGGACCACCAAACTTCACCCTCCTGCAGAAAGTCTGAAACCAGCACGGTTGAGCTCTTAGGCGTTGACAGAGATCAACCGAGTGTACCCCGGCGTGTTGAATGCCTTATTCACCAAAATTGTCAGTGTCGAAGCGTGGCTTTGGTTAGATCAACGAAGATAGGGCTCAAGAATATCGACCAACTCCTTGGCGACACTCTCGATATTTCCTTCAAGCCGCTGCCGCCGGCGATCACGTATGGCGGCCTCTCGCATTCCTGTAACTCTCGTCGGGGATCCTTGAAGTCCTATGCGTCCATCCTCTGTTCCCAGATCTTTGGGTCCCCAGACCGTTACGGGCACCGTGTCAAATGCCTGTTCTTTAATCTCGTAGTCCATAAAACGGGGTTGATTGGCCGCGCTCTTCACGCTGAGCACTGCTGGCAGCGGGGTGCGTACGGTGGATCGACCACGTGAATCGCGTATGACTCTGATCCCCTCGATGTCGTCATCTTCAAATTGTGCTTTAACAGCCAAAGTCACTACCGGCCAAGCCAACCACTCTGCCAAGCCAGGTGGAACCTGTCCTGTCGCGCCATCGCTCGATTCTTCTCCACAAACGACGAGATCCACATCTCCCAGTTGTTGCACGGCTCTCGCGAGAACGTAGGTTGTAGCCAGGGGATCCGCGCCTGCAAAAGCTCGATCGCTCAGCAAGTAGAGCGCATCTGCCCCCATGGCTAGCCCCACTCGTAAAAAGGGCTCGAAAAACGCCGGGCCCATGGAGATGATGGAAAGTCTTGCACCGGATTGATCTTTCAACTGCAGGGCTAATTCAATCGCATTCATATCGGGCGGATTAATCTCGGAGCGAGCTTGTTCACGCTGAATTAGCATGGTTTCTGGATCGACCTGGATTTCTTCTGGCTTGGGTGTGACTTTCATGCAAACGACGATGTGGCGATCAGACATGCGCCTTCTCCCTGCGCTCTTCCAAGGCGAGCATGAACGCCTGGAGGAACGCATTCGCGTCAGCGACAATGCCATAATCGGCGTATTCAAAGATCTGCGCCGCCGGGTCGCTATTTACCGCAATCACAAGATCTGCTTTTTCAATCCCAACTACAAAGTGAAAAGCACCGCTGATACCCAGGCAAAGTGCGATTTTCGGATTGCATACGACGCCTGTCTGACCGACCTGACGTTCCCGCTCGATATAGCCATCATCGACCGGAGGGCGTGTCGCGCCCACCTCACCACTGAGTACATCCGCCAGCGCCCTCAATGATTCAAAGTCCCCTTCGATCCCTCGGCCCCCACAGATCAGGACTTCAGCCTGGGTTAGATCAATAGCCACATGATGATCTTGTTCGAGGATCTGCGTCCGAAAAGACTCATCGCTCATTCGGGCCTTCATCGGCACAATCTTGCCTTCACGGCTCAGGTCCGAAGTCGGGAGTGAGAAAACCCCGGGACGCACGGTGGAGATTTGAGGGCGATGGGAAGGGCATTCAAGCAGAGCCACGATCCCCCCTCCAAAGCCGGTTACCTCACTAACCAGCAGCTTAGTTTCAGGATCGAGCAGAAGGTCCGTGCAATCGGCGTTTAACCCGGTCTGAAGGCGAACAGCCAGACGCCCAGCTAAGTCCCGTCCATCATGTGTCGCCCCGACCAGCAGCATACTCGGTTTCTCAGCGAGAATTGCATGTGTTGCGACTTCAGTGTACGCCTCTACATTAAAGGATGAGAGTCGCTCATCCTCGATGATCACGGCTTCATCAACACCATAGGTAAAAGCATGTCGTGCAAGTTCCTCGATCGAATGGCCAATCAGCAAGGCCGTCAAACTGGACTGCGATTCGTCTGCCAGACTGCGTGCTTTTCCTAGCAATTCAAGTGAGACATTCGCCAGCCCTGCCTCGTTATGCTCGAGATAAACCCAGAGTGACGGATTTTCTTCTGCCAGGGTGTATCCAGGTCCTGGCATGGCGTGCTTACTTTTCACTGTCATTCATGCTCCAGGTGCGCATACACGACTTCGATAACATCAAGGACAGGCAAACTTTCACCTTCCACAACCTTCATGCTGTCTTCGAGGCAAGCGATGCATAGTGGACATGCGGTAACAAGCATGCTTGCCCCCGTCCGACGGGCTTGCTCCACCCGGATATCACCAAACCTCTCGCCGGGTAGTGTTTCTAAGTACATCCTTCCACCACCGCCTCCGCAACATAGCGCATCATCCCTTTCTTGCTCCATAGGGATGAGTTCAACGCCGGGAATGGCCTGTAAGATCTTGCGCGGTGCGTCGTATTCTCCACTGCCCCGGCCAAGCAAGCACGGGTCGTGGTAGGTCAGGCAAAGATCATCTCTGGCGGTAAGATTCAACCTCCCGCTGTCGGTCAGGTCGGCTACGAACTGGGTTATGTGTGTCACCTCGATGCTGTCAATCAACCCATCATACTGGTGCCGGAACACATCAAAGCAGTGTGGAGAAAGCACGATCATTTGCTGTACCCGATTTTGCTTAAATATCGTCTTCGCCAGATTGGCCATGTCCTCAAAGAAAGGCCTATGCCCCAGGCGCAGCACACTTTCCCCACAGCAAGGTTCATCCAGCCCAAGGATGCCAAATCGAATGCCAGCCGAGCCGAGAATTTTCACAGCAGCTCTTGCGACGGCTTGAGCCCGACGGTCATAGGATGCCGTGCAGCCGATATATAAAAGCCAATCATGCTGTGCGGCATCGAATGCTGGGATGTCCAGGTCAACTGCCCAATCCAGGCGAGCCGAAGGGGGTTGACCCAGGGGGTTATTATTCCAATAGCAAGACCATAGTGTGCTGGGTAGCGCGTGCAGTTGATCGCGAGCTTTCCAGAGCAAGTAGCGCAAATTGCTGATGACCTCGCTGATGGGAACACCGCGTGGACAGGAAGCTTCACATTGGAGGCAGCCGCTACAAAGCCATAAAGTATCCAATTCTTGCATGTTTCCTAATTGAGCTGCCCGCAGGATGCCGCGTACATCGAAGCCCCCTTCTCTGGTCTCTCCCCAGGGGCACATCGCTGTACAAACCCCGCATTGAAAACAGGGGGCCGCTGCCCCATTGGTGAGTGTGTGGATTTCTTGCCACAACACATCATCCAGGAGGATGATCTCGCTGTCTTCAATCATAGGTTTTATCCAGAATCTGCATACCGCGTTCTGCCTCTCTCATCATCATTCGATAACTGTGGAAGCTTTTTGCAGATTGGCGCGCAGAATTTCATCCATCTCACTGATCTTCTCAGCAAACTCCTTGCCTTCTGCTGCAGATATCCAGCGAAGCTGAAGGCGCTCCGGTGCAATTCCTTTACGCTCGTACTTTCGACTCCAATGCTTAAAACGCTTATCGGTGAGCCGATTGGCATAGTTGTAATGACAATCAGATCCCGTTTCCGTAAGCCGACAACCTGTTATGAGTACCGCACCTGCGCTCCTTTCGAATGCGCGCTCGATAAAGGATTCCTCGAAGCGCGCAGAGCACATCGTGCGAATGATCCTGGCAGATGATGGGTATTGACGTTTTTCAATCCCTGCAAGGTCGGCACCGGCATACGAGCACCAGTTGCAGGTGAAAACAAGGCACTTTTCAGCCGGTCGGTCTTCAAGCGCAGCATCCACCTGGGCTAATATTTGATCCTTTGTAAAATAGGGCATGTCGATGGCGGAGAAATTGCATTCCGCTGCGCATGTACCACATCCCATGCAAGCCGCCTCGTGGATCCGGACCACGCCCTCCTTCACAGGTCCCGTCGGTTCAATTGCGCCAAAGGGGCAAACTTTTACGCAGCGCATGCAACCGATACAAAGCTCTTCATCAACAATAGCTGTAAGAGGCTCCTTGGAGATCACCCCATGCGCCAGGAGTGCGCCGGCCTTACCGGCGGATGCCAATGCTTGCGCGATCGACTCGCGCACATCCTTGGCTCCCTGGGCTGCACCTGCCAGGTAAATTCCCTGGCTTGCAGTCTCAGCAGGGCCCAGTTTTGGATGCAGCTCCATATAAAAACCATCTTCGCTGCGCGATAGCTTGAGCTGCTCATCAAGGTTGTCGGTCGTTGGTTCTAGACCCACAACGAGGACGAGAAGATCTGTCGGGATCTGAATTCTTGCTCGCGAGAGTTCGTCCAATACCTCAAGACTCCCATCCTGATACTTGAGCACGGATTGGGGCGTTTGTTCAGAGTCGTAGCGGAAGAATTGCACCCCGGCCCGCGCCGCTTCTTCAAACAGTTCTTCAGCCTGCCGGCTATAGGTACGGATGTCCTTCGATACGACCCGGACAGATTTTCCAGTCTGACGGAGCCGTAGCGCCTGGTCGATCATGGATGTGCAACAATAGCGCGAACAACCCATGGTTCCCGCTCGTGAACCCACGCAAGAGATGAAGGTAATATGATCTGCATCCAGTTTGCGGGAAGTTAGCAAAGTTTCCAATTCAAGGTTCGTAATAACGGTCGGATCATCGCCATAACCAAATTCGTCTGGCTGATAGGTTTTAGATCCGGTTGCGACTACCAGCGCGCCTGCTTCGATATCCGCGCCATCGCTAAGCCTTGCCTTGAAACTCCCGACTATCCCACCGATCGTTTCCACCTCGGTTCCGAGGTGAAGTTTAACTTTCGCCTGTTTGAGTTCACGCTTTTTTGCTCGTAGCAAATCTTTGGCTTTGATCCCGGATGGCGACAGGACATCTAATTGCCGCAACATACCACCCAGTTCAGAATCTCGCTCTACTAGATCAGTCTTGAAGCCCTGGCGGGATAGTGCAACTGCTGCATTCATGCCCGCCACGCCACCACCGATGACCAGCACGCTTTGGTTAAGTGGAAGTTCACGGATTTCTAGTGGCTCAAGCCTGCGTGCTTTTTCGACCGCCATCGCCACCATATCCTTGGCTTTCGCAGTGGCTTCCTCTTTCTCGTGTTTATGAACCCAGGAATCCATATTCCGGATATTGGCCATCTCAAGCAGGAAAGGGTTTAGCCCAGCACGTTGCATTACGCCTCGAAATATGGACTCATGCGTCTTGGGAGAACAGGCTGCGATCACCACCCGGTTGATGCGATGTTCCCGAATCGAATCTTCAATTTCCTTCTGCGTATTCCCTGCGCAGGAGAACATCTGATCGGACACGTACATTACATCGGGTAGGGTCCTGGCATAGGTGACGAGTTCTTGAATATCGATAACCCCAGCGATATTCGAACCACAATGACAGACAAAGACGCCAACGCGAGCAGTATCGATGTCTTCCATAGGTTCGACTTCAGGCGGCGCCTGCCATTGCCTTTCATCGACAAAGGCCATTGCCAGGGCTGCCGCACCACTGCCTTCTGCTACACTGTCCGGTATGTCCTTTGGTCCACTCGCACATCCGGCAGCGAATATGCCCGGTCGAGTCGTTGAAATTAACCCGGATATTTCTTCATGCGCCAACAGGAAACCATCTTGATCCAGCGCAATACCAAGCTTTTCCGCAAGCGTCTGTAACCCTTCCTGGGGCAATACGGCATTGGCCAGTACAACCATGTCGTACGCATCTGTACGCCTTATGCCGACCTTTGTATCTTCATAGGAGACAGCCAGGGAACCATTCCCATTCGGAGTTATGCGCGCGGGACGCCCTCGAATATAGGTGGCGCCCTCTGCCTGTGTGCGCTCCTTGAAGCCGTCGAACCCCTTCCCATATGCGCGCAAATCCATATACATGATATGCACATCCTCAACACCATGATCTAGCGCTTGATAGGCGTGTTTGAGAGAGTACATACAGCAGAAGCGGGAGCAGTAGCGCGCGTAGCGCCGGTCACGGGAACCTACGCAAAGGACAAATAAGAGTTTGTGAGGATGCTCGCCATCGGATGGACGCAGGATCTCACCACCGGTCGGTCCAGCTGAATTGACCAATCGCTCAAATTCGAGCGCAGTGAGAATATCTGGATGCTGGCCGTAACCCCACGTTGTTAAGTGGCGCGGATCGAAGCTGTCGTAGCCGACAGCAACGATCACCGCGCCAACCCTTCGCGCCAGGATTTGCTCTTCAGGCTGCATAAAATCGATGGCGCCAGGAGGGCAAACATCGACGCAGCGATTACAGGGAATGTAATTCGGGGGTTGGTTTAAACATTGCTCGATATCAATCAGGTATTCACCCGGTACGCTCTGCGGGATAGGAGTATAAATAGCCTTGCGAGCCGCCATCCCTGAATCAAATTCATTGGGCACAACAATAGAGCAAACCGGTGTACAATCACCGCAGCGCGTACAAGCGTCAGTGACATACCGACCTCTTTGACGAATGGTTGCGGTGAAGTCACCGACATCCCCCTCTAATTTATCCAACTCTGCAAGAGAGATCACTTCGATGTTGGGGTGTAGATCGACTTCCGACATCTTGGGTGCCTCAATGCAGATGGAACAATCCAGTGTGGGGAAGTTTTTATCGAGTACAGCCATGATCCCACCGATGGTTGGCTGTTTCTCAACGAGAACGACCTGTGCACCTGCATGTGCAAGGTCAAGCGAAGCCTGGATGCCTGCTATGCCTCCACCCAAAACCAGTACTGAATCACTCATGAAGCTTGCTCCAGCTGGACTTGCTGATAACCAAGTTCTAATGCCTCCAGATTCAGCTTAAGCACCGATTCTTTCACGGTTGTACGGATAGCCTGTTCAAGCGCCTCACGCTGCACGACCTTTGTGGAACCGCACAAAAAACCGAGCATAACCACGTTCGCCACGATCCTGCGACCGAGACCTTCGGCAAGATCGGTTGCTCGAATCGCGAGTGCGCGATCACCTTGCCGTGGCGATACCAATCCGCTATCGATCAAAACCGTAGCTTGTTCGACAGTCTGCACCCGGTAGCGATGGTATGCCTCTTGCGAGAGTGCCACGAAAATGTCTGCCTTCTGGACAAACGGGTAGGCGATACTGCGATCTGCCACGACGATATTGGAAGAGGAAGCGCCGCCTCTAGCCTCGGGACCGTAGGACTGGGTCATCACAGCTTCCAAACCCTGGTAAAGGGCAAAGGCTTTTCCAAGCAGATACCCGGCGAGCACCACACCCTGCCCGCCAAATCCGGAGATGCGAATTTCATGTCGCATTCCCCAGCTCCAGTCTTACGGGTGCATAGGGTGGGGCTTCGCGATCCACGAACCGACCCACGAAGATGGGTTGATCACCATGCAGATCAATTCCGAGTTGATCCAGTGAGACTCCCTCGGCGATCTCACAGCGATCACGATAGAGCTGTAACTCGTCGATCGCGTCGGCCAATTGATTGGATCGTCCAAAACCAATGGGGCAAGGGACAAGCGCTTCGATGAAAGAAAATCCTGGTTTTTGAAAAGCATACAGGATGTCCTGGCGGATCTCGCGCACATGAATGGATGTCCAACGCGATACAAAATTCGCACCAGCAGCCCAGAGCAAGTTAACGAGATTGAACGGCAATTCAGGACAACCATAGGGGGTGGTGGAAGTCCTCGCCCCTGGCGGAGTCGTCGGGCCGGATTGGCCACCCGTCATGCCGTAATTAAAATTGTTCGTACATATAACCGTCAGATCCACATTCCGACGTGCAGCGTGGATCAAGTGATTGCCGCCAATCGCGGCCAGATCGCCGTCCCCGCTGAAGACTGTGACGTGTAGATCGGGATTTGCTAACTTCAGACCAATGGCGAAAGGAATCGCACGCCCATGGGTCGTGTGATAGGAATCAATATTCATATAGCCGGCCACCCGGCCAGAGCACCCGATCCCGGAAACCACCACATGCCGATCCGCTGAATCGCCGAACATTTGGATCGCATGGGCGTAGCAGCGCATGACAACTCCGATGCCACAGCCCGGGCACCAAATATGTGGCATTCGATCAGCACGGATGAGAGTATCCAGCGGATGAGTCTCTACCTGGATCGGAGCGACCATACTAGCTGACCTCTCGGATCGCAGCGAAAATTGGATCGGGCGACATCATTTCTCCACCCGCGTGGTTTACACCAACAATTGGTTTCATAACATACCGCTGCACTTCTGTAATTAACTGACCTAAGTTCATCTCCGGGATGACGTAGGCTTTTGCCGTTTGATCAATCGTTTTCAACAGTGTGGCTGGAAACGGCCATATGGAGATTAACCGCAGAAATCCCACAGGGATCCCTTGCTCGCGAGCTTCTCGCACCGCCCTTAATGCAGATCTCGCTGTGCTTCCGAATGCAATCACCACAATCTCCGCATCATCCATGAAATGCGTTTCGGTGCGAATGATTTGCTCTGCATTGTCCTGAACTTTTTTCACCAGACGGGTTACCAGTTGATGATGTGTCTCGGGAGACATGTCTGGATAGCCCTGCTCGTCATGTGTCAATCCGGTGAAATGGAGTTTGTACCCCTCGCCAGCATAGGCCATCGGCGGGACCAAATCATCCTGGTCAGCCTGAAAGGGTTGAAAAGCTTCTTTGGAAGAGCCATTCGGTCGCTTCCGCCCCCAACGGGTTATCCCCGAGGCATCAGGGATCACGACTCGCTCAACCATATGGCCCACGACTTCATCCGCCATTATAAGCACCGGGATACGAAATCGATCGGCGACATTAAAGGCATGCACAGTCAAGTTAAAAAGCTCCTGGGGCGACCATGGGGAGTAGGCTGCGATGCCATAATCCCCGTGAGAACCCCAACGCGCCTGCATAATGTCGGATTGGCCTGGCAAAGTCGGCAGGCCTGTACTTGGGGAGCCTCGTTGCACATTCACGATGACACAGGGCAGCTCCATCATGACACCCAGACCCAGGTTTTCCATCATCAAACTGAATCCAGGACCGGACGTGGCCGTCATCACCCTCGCTCCAGCAGCAGATGCTCCTAAGATGGAGGCCATACTGGCCATCTCATCCTCCATCTGTATGAAAACACCACCGACTTCCGGCAAACGCAAGGCTAATCGCTCGGCGATCTCAGTTGAGGGTGTTATTGGATAGCCGCCGAAGAAGGTGCAGCCTGCCGCCAGGGCGCCTTCCGCGCAGGCGTGATCACCATGCATGAAATGATCCCCGGAAAGTACAGCCGGTCGACTCATCCCTGGCCCTCCAACGTATATATCGCAAACTCAGGACAGATCATCGTGCAGAATTCGCAATGCACGCATGCGGTTTCCATACCAGGAATGATTTCTGGGAGGTGGTACCCCTTTTCATTTGTGATCTCGGAAGACCGCAGCACACCGCGAGGGCAGAGCTCGACGCATAGCTTACATCCTTTGCATCGAGCGGGAATAAGGTAAACCTGCCCAAAAGGAACAGGCAGATCGTCGAGGTTGATCGGTTTACGGGCGAAGACCTTCATTGTCGCCTGTCACAAACAAAAGTCTAGCCTTGAACAGGGTTCGCCAATCCAAGCAGGTACGCTCAAAGCTGACCTTGATCGGATCAGCCAAAGCGTAGGGGCACCCTCCGCTCGCCACAAGTACTAACTGTCATCTCGCGCTTGGTAAATCTTCGTTTTATTGCGATTATTATGATTAATCGGGTAATACAGGGGCGGGCACGCCATGGAGCGGGTATCGCTTGTGCACTTGCTAGCTTCTAGGGCGTTGCCGAATCGCTGAGAAATGCGGACGAACATCCATTGAGCCATTTTGCCTACCACCCTATAATCGGGTAAGTGCCGGAGCGCAGCATGCCATGAATCGAACATTCAATGAAGGTGCTCTCAACTGCTGCCCATTTCTCATAATCCATCCCCCCCCTACGCCCTGTATACCTGCACGGCTGAAAAAAGTATGCAATATAAACACACTGTCGAACCCTCTAGATCCACGCGCTAAAGGAATTTGATGGCCAAATTGCACGAATACCAGGGCAAGCAACTTCTCGAGGCTGGCAAGATACCCATCCCACCCGGCGGTCCAGCAACATCACCCCAAGAAGCTGCTGATCTGGCGCGTGAGTGTAATGGCCCTGTGGTTGTAAAGGGTCAGATCTGGCTAACCAGTCGGGCGAGCCTGGGTTTGATCCGATTCGCTGAAACGCCCGAGCAGGCTGCGGAGGCCGCAGAATCAATGCTGGGACGCAGCATTAAGGGCTTCGCGGTGGATACCGTGCTTGTCGAAGCCCGGCTTGATATTGAACGAGAATTTTATGCGGGGATCATCATCGATGATCAAATCCAGTCGCCAGTGCTGATCTTCAGCGCCATCGGAGGGAGCGGGATCGAGGAACTCGCTGAAAAGCACCCCGAGTCCATCGTCCGTACCCCCATTGATGTCGTGCGCGGTTTCTACGATTATCAGGCTCGAGAGCTCGTCCGTCAGACCGGCATTCAAGGCAAATTGCTACTTAAAATCGGGGGGCTTCTGCCACGCTTGGTCGATGTCGCTCGAGAATATGATGCTCGCGCAGCTGAGATCAATCCCCTGGTTCTCACTGTCGATGGCAAACTAATCGCTGCAGATTGCCGCATCACGATTGATGATTACGCCACCTATCGACATCCTGAATTGGGAATCGAGGTCGCCCGAGAATTTGATCGACCGCCGACGGATCTTGAAAAAATTGCCTGGCAGGTCGAAAAAAATGATTACCGGGGAACCTTCTATTTCATCCAGATGCGCGAGCAGTTTAAACATGGAGACAAGGTGATTGGATTCCATGGTGCGGGTGGTGGTGGATCGATGATGAGCATGGATGCCATCCTGAACCGTGGGTACTCGCTCGCAAATTTCGTCGATACGAGCGGAAATCCACCGGCTTCAAAAGTCTATCGAGCTGCAAGGATCATCATGGCACAAGGTCCGATCGATGGCTACTTCGCTTCTGGCTCGGGGGTTGCTTCCCAGGAACAGTTTCATTCTGCCAGGGGACTGGTTAAAGCCTTTATGGAAGCACCCCTGATGGTACCCGCTGTAATCCGCTTGGGGGGCAACGCCGAGGAGCAGGCGATTGACATCCTCAAGAGAGCCGAGGACGTCATACCTGCACCAGTTCAAGCCTTTGGAAAGGATGACAATCCAGCATACTGCGCCGAACGCTTGGATCTCTTGATCCAATCCTACGCTAAGCCCACATCAGCCGCCGAACCTAAGATCCCGCCACCTCCAGCTGCTGCTTATTCGTTCGAAACAGTGACTGGTGGGTGCGTCTCGTTCGATCACACCCTCTGCCTTGATTGTGAGAGCAACATCTGTGTGGAGCGTTGCGTTCCCCAAATCATAAAACTCGAGAATGATGTACCCGTTCTCAATATCACACATGACGAAGCCATGAAAGGCGGTTGCACGGAATGCCTCGCCTGCCAGATAGATTGCTATTTTGAAGGCAACCAGGGTGGCTTTGTCGATCTTCCGATACCCGGTTTAGATGGCTATGCGCAAGGCATTTAGGAGACCCGTTTTACGATGTCAATTTTGATCGATGAGACCAAGCGCGTACTGATACAGGGTATCACCGGTCGGGAGGGTCAAGCACGCGCCCGCCTGATGCAGGGCTATGGCACCCAAATCGTCGCCGGTGTTACGCCCGGAAAAGGCGGTCTCGAAGTACTTGGCGTTCCTGTATTCGATAGTGTTCGTGAGGCCCGGGATAACTGTGGTCCTCTAGATATCAGCGTGCTGTTCATCCCCGCGCCACTGGTAAAAAGCGCAGCTCTGGAAGCAATCGAGGCCGGGATCCAATTGCTCGTATTAATCCCCGATCGAGTTCCTATCTATGATGTGCTCGTCATTGCCCAGGCCGCCAAAACCTATGGCGCCCGGTTTATCGGACCAAATACTCTCGGAGTCTTGTCCCCTGAGAAAGCCGTCCTCGGGATGATCGGCGGCCGTGCTGCATCGGCGCGGTCCTGGTTCATCCCTGGTCCTGTGGGCATAAGCTCTCGCTCCGGTGGCATCACCTCCGCCATGGCTTATTATCTAGCTCAGAAGGGGATTGGCGCTACGACTCTCGTGCACGTCGGCGGTGATGTCGTGGTGGGCCTGCCCCACCCGGAAGTTGCGCTGCTCTTCGAGCACGATCCCGAGACAAAAGCCATGGTCTTGTTCGGTGAGATCGGCGGTTCACAGGAAGAACGCCTGGCAGACCTGGTAGAGGCAGGCGAGGTGACCAAACCCATTGTGGCGTTCATTGGAGGTAAAGCGGCCAAAAGCGGGACACGTTTCAGCCATGCAGGGGCGATCGTGGAAGGTGGCCGCGGGACGCATGAAGGCAAGGTGACTCGTTTGCGCCAGGTCGGCGTAACCGTCGTGGAAGAATTTGGCGACCTGCCATCCGCCACCCAAAACGTCTTGAAGGAGCATGGGATCCCAACATGAGCCAAGAAAAATGGTCGACGAGCATTACAGCAGTCCAGCCCAATGAAGTTCGCCTAAGGGGTTACCGTATCGATGATTTGATGGGAGAAACATCCTTCAGCGATGGAATTTATCTCGCGCTCATCGGGGAACTCCCAACACCCACTGTTTCGAAGATGATCGAGGCGATCCTGATCTCGTCGATCGATCATGGGCCCACTCCCCCATCGGCACTTGCGGCACGTACGGCTGCTTCCACTGGTGCACCGCTGAATGCTGCGGTCGCCTGTGGATTGCTTTCCATTAACCGCTTCCACGGCGGTGCGATCGAGGGTTGCATGCAGATGCTTGCGTCGGCGATCGAAACGCAAACAGAGGATGGTTCAGACATCGAGCAGATCGCGAACCAGACCATCGACGCTTACCAGGAGAGCAAACAACGCCTGCCTGGCCTTGGTCATAGGCTGCACAACGACGATCCCCGGGCTGCCAAATTATTTGCTCTTGCCACAGAAACCGGGATTCGTGGACCTGCGATCGAGCTTCTTCAAGCACTGCGATCAGGGCTTGCAACCAGGGGGGTTGACCTTCCGATCAATGTTGACGGAGCGATCGCTGCGATCCTTGTCGATCTCAAGGTCCCTTCGCCCCTGGCCAACGCATTTTTCCTTATCTCCCGCTTGCCGGGATTGGTTGCGCATGTGTACGAGGAACAGACAGAACAACGCCCCATGCGGCCTATCGATCCCAGTGCACATGTGTATCATGGACCCAACCCTCGATCGATTGATGTGAAAAAGGCCTAGGAGATCCATATGACAAAAACACTTGAAGGGCTCATCCCCGAAATCGAGCTCATCAGCGAAAATACGTTGCGTGAACAGGTCGTTGCAGTCTGGGAAGACGCCCTTCACCAGGCTGGATGGGAATTAGAAGATCTGGCTTCCATGCCCTACACCCTCCTTGTTGAAAATGTGACCATCAGTTTCCCCGAGCACGTGAGTGTTGTCGCACGCCTTTGTCTGGCGATCGAATCGGTCCTACGCGAGTCCTACGCAGATCGCTATGAGATCAACCGGGACACGCTGCTAGCGGGGGCTCTCCTCGCAGATGTGGGTAAGTTGCTTGAATTTAAGAAATCCGGGGATGGGTATGCTTGGGCTAGCATGTATCGATATTTACGGCACCCTTTTACTGGGGTTGGGCTATGCTTCAAGCACGGCCTCCCCGAGGCGGTCATGCATATTGTCGCCACGCATTCCTGGGAAGGCGAGAAATTCACCCGGCTGCCCGAATCAATCATCTTCCATCACGCTGACTTTATTGATTTTGACCTGACCAAGTTTGAAGCGAAACAAGGTTAAGATCAGCTATGGGTCAAACATTCGCTGAGAAAGCGCTCGCCCGGCACGCTGGTCTGACAGAAGCAAGGCCAGGGACGATCGTGCAGGTTAGGCCAAATACCGCCTTATCACACGATAATACGGCTGCGATCGCCGACATCTTTCACGAGATGGGTGGAAAGCATGTCTTCGACCCTGAAATGCATGCCATAATTCTCGACCACGCGACGCCGGCGCCCACCACCAAGCATGCGGAGAACCACCGTCAGATTCGAGAGTTCGTCCAAACGCAGGGTATCCCCCATTTTTATGACATTGGACGCGGAATCTGCCATCAGGTACTCGTCGAGGAGGGCCTGGCACTTCCGGGCGAACTTGTACTGGGCTCCGATTCGCATACACCACACGCGGGCGTTATGGGTGCCTTCGCCGCTGGAATCGGGCGCAGTGAAATGGCGTCCGTCTGGGCTCTTGGCAGCCTTTGGCTCAGGGTGCCCGAGAGCATCAAGATTACCCTGCATGGCACGTTCCCGCCCTGGGTTACAACCAAGGATTTAGCCTTGAAGATTATCGGCCAACTCGGTTCTGATGGGGCGCTCTATCAGTCAGTTGAGTGGCATGGTGAAGCGCTGGAAAGGTTATCGCTCAGCGAACGCGCGACGCTTCCCAACATGATGGCTGAAATGGGAGCGAAAAACAGCTACCTATGGCCGGACGCTACCGTTGAAGAGTATCTCGAAGGCCGGGCGAAACGCGAATACGCACCGATTTACCCTGACAGGGATGCTACATACACCAGCCAGATCAGCTTCGATCTAGGCACCCTTACCCCACAAGTCGCATGCCCGCACAACGTTGATAACGTCCATGCGCTTGAAAGCCTGGTTGGTATTCCTATTCAACAAGCTTTTCTCGGAACATGCACCAATGGTCGGCTTGAGGATCTGATCGCAGCTGCGGATATCCTGCGAGGGCGAACGCTTGCAACCGGAACCCGCATGATTGTGATTCCCGCGTCCTCTGAAGTTTACCTAGCTGCCGATGAGATGGGATTACTGGCTGATTTCGTCCGTGCAGGAGCGGTTGTGGAGAGTCCCGGATGTGGTCCCTGTATGGGTAACCATATGGGCGCTCCAGCGCAAGGTGAAGTCTCCATAAGCACGGCAAATCGCAATTTTCGGGGTCGTATGGGCACAAAGGATAGCGAAATCTACCTGGCCAATCCGCATATCGTGGCAGCCTCCGCAGTTGCGGGGAAAATCGTTTCTCCGGAAAGTTTGAAGTGAGTGTGTTTATGGAAGCGATAGAAGGTCGGATATGGAAGTATGGTGACAACATTAATACCGATGTGATCTTCCCCGGGAAATATACCTACACGATAACCGACCCGGAGCAGATGCGCCGACATGCACTGGAGGATTTAGACCCGGCATTTTCCGAAGGCGTGCAAGAAGGTGATGTCATCATCGCCGGGACCAACTGGGGCTGTGGTTCCTCCCGAGAGCAGGCCGTCACATGCTTAAAGGCAGCGGGTGTCGGCGCAATCATCGCCAAAAGCTATGCAAGAATTTACTATCGTAATTGTCTTAACGCTGCCCTACCTGCGCTCACCTGCCCAGAATTGATCGATCAGGTCGCTCATGGCGATAGCATCCACATTGATTTGGAGCAGGGTCAGATCCTGCACGCGGGGGAAACCTTCGACTTTCCCGCGCTGCCTGAAGCGCTTCAATCGCTATTTGCCGCTGGGGGATTGATACCGTATACCCGCCAACGACTTGAAGAAACGAAGCCATGATGGATTGTCGCGTGGAGCGTTGAGCCGTCCATAGATGCGCAGCCCTGGTCCTGACAACCATCGAGACCAGGGCCGTATATCGATGCATGCACACAAGCATCACCAAAATGAAAACAATGGGTGTTTTACCTCCCTTGAGTCGACACAACAAGCCTTAGGAGAGCAAGTATGGCGAATTATCGTATAGCATGGATGCCCGGAGATGGCGTTGGGGTTGAGGTGATGGATGCCACACGCCTCGTCCTTGATGCATTACATTTTGACGCAGATTACATTCCCGCCGACATAGGTTGGGAATTCTGGTGCAAGGAGGGCGAAGCGTTACCCGAGAGGACCCTCACACTCTTAGAGGATTGCTCTTGCGGCCTTTTCGGAGCGATCACCTCCAAACCCAAGGAAGAAGCCGAGTTGGAGCTCGCTCCTGAACTCCAGGGTAAGGGGCTTACCTACAGAAGTCCGATCGTCCGCTTGCGCCAGCATTTCGATCTCTACACCAACCTGCGACCCTGCAAGGCGTACAGCGGCAACCCCCTGAATTATCGAGAGGGGATTGATCTTGTCGTCTTTAGGGAGAACACCGAGGGGTTGTACAGTGGTGTCGAGTTCCATCCAATGCCTCAAACACTGCGCGATTCCATCAGCGCGCACAATGCTGCCATGAATCGCTTTGATCATGTTGAGAATAATGACATGGCCGTCAGCTTGCGAGTCATCACACGACAAGGTGCACGTCGCATTGTGCGCCAGGCTTTTGAGTATGCCAAGCGGTTTAACTACCCCTCGGTAACTGTTGTTGAGAAGCCCAATGTTCTGCGTGAGACCAGCGGGTTGATGATGAGAGAGGCGCGTGGCGTTGCAAAGTCCTATCCAGAGATTGAGTTATGGGAGACCAACATCGACGCGCAGGCCATGTGGCTGCTGAAAAATCCCGAAAATTATGGCGTGCTCGTCACAAGCAACATGTTCGGGGATATCCTGTCAGACCTGGCAGCGCAATTGATCGGGGGACTGGGATTCGCCTCGAGCGGAAATATCGGTGATTCCTTTGCGGTTTTTGAACCCACCCATGGGTCGGCGCCGAAATACGCTGGCCAAAACAAAGTCAACCCTATCGCCATGATGTTAGCCGCAAAACTGATGCTCGATTGGCTGGGTGAGCAGCATGTAGCCTCACGTCTTGAAAAGGCTCTCGCTGCAGTGATAGCGGAAGGGACTGTGCGTACCTATGACATGGGCGGGGATGATTCGACGCTAGACATGGCACAAGCCGTAATTACCAATCTCTAACACCAGCTTTAGGAGGATGCGATCGATGAGTTCGCTGAGCCGGAGAATGGCTGAATTTGCACTCGGATTAAATTATGCGGACATACCACAAACAGCCAGGGAAGAGGCTAAACGCTTCCTGCTCGATAGCCTTGGCTGCGCGCTTGCTGCAGTACAGAACGATGATATGCAGGCGATGTATCGCTTCACACAAAAGTTAGGTGGGGTTGAACGGGCGACAATTATTGGAGTCGATTGGCGTACAAATGCGCCCAATGCGGCCTTGATGAATGGGTTGCTCATCCGAGCTCTGGATTACAACGATATTTACTGGGTTCAAGATCCCAGTCACCCATCTGACCTTTTGGGAACTGCGTTGGCAGCAGCTGAGGTGAATCGCTGCAGCGGCGAAGAGCTTATTACCGCAATCGTGCTTGCCTATGAACTGGAAATGCGCTGGTGTCATGCTGCGCATCCTGGTATTCGTGAAGTGGGTTGGCATCATGCCACACTCACGCAATTCGTCAGCCCACTGGTGGCAGGAATACTTTACCGCCTTGATCTGGATCAAATGGTCGCTGCGATAGGGATCAGCGGCAGCAGCCATTTTACCCTTGGCGGGGTCGTTGCAGGGCATCTTACCAATATGAAGAATACCGCAGATCCCCTCGCTGCCCAGGCGGGTGTCTATGCAGCGCTGATGGCACGAGAAGGCTATAGCGGGCCAGTCGAAGTCCTGGAAGGCAAGGAAGGTTTATTTGAAGTGTTGAGCAATGTGCGCTGGGATGCCAATGAGCTTTTTAAAGGTCTTGGTGACGAGTTCCTGATCACGAACTGTTCCTATAAAGCATTCCCAACCGAAGCGCTCACCCACCAACCGATCAGTGCAGTGCTGCACCTACGGGAGAAGAACCAGATTGATCCCGATATGATCGAAGAGATACTGGTTGAAACTACCACGCGTGGGGCTGACATTCTCTCTGATCCCACCAAATACCAGCCTGATACCAAGGAGACCGCTGACCACAGCCTGCCCTATGTCGTAGCGGCTGCAGCTGCAGATGGGCATGTCCTACCAGAGTCTTTTGACGAACAGAAACTATTCGATCCGAAGATCCGTGCCCTGCTGCCCAAGATCAAGGTTGTGGCCGACAAGGAAATTGATAGCCTCTTTCCGAAGGTAAAACGGGCTCGCGTGAGGATAAGGACAACCGACGGTCAGAATTACCAGCATCAGACCGATATCGCCAAAGGTGATCCGGCTGACCCCATGAGCGATGAAGACTTGGAGGCGAAATTCTTTGCTAATGGCCGCAAAGTCCTCCCGGAAAGCCGCCTTGAATCCATCATACAGGCAACGAAAGAGCTAGAGACCGTGGCAGAAATCGAAGACTATATGGCTTTGCTCACCAGTTAATGGTGCAGCTTTCCGTCCATTTAAAACCCGGTTGGTGAGCAGAACCCAACCGGGTTTTTCATTTGTACCAGTGCGGGAGCGCATTGCTATGCGCATGTTCAAAAGGTAGGCCACTCACCCAAAGATCCCGGATGGAGGCTCTCCCGTTTCCTCATCTTCGAGATCTGGAATCTCCGGTTCGAGAATTTTTGTATCCACTTGTTGTGTACGGGGGGATTCGGCAGGCGCAGATGCTCCCTTTGAACGCGACCTTCGGCTGATCCACCAAAGCAATAGGGCAAGCGCGATAATTACCACGCTCTGCAGCCATAGGGGTCGTAATCCGGCGGTATATAAAGCCTCCAGAATATCGCGCACCAGGTCTTGAAAAATCGTTCCTGGAGCGACGCTCCCTGCCCAAGTCGATACGAGATCCTCCCGACCAACCCCTAATAACATCGCTAAAAAGAATGTGCCCACCCCACCCAGTAAGAGCGGAAGGCCCCACCAACGTCCGAAGTCCCGCCAGTGTCGAATGGCAAACGCCATAATCAAGCCCAACAACGAGAGCGGCAGCATCCAACCCCAGAGTGTAATCGCCCGGTAGAACCTCAACTGCTCTTTTAGCGCAAGCATATCTTCAGGAGCAGCATCAGGCTCAATCAACGGGATCGTACCCGGGAGTAAGCGTACTTGTTCCTCAAAACCAATAGAGGCCAGATCTACCACGCGGCTTCTCATTGGTTCGGGGGGTTCACACAATTCCTGGGGCAGTACTCCACGCTCGAAAAACGATTGCTGCATCCTATCAACTTGATCCGGCTTGCAGCTTGGCCAAGAATCGACGATGACATCCACAAAGGTGGTGATCCCACCACGGAGGAGCTTTGCCTTCAGGGGTGAAACCTCAAGAGCTAGTTGCGGGTAGGCTCGATCGTCATCAAGCCAATGGAAGAAATCCAGCAAGAGTTGTGCAAATTGGTTTTCCAGCCAGTCCTGCGGTAGTAAAGCCCTAAAAATCTCATCCCTCTCACCAGGCGATAGGTATTCAAAATACCTTCCAATCTCATCCTCACCATCGGATATCAAGCCAAAAAACTCACGGCTCAATTGATTTTCCTGGACAGCGTCTTCAAGCACAGGCGAAGATAAAATACTTTGCCGGAGCACTTCCGTAAGAATTGCAGGTCGAAACAACACCCGGCCAAAGGAGCGGGCTCCCAGCGCTAGCGGAATCGACAGGATAAGCACAATGGCCATGAGTACGGCAATTGCTTTCAAACCTGTCTCGAAGCACCCACGTCGATCCTGGCTCATAGCTCCATTCCCTTTCGTTTTCTCGCCCTACTACCCGAAGCATATTGTTCATGTGCCGCTAGAAGCAAGCCAGCGCCTATTAGAGCGGCTCCAATCCAGAAACCCAGGTCCAACGTCTCTCCCAGGAATACAGCCCCTAAACTGGCGCCTACGATCGGTTGCGCGAAGAACAATACTGAGACAATTCCTGCATCGACTCTGGCCAGCGAGCTGTTCCACAGAAACATCGCCAGAGCCGTTGAGATAATACCCAGATAAAGCACCCCCAAGATGACAGGTGCATTGATAGCATGCCACAGGATCAAATCCAGCTCAAATCCCCCGGCAGTCATACTCAGGGGAAGTCCACCCAGAAAGGCGAACAAGCTGATCTCAACTATCGATCCTTCGGTCGATAGCATCTTGATTAGTACCGAATATAGACCCCAGCTCAGCGCCGCAGCCAATAGAATGGCGTTCCCCATGAGCTCTTCCCCGCCAATGAACAACTTCCTCGGGTCAACTACCGCCACCACCCCAAGACTTGCCAGTACCAGCGCCAGCAGTCGAGTCGCATTAACCCGTTCCTTCAGGATCCAGGCTCCAAACAGTAGGATAAAGACAGGGGAAGCGGAAGTCACCAGCGCTGCATTCGAGGCGGTTGACAGCTTGGTGCCGGTAAATTGAAAACCCAATGAAATGCCATAACCCACAAAGCCGATGAGAAGCGCTTGAAGCCTCGCTCGTCTGGATAGCTTGCGCCTTTTGCGGGCCACCAGGATCGGGATCAGACTTAGCGCACCGAGCCACAATCGCAGGCTCAACAGCACAAAGGGAGGGATAATATCTAGCACAGCTTTACTAACAACATACATACCGCCCCAGATTCCCGCTGCTACGATCCCCGCAATAATGCCGTATACATCCATGACTGCTCCCAGGCGGTGCTCATTATACGCAGATACAGGGATTCAAAAAGCGGAGATCGGTAAATTCCGATCTCCGCCATAATCTGTGCAATAGGAGATTAGCGGAAGGACTGCATCAGCTCCAGCAGGCTCTCTTCCGACGGCCGCATTTGATCCTGCGTCAGACGTGCCAAAGGCGTCGAGACCAGGTTTTCGACCTCGTTCAGAGGAGGTTGCTCTTCGCTCAAGTAGATTAATCCTGTAACGAGAATACCCCCACAGCAGGTTTCCGCCAGCATATTCAAAGCCTCCATGCGATCCGTGGGGTCGTAATCTTGTTCAAGTTTTTTCAACACCAGCATGGAGCCATCATGCATTTCAACTTCGGCCAGCTTGCCTGGTTCCATCTCAATCATGATCTCTTCACGTTTTGGCACCCATGTCACATCGTGCAAGGGCGCTTCGAACTTCTTCCCCCAGGCATAGCTTTTGGTCGATTCATCTCGATTGTTGAATGTAACGCAGGGGCTGATGATATCCAGCACTGCCGTACCCTTGAAACTTAGCGCAGCTTTGAGCAGCTCTTTCACCTGCTTGGGGTCGCCAGCGAAAGAGCGGGCGACAAAACCAGCGTTTGCAGTCAGCGCTTCCATGCAGATATCCACTGGCATGAAAGGATTAATACCAATTTTCTTCAGCTCCTGGTCTTTATCCGCTGTGGCCGAAAATTGCCCCTTCGTCAGACCATAGACCCCATTGTTCTCGACAATGTACACCATAGGGACATTGCGCCGGACCAGATGAATAAAATGGGAGAGACCGATACTGGCCGTATCACCATCGCCCGAAACCCCAATCGCTTTGAGTGAGGTGTTGGCCATCACTGCACCCGTCGAGGTCGTGGGCATACGCCCATGCAATGCGTTGAAACCATGCGAGCGGCTCATAAAGTATGCCGGACTCTTCGAAGAGCAGCCGATTCCCGACATCTTCACAATTCGCTCGGGAGGGATCGACATTTCGTACATGGCAGCGATAATCTGGCTTGAGATCGAATTGTGACCACAACCCTGGCAGAGCGTTGTTTCGCGCCCCTTGTAATCTGCCTTGGTTAACCCTACCGAGTTTTGGTTCGCGCTGCTGAGTTTATCTTTTACCTCCGTGCTCATCCTACCGTCCCTCCTGCTTCAAAACCGACACAGTGATCCAACGTGCGCTTAAAGGTAATCCATGGTTAAGGTTCAGCTTCGACAATTTCAGCGCATTTTCAGGAGCTGCCAGCTGCAGCAACTGGTACATCTGTCCATCTGTATTCATCTCGATCACATATGAGCGTTCATGCGCATCGATGAACTGTGGGACTTCATCGGAGAAGGGCACCGCCCGTATCCTCAGGTAATCTACGAGCATGCCTTCATCTTTGAGCCTATCGATAGCTTCCACGATCGCCGGATCTGAGGAGCCAAACCCGATTAAACCAATCCTGGCACCATCTTGGGTCGAGATAACCGGAGCTGGCAAATTTACCCGTGCCGTCTCGAGCTTTCGGGCAATCCTCTCCATATTTTCTACGTAATGTTCCGGCCTTTCACTGTAAACTGCCGCATCATCGTGGCCGGTGCCACGCGTGAAATAAGCCGCCTTCGGGTGATCGGTCCCAGGCAGGGTGCGATACGCGATCCCATCACCATCAACATCCCGGTAGCGAGCAAATTCACCGATCTCGTCGAGATCCTCTGCGGATAGCATCTTTCCACGATCCATCGGCTCATCCGGGTAGCGAAACTGTGCCGACATCCATAAGTTCATACCAAGATCGAGATCGCTAAGGACGAAGATTGGTGTCTGGTATCGTTCGGCCAAATCAAATGCCCGCCAACCAAACTCGAAGCACTCCTCCAGATTGCCAGGCAACAACATGATCTGCTGCGTGTCGCCATGCCCCAGGAAGCGAACGAAGAGCAGGTCCCCCTGAGAGGTACGCGTTGGCAACCCTGTGCTGGGTCCCATCCTTTGCACGTCCCAGATGACAATTGGGATTTCGGCAAAGAAAGCAAGTCCAACGAATTCCGCCATCAACGATATGCCAGGCCCAGAAGTCGAGGTCATGGCTCGTGCGCCAGCCCAGGCGGCACCCACGGTCATACCTGCCGCTGCAAGCTCATCTTCCGCCTGGATCACAGCGTAGGTCTGCTTGCCCTCCTCGTCACGACGCAAGCGTGGAAGATATCCTTTCAAGGCATCAGAAAGACTGGAAGCAGGGGTGATGGGATACCAGGCTGTGAACGAGAGTCCACCATAAATTGCACCTAATGCAGCTGCAGTGTTTCCGTCGAGCAGGATGAGATCATCGGTTTGATCACCTGCCTGCACGTAATAGTGGTCCTCTTTGACCAGATTCTCGGAGGCCCAGTTAGCCGCATCTTCAATAATCGACATATTCATGTTGATTGGCTTCTCACGACCCTTGAAGTGCGATTCGAGAGCGCCGCGGATGGCCTCGATCTCAATCCCGATCATCTGAGATACAACCCCGACATAGACCATATTGGACATATAATCACGTAGCTCGCGCGGCGGATCGTTGGCCTTGATAATCTCCCGGACTGGCATGGGATAGAAAACCACGTCGTCCCGTAAATCCGGTTTGGCAATATGATCGGGGTAAAAGCAAACACCACCCCCAACTAGACCTTCCAGATCTTCCAGGAAAGTTGCATGGTTCATGGCCACAAGGATCTCGGTCGTTTCGCGGCGGGCGGTGTAGCCCTCCTGGCTAGCACGGATCGTAAACCAGGTTGGGAGTCCCTGAATATTCGAAGGGAAAAGGTTTTTCCCACTTATCGGGATGCCCATGCTGAATAAAGCCCGGATGAGTGCCATGTTTGAGGTCTGGCTACCCGATCCATTGACCGTCGCCACAACCATCGAGAAATCGTTAATAACGGCTTCGGGATCATCCTCAGGGTTTGACGCAACCAGGGTCAGCTGCTTTTCTGCCATGCACTACTCTCCATTATTCCGCAGTTTCTAAGTACGTACGTGTTTGCATCAATTCATCACTCAAACCCCGACTACCAGCAGGTCGTTTGGCGAGGATGCCAAAATGGTTCACCAGCGCTTCAAATCCCTGGTCGTAATCTCCAGAAACGATCGCCCTCACCATCATCTCGTGCTGTGTCCAAACATCCTCTAGATATGAATAATCGGTGTACATGTTCAACCCGATGATTTCATAGGCGTCCCAATAGGCTTCAAGGAGGCCATGCACAAAAGTGTTATCTAGTCTTGAGAATATTGTGAGATGCAACTCACGATGCTCGGTATGGGGGATCTGGATCGGATTGCCGCGCAGCATTTTCCATGTCTTCTGGATCAACTGCTCTAACTTTTCCTTATCTTCCGAGGTAAGGGCATGCACTGCATCCTTCCAAAAACTCATTTCAAGATGCTCACGCAGGTCCTTGATCTCTTGAAAGCTCGCCAGGCCGGTTGAGAGCGCATAACGCATGCTTGTACGCAAACCTGGAAACAACGAATAGGGCTGCGTCTGAATCCCGGTGCGCGGTCGAATCTCAACCAGACCCAATGCCCGCGCCACTTCCATCTGCTCCCGCAGCTTGCTGATGCTGATCCCCAGCGTCTGGGACAGCTCTGTCAGGGGTGGAAGCTGAGAACCAGGCTCCCCTGCGTTCTCTGCCACGTAGCGTATAAAATCATTCTCAATTTGAATGCTCATCGCTCAACGCTTTCCTCATAATCATCAGATAATTATGATTGTTGGCAGTGTACCACTCGCAGATTCGACTGTCAACGTGGCAAGTGCTACCTCCTACCCGTCGAGCTTTGGTAGAATGTCTCACTGGAGTCGTTATGTTCAAATTCAGTCGCCTTTTCATCTTATTGACCCTGGTCGCTGCGATTATCACATTGCCGCGCTGGGTTTTGAACCTGCATTATGCTGAGCGTATTAGCGATCCCGATGATGCACCTACCGGTCCTGTCGCTATCGTCTTCGGTGCAGGATTACGCCGTGATGGCCGCCCCACAACCGTGCTCGCCGATCGAGTTCAGACGGCGGTGCTGCTTTTTCAACAGGGCAAAGTGGACAGGCTGCTCTTGAGCGGGTCTACCCGCGGCGAAACGTACGATGAGACCAAGGCCATGTTTGAATATGCGATTTCGCTCGGCATGAATCAAGAGGATCTCTTGCTCGATCCACACGGGGACCGCACATTCCTCACATGCCGCAACGCCGTGGAAGCTCTCGGTATCGATCAAGCTATACTCGTCTCTCAGCGCTACCATCTGCCGCGTGCTCTCGTCCTCTGCGAGAGCCTCGGATTGGAAGCCCAGGGCGTCGCCAGCGACCTGCATACCTATCGTGCACAATCCTTCTGGAACACACGCGAATCCTTCGCGACCTTACGTGCTTTGTGGGATGCAGGTAAGTACAAGCTTGATTCTGTTTTCAATCCGCCTGCCCAACCACTTACATAGACTTCCTATGGAACGTACTCGTGCCCTAAACCTCATGCAGGAATATGTTGCGAACGTTAACCTGCAGCGCCATATGCTGGCGGTTGAAGCAGCCATGCGCGATTATGCCCTCCGCTTCAATGAGGATCCGGATCTCTGGGGTCTGGCGGGAATACTCCATGA
Organism: Anaerolineales bacterium; assembly: GCA_041554155.1. Classification (GTDB taxonomy): domain Bacteria; phylum Chloroflexota; class Anaerolineae; order Anaerolineales; family E44-bin32; genus E44-bin32. The sequence continues at coordinate 26,955 of JBFFMI010000002.1, forward strand.
TTTTGATTGGGAAATCCACCCGACACTTGAAAAACACCCCCAGGCTGGCGAGCCCATCCTGAGGGAACGAGGTGTTCCGGAAGTCGTCATCCGTTGCATCCTGAGCCATGCCGACCATACTGGGGTGCCTCGGGAGAGCATCATGGAAAAAGCACTCTATGCCTGTGATGAGATCACAGGGTTGATCACTGCGGTTGCGCTCGTACGTCCTTCACGATCGTTAGAAGACCTCAAGGTAAAGAGTGTGCGCAAAAAGTGGAAAGATGCCCGCTTCGCTGCTAACGTCAGCCGTGAGGAAATCGAGCACGCGGTTGATGAGCTGGGCATTGAGTTATGGGAACATGTCGCTAACGTCATTGTCTCGATGCAGGGCATCAGCTCCTCGCTGGGCTTGTAAGGAATCGGGTGCCCATACCCGCCCCGGCCCTGTGCTTCAAGCCGGTTAAAAGTGCTGGTATAATGCCAAATCCTCGAGGAGGGAAGTAGCTAAATTCCCATGGCAAAGAAATCTGAGAAACCTGTACCAAAGCCAGTAATTTGCGCGACCTGTGGATCGAAGAATGCAGAAGACAGCTCTCGCTGTGCGGTCTGTGGGGCCTCGCTTAGGGGCCAGTCTGCATCTGGTAGAGCTCGCCGAACGAGCCCTGAAGTTACGCTCTCGCTCCCGATAGCCCTGATAATCCTGGCGGTATTGATCGTGTTATCAGTAGGCCTGACGTACCTTCTCACGCGTGGTTTGGGAGCAGGCGTTGCGGCTGAGCCTGAAGCGACGATCACGCTCACGCCCACCGAGACGATCACGCCTTCAGCGACCCCTACCGAGACCCAGGTTCCTTCGCCAACTCCTTTGCCAACGCTTGAATATTTTGTGGTTGAGAATGATAGCTTGCTCGCAATTGCAGTGCGTTACGATGTCTCGATTCAATCCATCTTGCAGATGAACCCAGGATTAAACAGTCAATCGATCCTCACCGTTGGGCAGAGGCTCTTGCTTCCACAACCCACACCCTCGCCATCACCCGAGCCGACCGCAACCTTGCCCCCTGAGGAAGCGACGCGAGCGGCTTGCGATACCATCATCTACACTGTCGAAGCCAATGACACTCTCGGTGGAATTGCCGATAATTACAACGTCAATTTGCGGGCGATTATGGATTTCAACGGCATGAGTTCCGAGACGGTGTTTCTCGGTCAGGTGTTGATCATCCCGCTGTGTGAACGCAACCCCACACCGGGCCCTTCGCCAACACCCACCCCACCCCCGCCTTATCCGGCTGCGAACTTACTGCTGCCACAAGATGGCGCAGCATTCTCCCTTGCTGATGACAGCGTCACCTTGCAGTGGGCTGCCGTTGGTGAGCTGCGGGAGAATGAATTTTATGAAGTAACCGTCGAAGATATTACTGAAGGCACGGGCACGCGCAAACTCGTCGATTACGTCAAAGACACAAAGTATATTATTTCGAGTGACTTCCGCCCGAGCGAATCGCTTCCCCATATCTTGCGCTGGTGGATTGAAGTCGTACGGCAAACTGGTATAAGCGCAGGTGGCGAAGCGATCTATGTGAGCGGGGGCGCTGCCTCTATCAAGCGTGATTTCACCTGGTCTGGCGCTGCACCCGATTCCACACCTACGCCTTAGCCCTCAATTCAGTCCGCTACATCAAGCGAGCGGTTCAAATACCGCTCGCTTTTTCTTTGGAAACACTGTGCTGCCGGGAAGCTCGCAATTGTTTGCATGCTCATCGAACGCATGCCGAGGCGAGCATGATCTAACAGCGCGCAATAGGACTGGCGATAAAAAAAGACCGGGCATAGCCGGTCCTTTTCGTTGAATATGCATCCAGGTCCCTAATATTTCAAAGCTTCGATCGTCTCCCTCACATGGTTTGCCGATTCCACGAGTGCTTTTTGCTCGTCAGCGCTGAGGGAGTACTCGATCACCTTCTCAAGTCCACCGCGACCAAGTTGGGCAGGTACGCCGAAGAAGATACCTTCTTGGCCGTACTCACCTTCAAGATGTACGGAGGCTGGCACAACGAGGTGTCGATCCAGCAGGATGGCCTCAACCATCTGGGCCAGGGCAGCTGCCGGGGCATAAAAGGCACTTCCCGTCTTTAGAAGGCCCACAATCTCACCCCCGCCTTTGCGCGTACGCTCTACGATCGCAGCCAGCCTTTCTGCCGGGAGGATTTCGTCCAACGGCACCCCGGCCACATTCGAGTGATGGGTCAGTGGCACCATATCATCGCCATGTCCCCCCAGTACATAGCAATGGACATTTTGCACACTGATATCCAGCTCCATCGCCACGAAAGCCCGCATACGGGCCGAATCCAGAATGCCGGCTTGTCCGATCACGCGCTCGCGCGGCAGTCCCCCGATCTTCATCGCAAGATAGCTCATGGCATCAAGCGGATTGGTGAGCACAATCAGGATTGCATCCGGAGAATGCTCGAGCGCTCCTTCCACTGAGGCTCTCATGATCCTGGTATTCGCTTCCAGAAGATCATCACGACTCATCCCGGGTTTACGTGGGAGGCCAGCAGTTATGACGACAATATCGGATCCCGCTGTAGTTGCGTAATCATTTGTACCTTCAATGTATGCATCCGAACCGATCACCGGCATAGCTTCGGTCAGGTCCAAACCCTTCCCCTGCGGCATACCTTCAACGATATCGATCAGGACCACATCGGTGAAATCTTTCATCGCAAGAAAATGAGCTGTCGTAGCGCCTGTTTGACCGGCGCCTACAATGGTTACTTTTGGCATCCTGCCTCCAAGAATTTGATTAAAATTAGCTTATGAAGATTAAACCTTCGTTTTGCTCCCTGGTCGATTGTGGGCTCTCAGGAAGATGATGATGAACATAAATGCCCTCGCGATCTACAGCCTGCCCAACCACCCAGGCGGGTTGCCCCGCAGCGGCAGCAAGCTCCAAGAATCGCTCGAGCTTGCTGGGGGATACGGCTAATAGCAATCCGCCCGAAGTTTGGGCATCAAAGAGCAGCATCTGGCTATAGTCGTCTATCGCGCTATCAAACGATACTTGATCCCTGAAATACCGGGTGTTATCCGCACTACCACCAGGGAATTGCCCTTCCCTGGCATAGTCTAAAGCGCCCCGAAGGAAGGGGATCGCTGGCAACCAGAAATCGAAACCTACATGGGATGCATTGGCCAACTCTAACGCGTGGCCAAGATATCCAAAGCCAGTGATGTCGGTTCCCGACACGACACCTACGTCTGTGGCAATCCTGGCAGCCTGACTGTTCAACTGGCTCATCCAGGCGATCACCTGCTCTTCGTCTTCGGGGGAACACTTGCCATTCTTCAAGGCAGTTGTGGTGACACCCGATCCCAGCGGTTTGGTCAGGACCAGTTTATCTCCCAGCTGTACAGCGTTTTTAGTGATCAAGCGCTCCTGCTGGGCCAACCCGATAGCCACCAACCCATACTTTGGCTCGTCATCCTGAACCGTATGGCCGCCGGCGATGACAGCCCCTGCTTCGCGCACCTTTTCAGCGCCGCCGCGCATAATTTCTCGCACCACAGCGGCGGGAAGTGTCGCCGGCATCGCAGCGACATTCAAAGCAAATATCGGTTTTGCACCCATTGCATACAGGTCGGAAAGCGCATTTGACGCGGCAATAGCACCGTACTCGTATGGCGTATCGACAACAGGGGTGAAGAAATCCACCGTCACCACGAGAGCCTGGTGATCGTCAATCCGCCAAACAGCGGCATCGTCAGGCTTGCCCAAACCAACAAGCAAGTCTGGATATTCCTCCTGCGGGAATAAATCCTGGAGCGGCCGCAATACCTGCGCCAGCGCTTCCGCGCTTAACTTAGACGCTCAACCCGCACAGCTGGAGAGACTGGTAAGACGTATTTGTCTTCCCGACGTCCCCTGGATCTCTCCATGGACGCCATCTGCCTCTACGTTCATAATCTCCTCACGATCGACTGCACAACATAATGGATTCTATGGGTCGAGATTGGCCCTGTCAACCAATTGGATCCAAGTGGATCATTTTGATCGCGCCCGCAACAGCTGGCTTTGCGCTGTTGAACTACATCAGGGCCTATGGTAGAGTTCCACGCGATGATTTTGCGAAAGAAGATGCGCTACTCGATATTCGCCCTTGCCATGGCCACAATCAGTCTCTCCTGTTCGGTTGAGAGGCCATACAAGGAGCTCCATGTTGCCGCTGCAACTAGTCTCACACGTGTGTTTCAGGAATTAGCCGCCGCATTCGAAGTAGAAACCGGTATCTCGGTTATCGCCTCCTTTGCATCCACCGGACAGCTTGCACAACAAATACGAAACGGCGCGCCCTTTGACATCTTTGCTGCGGCGGATGCCCGTCATATCGACGACCTGATAGATAGCGGTCACCTGACAATCGAATCCCGCACAGAGTACGCTCTCGGCGCACTCGTTCTCGTGCAACCTCGCCAACCAGCACCAGCACTTCACTCGCTCAGCGACCTGACCCAGGCCAGCGTGAAGCGAATCGCCATAGCTAATCCCGAACATGCACCCTATGGAATCGCGGCACAACAAACCCTGGCATCGCTTGGCTACTTAGAAGAGCTGCAACCGAAAATCATATACGGTGAGACGGTCAGACAGGCTGCCGTGATGGTGGGAACAGGAAATGCCGAAGCAGGCCTCATCGCGCGTTCGGTGCTGGATGAATCCCTCGCACCCGTGATGGATATTGGCGCAGACCTTCACCAGCCCATTCTCCACGTTGCAGCAATGCTTACCGAAGCGGATGATAACGCGAGTGCAAAAGCATTCCTGGCGTTTCTGGTTTCTCCTCAATCCAGGGACATCTTTCAAGCCTATGGTTTAATGACGCCATGACCAGCATGCTAATCCCGCTTGTATTGTCCTTGCGCGTTGCGCTTGTGGCGACAGGGTTATCTTTGTTGCTAGGGATACCGATTGCGACAGTGCTCGCACGAAAAGAACATTGGTACAACAACATCTTAGACGCAGCGGCCAATCTCCCATTGGTCCTTCCCCCGACAGTTTTAGGCTATTACCTGTTAGTGTTGCTCGGGTCACGTTCGCCTATTGGATCGATTTTTGATGCTCTCGGCTTATCGCTGACCTTTACCTGGTATGGAGCTGCGCTTGCAGCCTCACTCGTGGCATTGCCGCTGGTCGTACAATCTACCCGCGCAGCTCTTGAGGCAGTCGATCCGGACCTGGAAGACGTTGCACGCACGTTAGGTCGCAGCAACCTGAAGATCTGGCTCACGATATCGCTACCGCTCGCATGGCGAGGTGTGCTCGCTGGAACAATGCTGGCTTTCTCACGCGCCTTGGGGGAATTCGGGGCTACTTTATTAATCGCCGGGAATATCCCTGGACGTACACAAACCTTACCTATCGCGATCTATGACGCAGTTCAGAGTGGCAATCAACCCCTGGCGAACGCAATGGCGCTGGTGCTCACACTTGTCGCCTTGATCATCCTTCTTGCGATTCGCCAACTGGGACAGGGTGTTAGCCGGCGATGATGAGCCACTCGGGTGCCTACTTCTCAGCAGAAATCAAACTTGCATTGGAAGGATTCGATTTATCCGTAGAGATGCAGCTGGGAAATGAGCTTGGCGTGGTATTTGGCCCATCAGGTTCTGGAAAGTCGCTATTGCTGCGAACGATCGCCGGGTTATTGACCCCGGATCAGGGCCGTATTGAAATTGGGGATCGCGTCCTCCTGGATACCAACGCAGGTGTAAATCTCGCTCCCCAAGAGCGTCAAATCGGTTATATGCCACAGAAATATGCGTTATTCCCTCACCTGAATGTTACCGAGAATATCTGTTTCGGGCTCTTTGGTTGGGATAGCAAAGAACGGGAAAAGCGCCTACGAGAGCTCATCGAGGTCATGCGCCTCGATCCTGTACGTGACCGCTTCCCAAACGAACTCTCTGGGGGTGAGCAACAGCGTACCGCACTAGCACGAGCCATCGCCCCGCGCCCATCCATCCTGCTCATGGATGAGCCTTTCGCAGCCCTGGATGAGATTCTGCGTGAACACCTGCGAGAGGAACTGGTTCGCATCCAGCGCCGATTTCAGATCCCCGTTTTACTCGTGACCCACAATCTAGCCGAAGCATATACACTCGCGGATCGGGTCATGATCTTCGAAGCAGGGTCACTCACGCAGCAAGGATCGCGTGACGATGTATTCCGACGACCCGCAACCCCACAGATCGCTCGACTCATGGCAATGGAAAATGTCATCTCTGTACCTGTTCGGGAGGCAGCCCAGGACCAAGTTCATATCAACTGGTGGGGCCAAGAAGTGGTGCTTGGAGATGTAGCACATTTCCCCTCTGGAGAGTCACTTACAATCGGCATTCGCCCGGAAGACATCATGATCGTCCGCAAAGCAAGTAAACCGTTACGGCGGGAAGGGGATATCTTCTTTAATGGAAAGTTGGTGAAGGATCAAGCGCGTGGCTTCGATCATCAATTGACGTTCCACATTCAAGGGACGGATGATCCAGAAGCGAAGATAATTGTCCGGGTTCCACACCCCACTTTTTTGCGATTAGAACTTAACCTTGATGAGCTGCGCACACTCGTGATCAGGCCCAAGGTCCTGCACCTTTTTAACCTTGGATAAAGGTCGATAGGAGAACGATGAGAGCCGGTGGGTAAGCCCCACCGGCTCTCATGATGCCACATGATGACACAGGAAATGGGGATAATTAACGCTCGGGTAACAACCCGTAGGCTAGTGCCACACCGAAACCAGCACCCATAACTGCAGAGGCTCCTATCCAGATAAAGAACTCCAGAGAAAGGAAATCGGCAGCCAGCCCTCCCATAATCCCACCGAAGAGAGCACCGACCAAACCGGTGACAATGATGGCGAGTACGATTTTCTTAATTTCAGGAAGCATATCCACTACCTCTCCACTGACGTAGAGTGATTGTACCGAGTTGAGAAGAGACGTCAAGGGCAGACTTCCTAAGACCTCCGCTCGTCTAGAATCGCTTGCAGCATGGGCAAGCTCAAATTGCCACCTGATATGATGCACACGACGGTTCGATCCTTCCAGTCCTCACCCTTTTTAACAAGTGGGTGCGTACTGATTGCACCGGAGGGTTCAGCAAGGATCGACTCGTGCTTCAGCAAATCATATACCGCATCTCTGAGTTGTTGTTCATCTGCAAGTTCTATCCGGTCAATTAGAGTCCGTGCGAGTGCAAAGGGGATGGCGCCAAAACCACCCGCCAGACCATCCGCAATGGTCGGAGCATGATCGAAGGGATCATAAGCTTGACCATCCCTGAGACTCAACCGACCAGATGGGCTTGCGGCAGCCTGGACGCCAACAACCTGAATCGTCGGGCGGATCTGCTTCATCACACTGGCTATGCCCGCGATGAGCCCACCCCCACCTACCGGGACCACCACAATATCAGCTCTGGGAATCTCTGCTACTACCTCTAAACCTATCGTTCCCTGGCCTGCGATAATATCCAAATCATCGTATGCGGAGATATAGGTCCATCCCCGGTCTGCTGCCAGCTGCAGAGCTGCTTGATGTGCCTGCTCATAAGAAAATCCTTGCTCAACCAACTCAAGCGAAAAGCGCTCCAGCTTCTCTTTTTTAGGTTGAGGGGCATTTTCAGGAATGACAATCGCGACGGGTTGAATGCCGAGTGACTCCGCAGCGAAGGCAACACCCAACCCGTGATTGCCAGCAGAACCAGTGACTACACCCTTTAAGTTACCTGCCCGCTGGAGAGCCAACATCTTATTAAGTGCCCCCCGAACCTTAAAGGATCCCGTAGGTTGGTAGCTCTCCAGTTTCAGCCATACTTCTGCGCAAAAAATGTCAGAAAAGGCTCGGCTATGGATCAGAGCTGTCGGTTGAAGATAATCATGTATCCCATCGGCAGCTTCCTGAATCACCGCTATGTCGAGAGCTGCGGTCATCAGAATTCAGATCTCGGTTGTGGAAGTGGAGCTCCGATCTGACGTTTCGATTGATCCTTAAAGAAGTATCGCGCAACCAACATGAGCAATCCAAGACCGAGCACAATAGCCGAAGTAACCATAATACGGGACGAAAAACCATTCGTGATATTAGTGGCTACACGCAGCCCGGTGTTAACGAGTCCAGGTGATAAGCCTCCCCCTTGCTGTAATTGCAGCACGCGCTCCATACCCCACACGGATAACGGTCTTAGCGCCAAACCTGCGCCGATAGTTGTTAAACCAGTGAGGACTAAACCACTGCCCCACCACCCCAACCAGCCCCGAATATCTCGCACTACCAGGACTGTAATCAACACGAGCCAGAACAAGCTTACCCAGGGAGCGTACTGGAGTGCGCTCCTTACCAGATTCAACCCTAATCCAACGGGGCCCTCTGGATTCAACAACTGGGAAGGGAGTGCAATTTCCACGTTGGCTGGCAAATCTTGTACAACCACAGCTACACCGGATCGGATAAAAGGTTCCGCCTGTGCCATTAATTCAGCCGGAGGATTGCAGCGGATGATCGCATCGCTCAACCCTCTGGTAATCAATACTTGGGTCAACTCGGCAACCTGCTCAAGCGTGCAATCCGGCTGCGCTTGCATCACCTCTAAGATCGCGTTATATCCAGCATCGCTATCCACACGATCCTTAATCTCTTGGAGCGAAATAACGATCGAGTCCGGGATCCCTTCTCCGGTGTATAAACCAAAGATCTGGGCGAGGACTGCCTCCGTTTGCTCCTCCAACCAGAGCGGATCAACTAGTGCTGAGATCACGGTCTCCCAGCTCTGCTCCGGTAAGTTCGCAAAGTAGCCAGGAAGGCCGCCTTCAAGGCTTTCGGGTTGTTCAGATGGTCCCTCTCCCTCGCACCTGCTTGGATCCTCCTGGCAGGGATTGTAGGTCATGCTAAATAGCATTTGATCCGCGGCTAGGGCTGGCAGCTCCTGGTATACACCTTCCTGTCTAAACGCCTCTGAATATGTCTCTGGGGCGAGGAGAAATAGTCGCACGTTGAGAACCATGATGGTAAGCGCCGCGCTGATGACGAACAACAACAGTGCGATCCCTGCAAGGATTCGGGCACAACCCTTCATGCTGCTTCCTCCTGTTTGTACAGTCTCTGTTGGTGCCGCTCTCACGCTCGATTATGCGATCATCATAACTGCAGTTGTGTGCCAATCTTCATCTTCCTGGCCCTTTGATAAATCTCAGGAGCCACGGCCATATCGTCAATCGCAAGGCCCAGATTGATCGCAATTACACGCTCATCATCATGTTCACGTCGGGGTACAGTCCCCAAGACGATCTCCCCCAGATCGGCGTAGGGTTCTGGAGTGTCCTGGAAGTAACCAATCGAGCGATAATACTCGAACTGCGCGTGGTCATCGGTGGAGATTTTATCCATTTCCGCTAAAGCATCTGCTGTCCAATAGGAATCAAAATCGACCGCACTCGCAAATCCACCCGGACGCAACCAACCGGCGCCGATCGTTGGATCGGGATGCTTAAGAATCGGCCCCGAGGTCACCACAATATCGCATTCCTGCACTGCTTCGAGCGGCGTTTCAACCGCGATAATCTCAAGCCCCAGCTTGCCTGACATCTCCTCGGTATAGGCACTGAGCACTTCAGGCACAATATCGTACGCCCAGACTTTTTCCAGCGGGAAGAGCGCATTGATGGCCTCCAGATTTGTGCGTCCTTGCACACCACAGGCCAATATACCCACTTTGCAGCTCTTGGGATCTGCCAGGTATTTTGCAGCGATCGCCGTTGCGGCAGCCGTACGGTACGCAGTGATCCAAACACAATCCATGATGGCATAAGGAAGGCCCGTCTCTACATCGTTCAAGATCAGCAAACCACTGATGTAGGGAAGGCCTTTCGTTTGATTTTCGGGGTATCCGCTCACCCACTTGATCCCTGCTGATCGCATCGCAGGGATATATGCTGGCATGGCGTGAATGAACGCATCCGGTTGCGTGTGGATACCCGGTTTCGGCGGCATCTCCACTCGTTGATTGCCTTTTTCATGAAAGGCCTTCTCAACCAGCTCGATGATGCTCTTGATGTCCAAGCCAACATCGATGACGTCGCGTTGTGATAAATACAATAGCTCGGGCAATTGCATCGTGATTGTCCTTTCTGCAAGTGACAGCGTGATTGTGCATTTAAAAACTCTTCGTCGCAAACTTTGAACAATTGAGATTGAGGGCTACACGAGAATTGAACTTCATCAAGGACGACCAGTTGCTCAATATCTGGTAGCCCGGTTTGGTTCCAATACTCGATATTGCAACCAGTGGACTGGTGAGATCGATGATTTTAAAGATCTGCTTGGAGAGGAGATCAAGCGCGAAACGGCTTGCCTGCCACCCTGGTTTTCAACAACCTTGAAGAGTTAATCAGGATTCCTACATCGGGTAGGGATTGAGACGCGGCTGCTAATGCCGGTGGTAATAAACCGAAGGAAGCCAGGCCGATACCGATAAGGTTATAAACCGCAGTAAAGATCAGGTTGAGACGCACTACCCGCATCGTTCGCTTTGCTAATGCAAAAAGAGTTGGGATCGCAATCCACTCATCACCCATCAGGGCGATATCAGCGGCATGGATAGCGACATCAGTTCCCGCTGCGCCCATTGCAATGCCAACATCTGCCTGCGCCAGAGCTGGGGCATCATTAATCCCATCACCGATCATTGCAACGCAGTGTCCTTCGGCTTGGAGTTCTTTCACGATGGCAATTTTTTCTTCCGGCAGTAAAGCAGCCTGGAAGGGGACCCCGAGTTTCTCCGCAATCGGTAACGTGGCAGACGTATGATCGCCTGTAAGCAAACGAATGTCCTTATAACCCAGATCACGTAAATCTTGCAACGCATTCCCAATGTCTGGACGCAATTGATCCGCAAGGCCAATTACCCCCGAAACAGCCCCATCTACTTCGATGTAGATATGCGTTTGACCACTGTTGAGCTGCTCTCCTATCTCTGGAGCAATGGGCTTGCTCATAAAAGGGGCATTCCCAATCCTGATTTGGTGATCTCTGACTCGGGCTTCCACCCCTTGTCCGGGAAACGATTTATACGCTGAGATTTCGGGGAGTTTTAAATCGGATGCTGCAGCATGACGGCGAATCGCCGCACCCAAAGGGTGTTCGGAAAAACGCTCGACCGCTGCAGCGTAGGTGATAATCTCCTCGGGAGAATGCTCACTGACCGAGAGAATATGTTCTACCTCCGGGATACCCATCGTAAGCGTCCCAGTTTTATCGAGCAGAATGACATCGATATTTGGCAGGATCTCAAGGTATCGTCCCCCTTTAATCACCAGACCTTGTTTGCCCGCTGCCCCAATCGACGCCAGCATCGCGATGGGTGTGGCGAGGGCGATCGCACAGGAACACACTACGACCAGAACCGCTACTGCCGCTAGCACATCTCGCCGAAGCAGGAGGGTCAGGCCAGCGATACCTAAAACTACCGGCAAGTAGTAGGCAGAAAATTTATCCGCAAACCGCTGCACACGGCCCTTATTTGCCTCCGCTTGTTCGACAAGCTGCATAATCCGGCTGATAGTCGTCTCCTGCCCTACACGTGTGGCTTCCAGCCTGAAACCACCTTCTAACACAACCGAACCGGAATAGATGGAAGATCCAGGACCGGCACCTGACGGGATCGATTCGCCCGTGATACTCGATACATCAAGCACGGCGTGTCCGTCAAGGATTTCCCCATCCACCACGACCGTCATCCCTGTACGACAGATTACAACGTCGCCTGAGTTGATTTGACCAACTTCAATAATTTGCTCTTGGCCATCCCTTTCAACAGTTGCAACATCAGGTACGAGACCAGCTAGTGCGCGAATCGACTCACGTGCACCTTCCGTTGTGAAGCGTTCGACCCAATCACCAATCCTCATGAACAAGACAATGACCACGGCAGTTGCCCACTCCCCTACGATCAGAGCCGCGATCACACCGATTGTCATCAGCGTGTGGGACGTTATCTGACGCTGAGCAAGAGCCTGCACTACTGGTTTGAAAACAGGCAAGCCTCCAATAAGGATTAAAAGCAAGTAAACCCATCCTGGAACCAGGGTACTGATCTGCTGAAACCACCCGAGCCACTCCCCAACGATGACAATGAAAAGCACCAGGCCAACTACTGCGAAAAAAGACCATGACCAGCGCCCGATTGACCTTCCCGGCCTATCGCGATCGCTTGTCTCTATATCCGGTACGGCGTAACCAGCTTGCTCAACCGCTCGCGCCAATGCCGAACGTTCCACCGGTAGATTAAGATGGAGGATCGCCTTTTCAGCCGCCAGGAGAACCGTCGCAGCCTGGACGCCTGGAACTTCCTCGAGCGCTTTTTGCACATGCTGTGTGCATTCATAGCAATCCATACCCCGAATGGGCAAAGTCAATTGAGTCCCGTCCTGCACTCGATCTACCAATTCTCACCTCGTACCAATAGCTTGAAAAAGGTCAGTAGCAACCGCTTGGTAAGATATACCATAAGTTTACAGCGTGGAACATTGGCAAAAGGGAAAGCCTACGATGAAAGCCAACTACGCCCAAGGATGATAGCCGGTGGTGGTGTCCCCCAGAGATCTACTTCGCCAGCTGGGCCAAGGGCTAATGTTGCGCCCTCAACCAGATTGAGCGCATAGCTAAAAGGCTTATTTTGCAAAATATCCTGCACTGGCATAAGATCTTCCAGATCCCCCTCTTCATGAAGGACAAGGCACCCTGGAAGCCATTCTACACCCGCTTGATAGGTGTTCTGCTGCAGGTCGAATATCCATTCCCCCATGGGTAGGGCTGCATCACCAACAAACCAGCACACCCGATTTCGATCGTCCCTGAACTCGTTGAGGATAGGAAGTGCTATCTGGCTGAATGAAGGCAACCACGGGTCTAGGTTAGCGCTGGCGCACAGAAGCAGATCCGAATCACGTAGATATTTCTCGAACTCGGTTGGTTGTAAGCTTTTCAGATCGACATGGTCAATTTCGATCTCCAGCAATGCACTCAGGTCCTCGGTCCACGGTCCAACAATAGCGTAATGCTCCCCCGTTGCGAGGATTAATCCACGGCTGCTTGGATTGGTGATTTCTAAAAGACGTTCCAGCGCCCTCTCTTCGATTGCTGGAGAGGGGCCTGAAAACAGCAGCCACCCGTGGGCGTTCGAACGTCGAAATACACTCGATAACAGGTTCATGCTTCCATTAAGGCAAGTGCCGCCTGCACGCAGAGATATACGGCCTCGCTCAGGACAGACTCGTCAAAATCGAATCCGGGATTGTGATGTGCAGCATCCAATCCTTTCTCGGGGTTAGATGAACCTAAGAAGAAATGAAATCCCGGGATTTGCTCCATAAAAAAAGCCATATCTTCAGAACCCAAGACCTGGAAATCTGGGTCCACAGCGAGGTCTGGCGCGCATCGGGCAAAGTGATCCAGAATACAATCTACCGCGTGTGGGTCATTCACCAAGGGAGGGGATATCTCTTTGACAACCATCTCGGCCTGACAATTGAAACTCTCCGCTTGCTTCTTGATAATCTGTTCGACATCGTTGAGGATGCTTTCACGCCTCTCCCGCGAAAAGGTACGGATCGTTCCATGCATATCTACTTGATCGGGAATGACATTGAACGCATCACCAGCGTGAATCTGAGTGATACTTAGCACAGCGGGTTCCAGGGGATCTACTCTCCGAGAGACAACCGTTTGCAACGCTGTGATCAAATGGGCGGCCGCAAGGATAGGATCATGCGCCAGATGTGGTTGCGCACCATGACCGCCTTTACCAGATAGCTTAATGTAAATGCGATCTGCACCGGCCATACTGGCGGATCTGGAACTGCCGAGCCAACCAAGCGGTCGTTCGTTCCATAGATGAAACCCCACAGCATAATCAGCACTGACGCTATCAAGCACCCCTTCCGAGATCATGCGTAGGGCGCCCCCCGCCCCCTCCTCGGCCGGCTGAAAGAGCAACACCGCTGAGCCAGGCAACTCATCCTGGATTTCCTTTAACGCACGCGCAACACCCAACCCGATCGCCATGTGCCCATCGTGTCCACAAGCATGCATCACCCCATCAATCTGGGAGGCGTAGGCTGCACCCGTCGACTCCTTAATAGGCAGAGCGTCCATATCGAAGCGCAGCATCACGCGCGGCCTTTTTTGCAAGCCCTCGATCGATGCAACGACCCCGGTTTGTGCGATCCCGGTTATCGGGTCGTACTGGCTACGTTTCAGAGCCTCCACGATCTGCGCTGCGCTTCGCTCTTCTTGGAAAGCCAATTCCGGGAATTGATGGAAGTCACGGCGCCAGGATACAAGTTGAGGTTGTAAATTTTGCGCAATCCTGCGCAATGTATGAGGATCTATCATGCTCGATTATCGCAGGGCTATGTGACGGAAGCGCTCGATGTAGCGTGGTTCTTGGGGAGGGCTATCAGGGTCGAGCATAGAGGACCGCAGGCGCTCCTCCAACGCATGGATATCTTTAATCTGGCTCTGGTGCTTGCTTAAGGCTTCCAATTTCAGGCTGAATGAATCTGTGATATCAATCGTCAGATTTGGATGCTGCGCGCCAGCAACGTAGACCTGGTGCACTTTATGCGGCTCCAGCCCCTCTTCCTCTAACAGCGCAGGAAAATACAGCGCTGAGCGGGCAGCCGGAAAGACGGCATCCAGCGTAACCTGCCCAGCAGCGCGATGATCGGCGTGGTTTATATAGCGATTGCTGGGGAAGAAATTCGTCGGATCACACGTGATGACAATATCGGGTCGTACCCGGCGGATAACCCGCACAATCTTTTCTCGAAGCTCAAGGCTGGGCATAAGGTAGCCATCAGGCTCGTCGAGGAATTGAACCTCCTTCACCCCCAGTACCGCCGCAGCTTCTTTCTGTTCTCCTTCTCGTATCCGTGCGAGCTCTTCTGGCGGTTTGAGATTGTCATCCGATCCTTTATCCCCCCTGGTCAATAGACAATAATGAACCTCGCATCCGCTGCTTATCCAGCGTGCAACTGTACCCCCACAAAAAAATTCTGGATCGTCCGGATGGGCTAAGACGACCAGAACAATGCCGATGGCATCCTGCTGGTCGTCAGCCAGAGTCATTTGGATTGATCCTGGCGGTTGCAGTTACAACCGCCTTCACCATGACGTTCACAGGGTGCTTCCGCCTTTTCCTGCAATTTTTTAAGTTCATCATAAGGCTGGATCTCATGCAGATAGAACTCAACCCTGCGGTCATCTTCCAGTAATACCAGCACGGCTTTCTTCAACGGGATTACATCAACAACTTTCCCAACACCTCGGGGCGTAACTACTTTCTTCTTGCGTTTTGGCAGCTGCTTCCGAGCCTCAGCGTATTGCTCATATTCATAAATCAAGCAACATCGTAACCGCCCGCACATACCGGTGATCTCCTGAGGGTTCAACGAGATCCCCTGAGCCTTCGCCATCTTAATCGAGATCGGGCTAAACTCGGTCAGGAACTTGGAGCAACAACGCTCCTCTAAGCCGCAAGCGCCCATGCCGCTGAGTATCTTCGCAACATCACGTGGACCGATCTGACGCATTTCGATTTTTGTCTTGCTGAACGCCCGTTCCATCTCACGTGTAAGCTCGCTCAAATCAGGCTTTTCATCGCCCTCGCTGCTGTATAGGAATACGAGTGAAGATCCGTCGTAAGAATATTCCGCCCGGACGATCTTTATAGCGTCCAATCCAAGCTTGGAAGCTGCCGCGCGGCATTCGATCATGGTCTCGAGTTCCTTGCGGCGCCAAGTACGCTGTAACACGAGCTCGCGCGCGGTCGCCCGGCGCTCGATCGGTTTGTACGTGGCATCTTTTCCGTGTTCACCGTTCTCAGGGAACCCAACCACCTCACCCAATTCACGGCCACGCGCTGTCACGACGATCACGTAGTCTCCCACCTGCAGGTCAGCCACGCGGGACGCATTGAAGTGGTAGAGTTTGCCGACGGGTTGGAAGCGAACTGATGCAATACGTTTTATAGCAGTACTATCAACCATACCTATCATCCTCAAAGCTATCGCTAATACACCATATTAATCGATGCTACGACGAGTTGCCAAGTGTGGATACCGGGAGAAAACTGCTGTTTGATGATGGTTAGTTTAATCAGTGATCTCGATGTTCGGGGCGGCAGAAGTGGCCTGAGCACCAAGTTCGGCTGATAGCCGATCAAGGATCGCCTTGAAACTCATCCCAACGCTGCTCTCGGGGTTGGTGAGGACGATCGGTTTCCCTTGATCACCACCCTCCCGAACTGTGGGATCCATCGGGATTGCACCCAGGAATGGGACATCACTCTCCTGAGCGAGTTCTTCTCCACCTCCCTGGCCAAACACATCCATTACTTCACCATCGGGGAGTTCTAGATAGCTCATGTTCTCGATAACGCCCAGGATGGGGACTTCCATCGATCGAAACATTTCCAGTCCTCGGACTGCATCCTCACGCGAGACCTTTTGGGGTAAAGTAACGATGATCCCACCTGTTAATGCAAGGTTTTGTGCCAGGCTCAGCTGGGCATCTCCCGTCCCAGGTGGTAAGTCAATAATGAGATAATCGAGCTCTCCCCAGAGCACATCCTGGACAAATTGCCGGATCGCACTGTGAAGCATGGGACCGCGCCAGATCAGTGGTTGCTTCTGCGGAACCATAAATCCAATCGACATCACCTTGACACCATGCGCTTGCGCAGGAATTAGCCCCTCCTCAGATTGGGTTGGCATTTCTGCGACCCCCATCATGGTGGGAACATTCGGACCGTAGATATCAGCGTCCAACAATCCGACCTTCGCTCCAGTTTGAGCCAATGAGACTGCGAGATTAACCGCAACCGTTGATTTGCCTACACCGCCTTTGCCTGAGGCGACAGCGATGGCAGATTTTATGTCATTTTTTGTCATAGGGGTGGGAAAGGGTTGCCCTTCTTCAGGCTATCTCAAGGTGTGCAATGATCTCATTCAGCGATCGATGATACTGTGCGAGAAGTTCGTCGTCCGTACCATCGAAGCGGCGAACCGTATGGATCGCACAGGTTGTGCAACCACGCATAGCCCGATAGGAATGTGTATGACAGGATAAACAATTGGCGAGACGGATCAACAGGAGGTTAAAAGCCAGCCGGGATGGAGAGTCTTCTGGGCTGGCACAGATCATGTCAACGAGTTTGCACCATTCTCCCCCCCGTAAATCCCGCAGTTGAGGGGTGATGCGCATGGGAAACAAGAGCTCCGTATCCGCCTGGTACATTCCTGTCTCGGATCCTGACTATTCTTTCTTTTTCTTCGCTGCTTTGGCAGCTTCTTTTTCTGCCCGTATAGCTTCCTCGCGCGCGTAATTTTCAGGGCGTATTTTTGCGTAATAACTGACCGGTTTGCTGAGTCTTTCCTTGTCGAAAATGTGCGCTTCGTGACGATCATAGGAGGCCAACTCATAGTCATGATCCATCTTGATCGCGTCAAAAGGACAGTACTCTGCACACAGACCACAGTTCATGCAAATATCGATGTCAATGAAAAAGTCTGTGGGTTCGGGGATCGGGCGACCAGTTTCAGGGTCATTGGATCGCACGATCCAAATACATTGTGGAGGGCAGACCTTGGCGCAAATACCGCAGGAAGTGCAGCGATCTTGTTTTACACCGTTCTCGTCCTCTTCATACAGAAGGAACGGAATGTAGCGAAATTCCTCAGGTACCTGCAACTTCTCCTCAGGATATTGAACCGTGAAAATCCCGCGCGTATCCGCAGCTTGTCGTGCTTCAACAGCTTCTTCGTTGAAATAGCGCCGTTTACCTAACCAGCGGATATCTTCAATATACGTCTCAACGAAATGCATCAGCGTGACGCCTAAACCCTTAATCAAGCCCTTACCGTACATACACTTCTCCCCATCTCGCTCGCATACGAACTCTAGCGATCGGTTTCACCTAAAACGATATCGATCGAACCGAGGATAGCCACAACGTCGGCGATCTTCTGGCCAAGACACATTTTTTCCATAGCGGTCAGATTGATGAATGAAGGCGCGCGCACGTGATAGCGCCATGGGTTAGGCTGGCCATTGGAGACGACATAGTAACCCAACTCACCCTTGGGATTTTCCACCCGACCGTAGGCCTCGCCGGCAGGAACGCGTACTTGGTATTGCGGCTTACCAGTCTGAATTTCACCTTGTGGGATGCGCTCGACTGCCTGTTGTAGGATCCGGAGGCTCTGACGAATTTCGTCTACCCGGATCAGGTAGCGATCGTAGACATCACCGTTGTAGCGCACAGCCACATCAAAATCGAATTGGTCATAGATCGAGTATGGATCAGCCTTACGAACATCATATGCAACGCCCGATGCGCGCAGAACTGGCCCGCCCGCTGTATAGGCGATGGCATCCTCTTTTGAGAGCACTCCCACACCAACACCTCGCGAGCGGATGATCTCATTTTCTGTTAGGTAGCGATCAAGTTCATCGATCTTATCTGGCAATCGATCGTTCACCAGTAGTTTAATCTTGTCAAGTACCGGAGTAGAGATGTCCCGGGAGACACCTCCAAAACGGAAGTAATTGCACATCATGCGTGAGCCTGAAACCGCTTCGAAAATATCCAGGACCAGCTCACGCTCCTTGATGGCATACAATGCGGGGGTGAAGAAAGCACCCATATCATTAAGCAGGAAGCCGATCGCCCAGAAGTGATTCACAACGCGTGTCAGCTCTGCCATGATCACACGAATATACTCAGTACGCTCCGGGGGCTGGATCCCCATTAGTTTTTCTACAGCCAGCGCATAACCGAAGTTATTTCCCATCGAACAGATGTAATCCAGTCGATCCGTGAATGGCATATTCATCAGGAAGGTGTTGCGTTCACCGATCTTTTCATGGTTGCGATGCAGATAGCCCATGACCGGTTTCAAGCTGACGATGGTTTCACCATCGAGCGAAACAACCATGCGGAAGACGCCATGGGTCGATGGATGCTGGGGTCCCAGGTTCACGACAATCTGGTCAGTATCGATATTCTGCTTTTCACGCTCATTGCTCTTCATCTGGCCCAGGCTGGCGTACAGCATTGCTTCGCCCTCGGGGACCCACCCCTCGGGTGAAAATCCCTGAGGATATTGAACGTTTTTCCCAAATGGATGTTCATCCTCAATGCGCAGAACCTCACCGCCTGGCCAGCGGCTCTTGAACGGCTTGCCCTCTTCTTCGAAATAGGCTTCCTGCCAATCCTTGCGCAAGGGGTGTCCCTCGAAGCCATCCCACATCAAGATGCGGCGCAAATCCGGGTGGTCTTGAAATTTAATGCCCAGCAGATCCCAAGCTTCCCGCTCCTGAAAGTCAGCACCGGGGTAAACAGAAACCAGGCTGGGAACGACGCTGTTTTCACGGGGTGTTTGCACCTTAAACACCAGGGCCGGGCCACCGGCAGACTTATAGGCGTGGTAAACAACTTCCATCACGTCGTCCGGTAAATAATCGACACCGGTGACGGATGAAAGGTAATCGTACCCGAGCTCATCGCGCACACTCAGGGCGAATTCGACAAGTTTATCGGCTGGTACCAGATACCCCTCGTAGCCAGGCCGGCTATCGCGAGTGGCAACGCCTTCAAATTTCTTCTCGATCTCGTCCAGGACTTTTACATCTTCATTTTCTGTCATCTTGAAATCGGCCTATCCATTGGATTCTGAGCGATTAAGCTTCGGATTCGTCAGTCGCGGGC
Organism: Anaerolineales bacterium; assembly: GCA_041554155.1. Taxonomy (GTDB): domain Bacteria; phylum Chloroflexota; class Anaerolineae; order Anaerolineales; family E44-bin32; genus E44-bin32. The sequence goes on from JBFFMI010000002.1 coordinate 46,765, forward strand.
GTCTTTTTCGCCGCAGCCAGCGTTTTCGTGAATTCTGGAATATCGCGAGGATCGATCAGGTCAGGGCCCAGAACGGGTATGGGGATAGGTTCTGATGCTTCTTGCTTATACCAGCGGACCTCGCTTATGGATTGCTTATCGATTTTTTCCTGGAGCTTTATCAAACCATTCAGTAATGCCTGTGGTGTCGGCGGGCAACCGGGGATGTATACGTCTACGGGCACAAACTTATCGATGCCCGAAACAACGCTATAGCCCTCTTTGAAGGGACCGCCACCCGAAGCGCATGCACCCATCGCCAGGACGTATTTTGGCTCGGGCATCTGGTTATAAAGACGCACGATTTGCGGAACCATCTTTTTGGTGACGGTGCCCGAGACGATCATAAGATCGGCTTGTCGCGGGCTGGCGCGCATCACCTCCATACCAAATCGAGAAAAATCATAGCGGCTTGCTGCAACTCCGATCATTTCGATCGCACAACAAGCCAGACCAAACATCATGGGCCAAACCGAGTTTCGGCGACCCCAGTTATAAAGTTTATCGATCGTTGTAATTGAAACTTGCCCCTGAAGCTCTTGCGGGATCTCGATTTCGGAATTATTGAGTTCGTCAGCCATCCACACCTCCACGCGAAAAGGCCTGCCGCCACTAGGTCGCCAGACCTGAACCCACGCAAATTATACTTCTGAGAAGGGCTGTGTCAAGACGAGAACCGTTTACGACAGTGAATCACCGGAAAAACGGTGGCTGGAGACGGTTCCAGCTCTCGATAGCCTGCACCTTCGTAGCCTTTTGACAGAAACTTTATATATGATAAACTAGACCCAGTTACATAGTCTTAGGCTACTCACTCATTTACGGAGGTCAGGTCATGACCGAGTCGAATATTCAACTTGAAGCGGTAGAAACACTTACGATCACCCCTAACGCAGCCAAGCGTATACATCAATTGATGGAGGAGCGAGAACTTCAGGGGCACGCACTACGAGTTTTCGTTTCCGGCGGCGGATGTTCGGGCTTTCAATATGGAATGGCTTTCGAACCAGAACCACGTGAATCAGATTCCCGCTTCAACCACGAAAATGTCGATGTCGTGATTGATCCAGTGTCACTTGGCTATATGACAGGCGCTATCATTGACTACGTGGATGATTTGATGGGTGGAGGTTTCAGTATCAAGAACCCGAATGCGGTCTCTTCTTGCGGTTGTGGCAACTCTTTCCGCACGGAAGGTGCCGCTCCCCATGCGGACCATGCTCCGGCAGCCGGTGGCTGTGGTTGCCACTAAATTACAGCTTCCCCGACGAAGCGAACCATTCGTGTACGTAGCTGCATATGCTAGAATGAGACAGCAGGTCATTACCGACCTGCTGTTTAGTTATGGATAGCTACCCACGTTACTTCTCACTAGAACAAGCGAATCAATTGCTTGAAATCATTTCTCCGCTCGTTGCCGAGATGCTTGCCACTCGGGAAATAATCCTTGAACTACAGCCCAAATTAGAACCTGTTCTACAAAAAGCCGTGCATAACGGCGGCAGCCTGATCTCAGCAGAGGCGCTAAAAGCCTTCGGGAAACTGAAAGATATCCTTTACCAAATTCAACAATATGATGTTTTTGTCAAGGATGTAAACAGCGGTTTGATCGACTTCCCTTCCATTCGAGAGGGCGAAGTCATCTTCTTATGCTGGCAGTTTGGCGAGAAAGAGGTGGGGTTCTGGCACGAGCTCGAAGATGGCTTCCAGGGACGAAGGCCTGTTTAAGTGAGATTAACCCCCGCGTAGAACCGAAATGATCGTCCCAACAACCCCGATCACAAGCAGTGCCAAAATGGCGAGAATGGGCGGGAAACCCCCAGACCCTGCTGTATCAACTGCTTCGAAGGTTGGTATGGAGACTGGCTCTGCGGGGGTGAAGGTCGGCAACCGCGTTGCGGGGGCTTCACCAATATTGAATTGGGCTGCTAAAGTCGGATCGATCGTGGCAGTCACACGTGGGGTTGGTGTTGGAGGCGGTTCAATGATCGGTAAAAGGCGCTGACCGGTTTCCAGCACAACAAAGGGCGCATATACCCAGGCGATATTTCCTGGCACACCGGCATAGAAAATCTGGATCCATTCCCCGCCGGGTGAGCGGCCAAGCGCCGGAGCTGTCTGGCCAGCGATAAGGACGCCGACCTTCTCATAGTCCGTGCTCGGCCCGAGTCGAACGTTGACTTGCTCGGGTACAAGGATGGTGGGACCTTCTGGTGTACCGGTCACCGTCGCGTCTTGCAAGCGTGGGGAAGCCCAGGCACCCGTAGTGGTGCTCAGGTTGAGAACCACCACACCTGCCAGGAGTATGATTGAAAATATTCGCGCAAAACGCTGTGTCATTGCACCACCCAATCCGGCGGATTATACTACACCCTCCAATTCACGCAGGAGCAGCATACGCATGCCAAAAGCAGCTATGGATCAAAAAACCTTTTACGGGGATATCAGCCCGGAAGATTTCGCCCGCGCTCTGATAGCCGAATTTAATCAGGGCAATCTCATCGCCCGATCCATAGGAAGAGGTGCGCAACGGATCGTCCAGATCGCCTCACCCTCTGCGCCGTCTTCAGGAGGCCGCACCGCGATTACCGTTCACCTGACTGCAGTGGAAGATGGGGTCCATGTCCGTCTGGGCCAGCAGGATTGGTTTGGGGTGGCTGCGAGCCTGGGAATCAGCGCCCTGGCTACGCTACGGCGCCCCCTCAACCTGCTGCACCGATTGGATGACATCGCGCAAGACATCTCCTCCATGCAATTGACTATGCGCATCTGGCAGGCGATCTCCAACGCGGCCGAAGCATTGGGTGTTTCCCATGAGCTCTCCGACCGCCTGCGCCGGCTATCCTGTGACTACTGCCTCACTGCAAATCCGGTCGGCAACCCCCACTGCATCGCATGTGGCGCACCGCTCGGGCCCAATCAGCCGGTGTCCTGCATCGAATGCGGCTTTTTACTCGAGGCGGACGACACACGCTGCCCCCAGTGCGGCACCACCCAGAATCATCCGCGCTAACTTAAACGAAAACAACCCCAGAGCTGGAATGACCCCGGGGTTGCATTTTTCGTAGACTACAAAGGCCAGCTACGCTGCCTGCAGCTGTGACTGTGCCAATTCCGCACCCTTTGCCAGCGCCTTCAAATTCGCGCCGAGTAAATTCCGGCGGTGTTCGGGTATGTGCCGACCCAGAGCATCCCCAATCTGTTCGATCGTGAGGGGACCCATCCTGTCCATCAGTGCGCCCAGCAATACCAGATTGGCCATGCGCTTATCGCCTAGCTCTTCAGCGATGTCGATGGCTGGCACCAGGATGGTTTGAATATCTTCCCTCTCGGGATTGCGGTCGACGAGTGAAGTGTTCACCACCAAGTATCCATTGTCTCGAACCAGGTTCTCATAGCGCTCCAAGGAGGGGATGTTCATCACGATGATACCGCTTGGATTCTTTACGATGGGTGACCCGATCTCTTCATCGCCGAGAATCACCGTGCAGTGGGCGGTACCTCCGCGCATTTCCGGCCCGTAGGAGGGGAACCAGGTCACATGCAATCCCTGCTCCAACGCCGTGTAGGCCAGCAGCTGACCCGCAAATAAAGCCCCCTGACCTCCAAATCCGGAGATGATGATCTCTTTTTGCATGCTTCCTAGCCTTTACGCCCGTTCCCATCGGCACCCAGCACCTTGTAATCACCGAGCGGGTACATGGGGAGCATCTTATCCTTGATGAAATCCAACGATTCTTCTGGGGTAATTCCCCAATTTATTGGACAGCTCGATAGCAGTTCGACCATCGAGAAACCCATACCTTTCACCTGAACCTCGAAAGCCTCTCGCACTGCTTTTTTGGCTTTGCGGATGTGCGCTACATCGTGCAAGCTGCGCCGGACAACATAGGCGGCACCGTCCAACTGGGAAAGAATTTCAGCCATCTTCAGGGGAAAACCATGAGATTCGATATCCCTCCCCAGCGGCGTTGAAGTGGTTTTTTGGCCGGGGAGCGTCGTCGGCGCCATCTGCCCCCCGGTCATGCCATAAATCGCATTATTGATGAAGATCACCGTTATGTTTTCACCCCGGCCTGCCGCATGAAGAATCTCTCCCGCTCCAATAGAGGCGAGATCACCGTCACCTTGGTAGGTGAAGATGATTGAATCCGGGCTCACCCGTTTCAGTCCGGTAGCCATAGCAGGTGCGCGGCCATGCGCCGCTTCGGCAAAATCCATGTTGAAGTATTTATAGGCGAATACAGAACAACCTACCGGGGCGACACCAATCGACTTTTCCCGCAAGCCCATTTCATCCAGAACCTCTGCGACGAGGCGATGAGCGGTTCCATGCGTACAGCCGGGGCAGTAATGTGTGCCTATGGTGGTGAGAGCTTCCGGTTTGCTATAAATCAGCGTTTCGACGAGCGATTCTTCCGTCATCTATGCACTCCTAAAGCGCACTATCCCATCTTTTCAAATGTGAGCTGGATCTGTTCAAGGACCTCATCAGGTAGAGGGACTACGCCCCCCATACGGCCATAAAAATCAACGGGGACTCTACCTTCTACTGCCAGGCGAACGTCCTCCAGCATTTGTCCGCCATTCATCTCCACAACGAGGATGCGTTTAACTTTGCCGGCGACGTCAGCAATCGCTTGCTCAGGGAACGGGTACAGCGAGATCGGGCGCAGCAAACCAACTTTCAACCCATCTGCCCGAGCCTGGCGGATTGCGGATTGTGCGATCCGACCGGCTGTACCAAAAGCGATAATCGCCATGTCTGCATCCTCCAGATCACTTTCCTTGTAACGCAATTCACTGGCCTCGATTTGCTTCTGCTTTTCCACCAACTTGAGGTTGAATACTTCTTCTTCTACGGGGTCTATGTAGATCGAGGAGATCACATTCGGGTCACGATCCTTTGCTCCCGTGAGTGCCCAATCCGGTCGATCTTCCAGTTTACGGACTTCCTTCATCGGTGGGAGCTCAGCCGGTTCCATCATCTGACCCAGGCAACCATCTGCTAAAACGACAACGATACAGCGGTATTTCTCAGCAATATCGAAAGCCTCGACAGTAAGATCGATCAACTCCTGGATCGTTGCCGGTGCAAGGACCACCTGGCGGTAATCTCCATGCCCCCCACCCTTAACCATCTGGAAGTAATCTCCCTGAGATGGCGCGATATTACCCAGACCAGGGCCACCGCGCATGATATCCACCAATACAACCGGGACTTCAGAACCGGCAATATAGGAAAGACCCTCCATCATCAAGCTCACACCTGGGCTGGAGGAGGATGACATCACCCTTACGCCAGCACAGGCAGCACCATAGACCATATTGACTGCTGCAACTTCGCTTTCAGCCTGCAAAAAAACCCGCCCAAGTTCTGGCATCCGGGCGGACATGTGCTCCAGCGCTTCAGTTTGGGGGGTAATGGGATAACCAAAGTAGGCTTCGCATCCCGCCCGTATCGCTGCTTCCGCAAACGCGACATTGCCTTTAAGTAGTTCCTTGGCCAAACCTTGCCTCCTTATGCAATTGCGGCAACTGCTTTTCCTTCTTGCACCCAACGATACACGGTAATCGCCGCATCTGGACAAATTACGGCACAGATAGCACAACCTGTACATTCACCATCAGGATCGATTAACGCAGCAGGATGGTAGCCTTTCGGCGTAAAGCGATCCATCGCCATCTCAATTAGATCTTTTGGGCAGACGCTGGTACATAATTCGCAGCCTTTGCAAAGATCCTCACTAATAACTATCCTGCCTCTGGCCATACAACCTCCTCACATTTCAATAGTTACGATAACTTTGGTTGCTGGTTGCTTCCAGTGCAAACCGTCATAAGCCTACGGGTCAATCTTCCTATAATCGGAGATGTTCTGTCCAGTTCAGGTTCCATGGAGAATGGCCCGATGCTCATTATGGTACGTCATCGGCATCTTTTTTCCAATTCCAGCCCTCCTTGCTACCAGGAATCCTGAATGGCTATAGCTATATTGGGTATGGGTAAAGATGATTATGAGGGTGGATTGAAGTAGTTGTAGGCTGCGCGAGAAAGGTCGGCCACCAGTCGTGATGTGGGTTCCCATATCATCTCCTGCTCATTCCACAGGAATATCGAGAGCGTATAGTCCCCACCCGGCGTGAAGACGATGCCAGCATCCCCAATCATATCCAGGGGTGAACTCCGCCAACCATGCTTGTGCGCAACCCGGGTGCCTTCCGGAACACCACCTTTAAGCAGCGTGCCCAGAACGTTTGCTGAGAGCAGATCGAGCATGCGACTACACTCCGCCGGCGTAATTTCGTCTGGAAAACGGGCCAAGAGCGCGCCCCCGCCTTGGGCACAGGCATAGATATCCGTGAGCAGCATACTGATGTCTGAAGCCGTTGTCTGGGTATACGGGTCCGGGCTGGTATCGATATCAAAGCGCTGGTTAGCTGGCGTCCGATAGATTTGTAGGATCGGCGCGCCCGGGAAGTAGTACCCCGCAAGGAAGGTGTTCTCAAAACCGAGCTCTCTCAGCGTTTCCGTGACGACCAATGGCCCGCGCTGGAGATCGATCTGCTCCATCAACCAATCAGAGGGGTCGTTTCCGGATTCTTCGATCATCTCTTCAACCCAGCGGGCGGGTTCTGGTGCGAGGGGTTCATCAAAGTAGCGATAGAAGGCCGTAAGTATGCTGATCTTATTGATCGATGCACCGGAGAACGCGATATCCGGCTCAAGATCGACCTCCTGCCCCCCAAGAGTGCCAAAATGTAGCGTTTCTCCTGTACGCAGGTCTGTGAGGTAGAGCACCACAAGACCATTGAAGTCGGTAACTTCAATTACCTGCTTGAAGAGGATTTCGAGTGTTTCGAGGGTTGGCTTCGCCGGACCTTCGTTGACGATCGGCAGGTTAGCACTGCGCCGGGATGCCGACTGAAGAACCGCCGCCACCAGGTTTACCCCCCGGCCAATATCTAAAACTCGCCCTTGCGTGCCAGGTTGGAAATTCGGGGTACCGGGGATCGGCTCTGAACTGGTTGGCGGCGTATCGTACCTCGCAGCGATATCACTCAGCGCGTTTTCGAGCTGACTGCTCGAAAATTCCGACTTGAGCGGAATGCTCACGGCCTGTCCCGGCCGATTCCATAGAAAATCCCAGAAGCCCGTCCAGAACGATTTTTCTGTTCGTTCAAGCTCTGCCGCGGCCAACATCACATCCGTATCCAGGCGGAAGCCCACATTGGCAGGATTGAGCAGGATAATCTGATCTTCGTAATAAAGTTCGACCGGGGTGCTGAAGGTCTGGAGCAGCCTTTCACGGGCTTCGGCTTGTGTCGTATTGCCTACTGCGATCCCTGCGATCGACATCTGATCAGGTAGCAGTGCCCGATCGCGACTATAGGAAAACAATTCAAAGAAGAACAGCGACGCGGCTGCCAATAAGAACGCGATCGAAATCCATCGCTGAATATTAGATCCCCTTCGCCGCATGAAGCCTCCAAGCGCAGGAGTATATCATATCGAGCACACACCCCTGCGACTGCACCACTTGCCCCTTAGACGAACACGAGCAGCGGAAGCACATTCGCAAACGCATGTGCAGCCCAGGCTGACCAGAGATTATCGAATCGAAATTGAAGCCACCCAGCGAGCAGACCAAATCCAAAGACGCTGACCAGTGAAATCGCACCCTGTCCCAGATGGACAGGATGCAGGCTGAACAGCAACGCCTGGAGCAGCGTACCCGGCCAGAGACCTAGCTTGCTGATGAGTGATCGCCCCAGATAGCCTCGGAAGAACGTTTCCTCGAGCAGGGGCACCCAAATCACAGCGCCGATGAGTCTGGTCATCCACGGATCGAGACTCGCTCCCAAGCTTAGTCCCCAGAGATTGAAGAGCAGGCTAAAGATGCGCCATAGACCACCTGCAACCATGCCCCATCCAACCGTTTTAAGGAATCGCTCGCGCCGATATCCCAAGCTACGTATTTGCCCGCGAGAGACCAACAAGGTGACCCATGGCAGCAGGAGCAATACCATGGAGAACGCCGTATTAAGACCGGGCGCGGCGGGCCAGAACCCGAGAATGGCAAGGAGATCTACCAGCAGGATGATCACCAACCCCGGGATCACCGCTCGCAAAGGAAGAGATTGTTGTGGATTTCTTTGTGCCATCATCCGACTCAATTTATCGGTTTATCGATGAATTACCGTCGCCCTAACCCAGATCCTGGAGTTGAGACTGTAGCTTGCCCCTCGTTTCGTTATATCCTGCCAGCTTCGCACGTTCCTTTGCGATGACTTCCGCAGGTGCACGCTCCGCGAATGGCCCATCAAGAAGAGCCTGTAACCTACCGATTTGGTCTTCGACTTCTTCCAGATCCAGCTGTAACCGTTCCCGCTCTTTGGCGAGGTCAACCATCCCTTCGAGCGGGAGGTAGATCTCCACATCACGGACAACGAATGGTAACGCGTTCTCCGGTCTCTCAATTGATTCGGCAATTTGGAATCCGTCCGGATCCAGTCCTGCCAGGCTTTGAATAGCCGAGCGCACAGTCTCTAGTTGTGCTGCCCTTGGACCGGCATGGATCAACGCTGGAATGCGCTGCTTCGGCGTCACATTCTTTTCTGCCCGGATATTGCGAATCGACGCGACGATATCCATCACATAGGCGAAATCTTCCACTGCGGAGACATCTACCAGATCTTCTTCGACCTCTGGCCAGGTGGATACGATCAGCGCTTCTCCCCACCCTTCTCTTGGTTCAATTCCATTCGCACGGGTCTGACACCCCTTGCGCAGGATCCCCCACAATTCTTCGGTAACGAACGGCATGAAAGGGTGAAGCAAGCGCAGGCACGTCTCAAAAACACGTACCATTACTTGGCTGGTTAACCAAATTCGCCCTTCATCACCATCGAGCTGTAATTTCGCGATCTCAAGATACCAGTCCGCGAATTCTGACCAGAAGAACTCATTCAACTGCCGCCCGGCTTCGCCATATTGATGGGTATCAAAGAGCCGGGAGACCTCATGGATAACCTGCGACTCGCGCGCCAGGATCCATCGATCGGCGCTGGTAAACTCGGGCGGGACAGATGGTTGATTCGCAGTTTTTTCGATCGCACTCAAAATGAGCCGACCGGCATTCCAGAGTTTGTTGGCAAAATTCCGACTAGATTCAAGACGTTCCAGATTGATGCGTGAATCCTGCCCAGGGGTGGATCCCGTTAACAGCATGAACCGCAAGGCATCGGTCCCATATAGATCCATCAACTCTAATGGATCCTGGGCATTCCCAAGCGATTTGCTCATCTTCTCCCCACTTGTAGCCCGCACCAATCCATGAAGGTAGACAAGTTGGAAGGGTATCTGTCCGGTGAATTCCATTCCCATCATGATCATGCGCGCCACCCAGAAGAAGAGGATGTCATAGCCAGTCTCCATCATCGTAGTCGGGTAGAAGTATGCGTATTCTTCAGTTTCCTCCGGCCAGCCCAAGGTTGAAAATGGCCACAACCCGGAAGAAAACCAGGTATCGAGGACATCCGGATCCTGCACGATCGATTTGGAACCGCAGTGTGAGCACTGGCCGGGAAAATCGCGCGCCACCGTAATCTCCGCGCACTCAGCGCAATGCCAGGCGGGGATACGGTGGCCCCACCACAACTGTCTGGAGATGCACCAATCACGGATGTTTTCCAACCAGTTATAGTAGACCTTCTCAAACCGTTCTGGAATGATGCGGATCTCTCCGTTGCGGACCGCCCGCAACGCCGGCTCAGCAAGCGGCTGCATGTGTACAAACCATTGCGTCGAAATCATCGGTTCGATAATTTCGCCGCCACGCTGGGAGCGTGGGATCTGCATCGTGTAGGGCTCGGTCTTGATCGTAAGCCCTGCGGATTCCATATCAGACCACAATTTATCCCGGCACTCGAAACGGTCCAACCCTGCATAAGGCCCGGCAGATTCGTTCATGCTGGCATCAGGGTTGAGAACATTGATGATCTCAAGGTCGTGCCGCTGACCGATGTCATAATCTGCGGGATCATGCCCGGGGGTAATTTTAAGTGCCCCAGTACCAAACTCTCGATCGACGTAGGCATCGGCGATCACGGGTATCGCTCTTTCAAGAATCGGCACCAGACAATTTGCCCCGATCAAGTGAGCATAGCGCTCATCTTCGGGGTGAATCGCCACCGCCGTATCCCCCAGGATGGTCTCCGGTCGCGTTGTCGCAACCGGGATATGTTCCTCCGACCCATCGACCCTGTACTTAAAATAATAGAGATTGCCTTCTTCCTCATGATATTCAACCTCAAGGTCACTTACAGCGGTCTTCAACCCGGGCGACCAGTTGATCAAGTAGCTCCCTCGATAGATCAAGCCTTTGTCGTACAAACGCACAAAAGCCTCGCGTACAGCACGCGATAAACCATCATCCAGGGTAAAACGTTCACGCCGCCAGTCGCAAGATGCGCCCAGTCTCCGCAATTGCTGTGTGATAATCCCACCATACTTCTCTTTCCAATCCCAGACCATGGCTTCAAACTCTTCACGGTCGATATCTTCACGACGACGATTTTGTGTTTCAAGTAAATACTTCTCCACTTGCAATTGTGTGGCTATTCCCGCGTGATCCGTGCCCGGAAGCCAGAGGGTCGGGTACCCAAGCATGCGTGCATGACGTGTCATCAAGTCTTCAAAAGCCACGAAGAGTGCGTGCCCATTGTGCAATTCTCCGGTGACATTCGGGGGTGGCATAGAAATGACATACGGCTTTTGGCTCTCATGGATCTCTGCATTGAAAAACCCCTGTGATTCCCACCAGGCATAAATGCGACCCTCAACTTCTTCGAAATCATACGCTTTTGAAATGATAAATTCAGTCATGCAAACCTCTCCATCCTTGTGTCTCACACAGATTTTCAAAGCATTTAAACAAAAAACCTCCGTCCTTGAGGACGAAGGGCTGCAAACCTCCGCGGTACCACCTCATTACGTCACACATCACAGTGTGATCGCTCTCTGGTGCCTACTCGGCATGGCTATAACGGGCTCTCCCGCGCCGATCTACTACCGAAATTCGGGTTCTGCGGCGGGCGCACCGGGTGACGTTCGGCAGCTGCAACTGTGGGGGCTCTCAACCCATGGCCGCTCCGTCTCTGTCAGCGCTTGGCAGCCTACTCTTCCCAGTGATTTACGCTCTCGTATGAAATTGTGCGTCGATTATAGCAATAAGCCACTCAGGCCGTCAATTGTCAATCTCGTCAGGCTCACCATCGAAGGCTAACTGTTCAGGCTGTTCCTCCTGGTGTATCGGGAAGCGGATGGTGAATGTACTACCCTCACCCAGCCGGCTTTCTACGGTAACTTCACCACCATGCTGCTGCACGATCGATTTTACAATCGCCAATCCCAGGCCGCTGCCCTTAATATTCAAGGTTTCCTGCCTGCGTGCCCGGTAAAACCGTTCAAACAAACGCGCTTGATCTGTTGGCGCAATCCCTAAGCCATTATCTTTCACGGAGAGATACTGAATACCTCTCTGCTGATACGCGCTGATCATCACCTCACCACCGGCTGATGTGTACTTAACGGCGTTATCAACAAGATTGGCGATCGCCTGGCGAATCAGTGTTGGATCGATCTCGACCAGCTCTAACTCCTCTGCGATCGCTAGATCGAGTGTTATTTGCTTATTCACAGCTTGCGGTCGATAAGATTGAATGACCGAGTCAACCAGGTCCAGCAGATTTACCCGCTCCAGGTCTAGGCCTACTCCAGCTTCAATCCGGCCCAGATCCAGTAAATTCTCAATTAAATTCCCCATTTGATCAGCGCTTGTCAATATTTTGCTCACAAACTCTTTTTGCTGCTCGTTCATTGCGCCGACCATGGTAAGCATGGTTGCATACCCGCGCATCAGGGTTAGCGGTGCGCGCAAATCATGACTGACGGTTGAGACAAACTCGGACTTCAGAGTGTCTAGCTTTTTGTAGTGTGTGATGTCCCACAGGACGCAAACCCTACCAGCCGTATCCTTCTCTTCGGAGGCGATATCCGAGATCGATGCGAATAAGACCTGCCCGGTATCAAGCCGTATTTCGACCGTATGAGTCTCTGCCTGCTCATCGGCCAGCAGGTCGGTAAGTTCCTTCGCCTTGATGACATTATTCGCTTTGGCACCGATAACCTCGCTCGCGGAAGCCGTGAGCACACTCTCGGCTGCTGGGTTCGCGAGCGAGATACGATCGTCTTGATCGATCAGGATGACAGCGTCCGGGGTTGTTTCCAGGACGGCAGTGAGCCGAGACCGTTCTTGTTCCACCCGTTGATAAAGACGGGTGTTGGAAACTGCGATGCCCAACTGCCCGGTGAGAATGGTCAGCAGCCTAACTTCATCCGGTGAAAAGACGTGTGACTGCTGATAGCCCAACCAGAGGGCTCCGACAAACTCATCTTCGTGGGAAAGCGGTACCGATGTCAGCGCCTCTAACGGTGATTCCAGCGCTGAGATCTCCAGCACCGCTTTCGCCCGGGTTGGATTTTCGAGTGTGAAACGACCTTTGGTACGGGTTAGGCTTAAGAGTTGTGAATCGAGAACAGCCCAATTACCAGGGTCAATACCAGCGCTGTACACTTCCGGCACCCGGCTATCGAGATCTTCCTTTTCGAGGGCCAGGTGGACCAAGTCTGCATCCGTGAGCTCCCTTAATCCCTCGAGTATCGGTGGTAGTGACTCAGCCAGATTGAAACTGCTCGCAACGCGCTGGCTGGCTTGCAGCAGCAAACCCATTTCATCCAGTCGAGCTTTGAGCCGCCTGCGCATGCGTTCAAATGATGTGGCCAGCCGCCCAATTTCATCCTCCCCCTCCCCTTCGATGGGCTGAGCAAGATTGCCACGCGCAATCGATTGAGCCACTGTCGACATCATCCTGAGCGGTTGGGTGACTCTACGACTAATCAAGTAAATCGCTGCCAACACGATAACGCCGACTACCATGATCACACCGATTAGATTTGCTGCGATTCGCAAAGCCAAGCGCTGGACTTCGCTCTGTGGTGTGAGCAACATAACCTTCCAGGCATAACCATTAATCGGGCGGTTGTAGAGCAAGCGTCGTGTTCCATCTGAAGCCCGATCAAGGACCACCGCCGCACCGCCATCATCCGGGCTTTCGAAAATTTCCATCAACCGATTGGAATCGGGGTGGATTAAGATCCTATTAGATGCATCGGTGATAAAGGCTGAGCCGGGGTTAAAACCAACGAGGATTTCGAGTAACGGTTGAATGTAGGGGTTGTTGCTCATGTCAACCACACCTACAGCAACGCCCAGGATATCCTCTTCAATGGTTAACGGCGTGATAAAGGCCAGTCGCGCGGCATTGGCGCCGGGTCGAGGGATCAACACAATTTCTTGTGGAACGCCCAATAACGCTGCATTGACGGCAGCCCCTAATTCAAAACTGACCTCCTGATCTGGGAAATTTTCCTCGGGGTACTTCGCAAGGACGGAGGCCTCTCGATCATATAAAACCAGTGTTTGGTGGAATGCATAGAGGCGCAAAGTCTCCTGCAAGTCCTCGACACTGATATCGTTGGCCTGTACGATAGGCGCCAACTCATCCGCAATTTGCTGGTTCAATGATCTGCCAGCCTGAATAAAGTAGGGAATCGTACCAGCGGCTTGGTCGGCAGTTTGCAGCATTTGCCGCTCAAGCAGTTCTCGAGCAGAACGTTGCGCAAGGACCCAATCACCGGCAACGAGAACTACGCTGGCGATCAAACCAACCACAATGAAAATAGACAGCAGTCTGGCTGCAAGCGAGCGGTTATAGGGGCCTGTC
>JBFFMI010000003.1:0-43516 GCA_041554155.1 Anaerolineales bacterium
GCCCCCATAATTCATCTACACCCGGGTCAATCCCGGAAAGTTACCCGTTATATGACATTTGAGGATGGTTCCTCCGCCAGGGGTGCAGCATCTGGCTCGCGTTGGTGAAGGTTCATCAACCAGAACGCGCTCGCAGCCATCAGGCCCACTATTACCGCTGCGTACCAGATCCAGTTAGGGTCATAATTGTCCAGGATCAATCCTGCGAAATACATCCCCATTGCGCCGGGGATGCTCCACGCAAAGCCATAGATAGCCATATATCGACCACGCATCTGCTCTGGGGCGAGCTTGGCCGCGATGCCCTGGCCCACGGGCGCGACCAACATTTCTCCTATCGTGATGATCGCCATAGCTACCATGAACAAGACATATGTTGAGACAAAGCCATACATCCCAAAACCTACTACCAGGACCAGGGTACCGAAGGTCAGGATCAAAAATGGTGGATATTTATCCACCCTACGGGAAATGGCAAACTGGAATAGGACAACCATCGTCGCGTTCAGGCTCAAGATCCATCCAAACAGCTGTTCCTGAAGACCATGAACATCCCGCAGGAAGACAGAGAGCGGGCCGTGAAGTAGTGAGAAAACCAGCGCCATCAGCATCGATGCGATCACGAAGAACATGAAGAACTGATCTTTCAAGACCCGGCCATACCCGGTAAAAGTTTGCGTCGCTGTCTCTGGAGATGTCCGTGGATCCTGGGCAGGTTTGGTTTCCGGAATCAATCGATAAACAATATATGCAGTGACTAAACTCGTGATCGTGTCAAATATGAAGAGGGCAAGATAGGAGTAAGCTGCTAGAAACCCACCTAACGCAGGACCAATCACGAAGGACAGGTTGAACGTGACACGATGCAACCCATATCCCCCCGCAATTTTATCTTCCGGCAGGATATCGGCAATCATGGCTGAACGCGCCGGTCCGCCCACATTGCCGGTGAGGCCAGCAAAAATGACCAGCGGTAAGAAAGCGGATAAATCTTGCACAAAACCAAGCACCAGGATACTGAACGCGCTTGATACCAGGCCGAAAATCGCCATCGGTTTGCGTCCAAAGCGATCGGTCAAACCGCCCCCCAGTGTGGTCCCGACCATAGAAGCAGCGGTTAACGCTGCAAAAATAAGCCCTACCTCCGATAGTCCTACACCAAACTTGCGGGTGACGTACAGTGCGAAGAAAGGATATAGCAATGCACTCCCGAGAGAGTCTACAAAAGAAGCTCCCATTAACACCCAGAAATGGCGCGGGTATTCGTGGTAGGTATTTCTAATTCTCTCTATCTGTGATTCAAACATCCCTAACTCCCTGGGTTTCACTTCATCACACTAAAGCTTCAAGAGCATCCAAACCAGATGGCGTTTTGCGATGAATCCCATTGTCTCGAGCACCTCTCCAGCGACGGATGATGGGTAATCCAGCTGGATAACCTCACTAACGGATCCCATTTCTCTTATAGCGGCCGCGATCAAATCCGCTTCAATCTTTCCGCGCCTTTCATGATCCACAACCAGAATCATGCGCATCGTCCCGGGTTCAAGCGCCCAGCGAAGGCTTACCATGCCCACCAAACGATCACCCTCCGGCCAGACCCAATGCCGATCGAGACGCAATCCCAATTGCTGCTGCCATGAGCGCTCTCGAAAATAGCCTGGGCTTACTGGAAAGGGCCATAGCAAACCCTCAGGGTGTAACCTGCGGGCCATCTGCCATTGTTGTTGCCACTCACCCTGCTTACGAGGCCGCACCGGGGATGGGTGCGAGACGCCAAGGTTTAACTTTGCCGTCCGCCCTACCCAGGTCGTGCGCGGGGCAGCTGCATTGAAATCCATGGAATGGTAAAGTGAAGTAGCTGCAGTATTTCCCTTATCCACTTGCAGGATGATTTCTTTTGCACCTTTCTCGCGTGCGAGATCAATGGATTTTGTCACCAGCATGCGTCCAATCCCCTTGCGTCGTTCTTGCGGTGACACAACGACATTGGCCATTACCCAGCGTTGCGGATATCCCGTTACAGGTAATAAGCTAGCATTGCCCAGGACATGGCCATCAGCCTCAAAAACATACCCTTGCGGGTTGGCGGCTGGGGGAAGAAACCAGCGACTGAGCAGCCCACCAAGCCATCCCAGTCTTCCAAAAACTCGCAAACTTCGAACCATCCGCCTACCTGATCGGTCAAGATTGTCCGCGAATCCAACTTCGATCAGGTTAGACAGGGAGGCGAGATCGCGCCCCGGGTCAAAACGTCTTATGCGAGAACCTGTCCCGGTGTAACCTGCACTTACCGCTGCGGTCAACCCTCACCCTCCAGCGCCTTCAGAAGACCTTCAGCCTCATCCACGGAAATCTTGCCCTGCTCAACCATCTGCAAAATGGCAAGACGTTCCTCATCGGATGCAGCCCTACTCGATGAAGAGAATTCAGCAACCCTTAGATCGGGCCATTCTCCGTCAACGTCAAATTTAAAGTGCTTACCCTGGGCTTGACGGGCTTTATCGTCAGCTTTGCGCACCGCGCGCTCAGCGCGCCGTTGTGCCTGGCGCACAGAACGCCGCACGCGTTCTCCGATGCGGTCTGCATCAAAACTGACCATACCTGCCCCCATCGCATTGAAACGGGCCTCCATCTCAGCTAACTTGGCATCCACCTCGGTAAGGATGTCCCCTACGAATGCCGTGTCAAAACCAGCCTGCGTAGTTCCATACTGAAGGTTAAGATCGGCCCCCGCGCGCAGCTCAATCTCCTTCTCGGCCTTTCCAAGGCTGATTTCAAACTCGCTTGCATCTGGATAATTTCCCAGACTTGGAGGGATATGCGTAATGCCCCCGGCCCGGACATTGATCTTCGCCGAGAGATTTTCTGGCAGCCGACAGGAGAGATCACTGCCGGTTTGGATCCTGGTCTTCGAACCAGTCTCTGGATCGAGGTTAACCACCGCATCCCCTCCCACCCTCACATCAACAGATCCTGATGCTTCACCCAACAACAGGTCTCCGCCCACCCTCCGTAAATGCAAGTCACCAGCAATGCCGCGCAGCACCGCATCGCCTCCGACGTGATCGACCATCAGATTCCCGTCTATTTCACGAATCTGTGCATCCCCTCCAACCCTTTCGATGCTGGTATTCCCAAGACGCCGCAGACTAACATCGCCTCCGATCGTTCGGATCAGCACGTCTCCCTGGACATCTGTCAACCGCCCGTCGCCGCCGACATCACCGGCTTCAAGGCGTGATCCTTTCGGGAGATAAAGTAGACAGCCCGAGCGGCAACTGATTTCAACACCTTTCTTGGTTGTCTCAACCTTGAGTTCGCCCTTCTCAGGAGCTAGCGCCTCCAGCTGTTCGCCATCACGGCCAGACACGCGCAAATCGCCACCGATGTTGCTTATAACAATCGTCGGATTGACACCAACTTCATGAAGGATTCTTTCCATGACTTAGACCTCCTCTAACAACTGGCGAGCTGTATATTTCGCCGGGCAACCTCATTCGCCTTCCAGCAACTGCATCGCTTCTTCAGAGCTCACCTTTCCGGTCGCTAGATCATCCAGTATCTGGTGGCGTTCCTCGTCGCTCAATCGCCCGGTGTCAGGACCTACTGGAAAACCCATTGTCTGTATGATCTCGTTGAGCCTGGCGCGCAGGGTTGGGTAGGACATGCCCATCTCTGGTTCCATCCGGTTCAACTTTCCCTCACATCGAACGAACGTCTCCAAGAAGTTCATCTGGTCAGCATTGAGACGCCCGAAGCGACCGAGATCAAAATGCCCCTCGATGGTCGTGTCACAATTACGACAATGCAGGCGTGTGATCGACATGCGTTCTTCACATACCGGGCAGGTGGTTAGTATCGGGTTCATTAGCCGCTCCCACTCACTACCGTTTTGAACGGTTAGACTTTGTCTCTCATCCAAACCAACCTGAACGGGCAGGATAATCAGGAGGCCCAATCAGAAGGCATACTTTAATAAAAATTCAATATGATATGAATCTTATTGATATTTTAATAGCATATTTTCCTGTTTTGTCAATGATTGTCTTTATTTTATTGAAATATAATTTGAGTTTCTTGAGAAACAGCCATAGATCGAGCAACCAGGAGGTGACGGGTATCTGCGCAATTGAATACGCCTGGCTTTGATACAATGGCATGACTTTGCGCAATGAGATACGCATTATCCCCCGAATGACATCTGGCTGCGTGATCGGGGACACTTGATGAAATCAGATCCAGCAGAATCAATCGAGGTTAGCCTGACAGGCTGGGCTTACGGCGGTGAGGCGCTTGGGCGCACCAACGAGGGCCGGATGATTTTCGCTCCCTTCTGTATCCCAGGAGAGAGCGTACGTGGCGCTCCCATCGAGGAGCGTCCCAGCTGGGCTCGCATCCTTCCCCGAGAATGGTTGCACGAATCAGCCGAGAGGATCGCCGCTCGCTGTCCTCACTTCACCAAGTGTGGAGGCTGCCATTACCAGCACGTTAGCTACGATCAACAACTTGAACTGAAGAGGTCGATCGTCACAGAGCAATTACAGCGCATCGGGGGTTTGGCCAACCCGCCCGTTGGCCGTACGGTTCCCTCCCCAAAAGCATGGGAGTATCGAAATCACATGCGCTACCACGTGCTAGCTGACGGATCGCTCGGGCTCATGCGTTTCAAGGAGCCCACGCCTCTAGCGATCGAGGTTTGTTTCCTCCCTGAGCCAGCGCTTCAGGACATCTGGGCTCGCATTGATCTCCCCGGCGAAAGCGCTGTCGATCAAGTCGCATTGCGCCAGGGCACCTCCGGTGATGTGATGGTCATCCTGCACGGGGATATGCAACACATCAACGAGCTCGCCATCGATTTTCCTGTCTCAATTGTCTGGCAGGACGGGGATAGCTGGCGCGTATTGGCCGGGGATAGCGCAATCCAGTTTGAGATAATGGACCTCTCTTTTCGCGTATCCGCCCCTTCATTCTTCCAGGTCAACACAAGCATTCTCCCGGATCTCGTGCAGCAAGTGATGTCTGCAATAGATGTAGAACCGGGTATGACCTTTATTGATCTCTACGCGGGGGTGGGACTTTTCAGCGCCTTTGCAGCAAAACAAGGGGCGCACGTTTTTGCGGTTGAAGAATCAGGCTCGGCTTGTGCTGATTTTGAGGTCAACCTGGAGCACTTCAGGGAGATATCGCTCTATGAATCGCCCGTCGAACTTGGTTTACCGGCGATCAAGGCTTCGCCAGATGTGATTTTGGTTGATCCACCGCGCGCTGGATTGTCCAGAAAAGCGCTCGACGCGTTGTCGGCTATGACAGCTGAACGTATCGTTTACCTGTCATGTGATGTCGGCACGCTGGCACGTGATGCCAAACGGTTGGAGAAAGCCGGCTATCAGCTTGATCAGGTGTCCCCGATCGACTTGTTTCCTCAAACGTTTCATATCGAGACCCTCTCCACCTGGTCTCATCACTGAGCCGGACAGACATAAAACGTCGAGCTCGGGATTGCCTTCCCGCACGTTCGTTATACAATTCAACCTATGAGTTCACCTCGCGGCCCAATTTTGATCGTTGAGGATATCCCGCATATCCTGGAACTTCTCGAGGTCACCCTGAAATTTAAGGGTTATGATGTCGTCACGGCACGTAATGGTGATGAGGCGCTCGAATATATCTCTTCTGAGCAGCCCGCGCTGATCCTCACCGACATCTTAATGCCCAAGCTGGATGGCTATGCCCTTGCACAACGTGTGCGTAGCAATCCGAAAACTCGTCACATCCCGATCGTCTTCGTCTCAGCCACTTTTATCACTGAAGAGGATAAACAATTTGCGCTCAGCCTGGGCGCAGTGCGCTTTCTCGAGAAGCCGATCGAGGCTTCCGAGCTCCTGCTGACCGTAGCGGAAGTCCTTACCGGCGACGCAGTGCAGCAATCAGCCCCGCTTGCCAGCCGCGCCTTCCACAAGGGTTATTCAGATCGTCTTCAAGAGAAATTACAGCAGAAAGAAAATCAGATACGCCGGGCACAACGCCTGGTAGAGACCGTCCCGGCAGAACAACGCCCCGCCTTCGAAGCGCTCCTGGCGCAGACAAAAGTCCAGCGAAATCAAATCCTGGAAGAATTACAAACGATAGACGACTTACTTAAATCCAACCCCGGCGACAGTTGACCAAAAACCTAATACCCCATTAGGGACCTCAGCAGATTCCGGGAGCCTCTCGCAGCGAGGCTTCCAACGGAGCGAACGCCACCCGTGAGGTTAGATCCAGACTCAGAGGGGTGACCGATACAACTTTTTCAACACAGATCGCATGTACATCTGAATCTGGCTCAAGACGCGACTCATCCACTTCAACTTCATAGCCTAATTTGACCGCCTCCTCCAGATGCGTGCGCGGCGGCACCTTGGGCACATAATACTTCTGGCGGGACAGACGGGTCATCTTCCAGGGAGTCTCTGGAGTCGCATGACGGGGGACATCGAGCTTTAGCACATCCACATCTGGCACCTTAGGGGCTAGCAAGAGGCGGCTGGCAAAGTAGCAGGTGAAATAGGTTGCCGCACTAAAGTCAATCTCCTCGGTGTGCGAGAGAAAATCGTGCTGTGACATTTCGAGTGACACCGCCAGAGCAGGCACGCCCGCAGCCGCACCCTCTAATGCGGCGCCGACGGTCCCCGATATTGTGATGCCAATCGTGAGATTCTCGCCGTAGTTGATGCCTGCAACGACCAGGTCGGGCGTGCGTGGAAGCAATTCCAGCATGCCATGCTGTACCGCCTGCGCCGGGGAACCACCCACAGCATATACCTTCCAGGTCTTGCCGCTTACTTCCATCTCCTCTTCGCGCAGTCTTCCGTCCGATGAGATCGGCATGCTGCGGCCAGCGCCTGAGCTCTGCTCCCTTGGCGCGGCAACAACCACGAAACCGAGTTCTGAGAGCCCCTCGGCCGCAGCCCATAGACCCGGTGAGCGAATGCCGTCATCATTGGTGAGCAGGATGAGCTTTTCGTCGTTCGTCATCTTTGTCCCTGTCATCATATTCTCTTCGCTGTGATCGCGCAATCAATCCTCATCCTGTGCCTCCGCAGCCAGTTGATCAAAATAGCTACATAGCAACGCATGACGACCCTCTGCGATTTTCTTTGCGGGGGCTGTGTACAGGCGCGCTTTCACATGACGAAGCTTGAAGAGATACTCATGGTAGGCGCTGTGCGGCTCGCCGGGCGCTGCTTCGCCCCGCTCTCGGAATTCTTCGGAAGGTTTCGTATAGATGGGCTGCCCATCCTGTAATGCGTAACCAATCGTTCGGGCAACCCCGAACGCACCAAGGACATCCAGCTTATCAGCATCGAACAGAACTCTGGCCTCGAGCGTTTGAGGTTGCTCTTTCCCACGGAAACGATGCGCCCGGATGCAATGCTCAACCGCTTCAATCGCCTCACCGGTCCATCCTTCGGTTTCCAAAATGCGGCGGGCAAACGCCGCGGAGGATTGTTCGTGTTCCCCACGGCCACTCGATCCGCTGGGGTGAGCGCCTTCAGCATCGTGGAGCAAGGCGGCTGCTTGCAAGATGGTCAGGTTTGCTCCAAGCTCCTGACCTATTTTTTCCGCCATCCGCATCACCCGCAGGACGTGATCAAAACCATGCACCGGATCGTTTGCGGGATACCAGGTTTTGGCTTCTTCGATCGTTGGCATTCACATTTCCTGTCTGATCCATCATTCGCCAGCCAGGATCAACGGATTACCGTTCAATGGATGGCTCATTACATGGATCTGGACTCCGTAAACCTGTGCCAGTATATCCGGTTTTAAAACTTCTCCGGGCGCCCCTTGCGTATGAATACCGCCATTGGACAACAGGGCCACTCGATTGGCTAAGCGCGCCACGAGGTTCAAATCATGCAGGGTGACCAGCACCGCGAGTTGCTCTTCCACACAGAGCGACCGGATCAATTGGAGTAAGCGTTCTTGATGGCGCAGATCCAGGTGGGCAGTCGGCTCATCCAACAACATCACAGGCGCAGACTGTGCTAGCGCCCTGGCGATCAACACCCTTTGTTGTTCGCCCCCGGAGAGCTCACCCATGCGGCGTTCAGACATGCCCAGCATTTCGGTTCGTTCAAGCGCCGAGGAGGCGATTGCCCGGTCATTTTGATTCTCCCGCTCAAACCAATTCAAGTACGGTGTCCGGCCCATCAACACCACATCCATCACTGAGAACGCTTCCGGCAGGTTAATCGCCTGTGAAACGACCGAAACACGTTGTGCTCGGGACGAGGCTTCCATCCTGGAAAGGTCCTCTCCACCGACCATAACCTGGCCGCTCAAAGGACGCAAACTCCCCGAAGCCGCCCGTACCAGTGTGGATTTCCCCACACCGTTCGGACCGACAACTGCCAGAATTTCCCCGGGATCAACTTGCAGGTCAATATGGTGTAGAACCGGGATGCCCGCATACCCACAACTGAGCGCCTGTAGTTTAAGTATCATGCTCACCAAAATCCCACCTTCATCTTGGCCTTGTGCAGCAAGTACAGGAAAAACGGCGCCCCAACGGCAGCAGTCACCAACCCAACGGGCAGTTCACGCGGCGCCAGAATTACACGCGCAACAACATCAGCACCCAGTAAGAAGGCCCCACCGATGATGATCGCCAGCGGGATGAGGCGACGGTAATCCGGACCCCATAGCAGGCGCACAACATGGGGAACCACCAAACCAACGAAGGCGATGATCCCCGAGAAAGACACGGCCGTAGCCGCCACCATTGTAGCCGCAATCACCAGGACCAACTTCAGCCTCTCAACATTCAAACCCAGCTGGCGTGCCTGGTCGTCGCCGAACTGCAGGACATTTAAAGGCCGCCCCAGCAAGCTGAGAAGCAGTAATCCTAGAGCCAGATAGGGTAAGGAGGCAATGACCGGGGCCCATCCTCCTAAGGAGAAGCCTCCCACCATCCAGTTCACCGCTCGATGCAGTTCATCCGTTGACAGCAGCATGATCAAGCTCGTCATCGCTGTGGCAAACGAACTCACAGCCACACCGGCAAGGATCAAGGTTGTAACTGGCGTAGATCGCCCGACCCGGGCGATGCTATAGACGATGAGAACTGTTAAGACGGCACCCATGAATGCGGCAGCGGGCACCACGGCCATGCCAAGGAAGTTCACAGGCCAACTGGCTGCCATAGCAATCACTGCGCCCAGACCTGCTCCCGAGGCAACACCGATGATGTAGGGATCCGCCAGCGGATTTCGGAAGAGACCTTGAAACGCTGCTCCTGAACCGCCCAGGGCCATGCCCGTCAGCGTAATTAACACCATATTGGGGAGCCGGATCTCATAGAGGATGATCGCACTCGTTCCCGGTATCTCGGGTGCTGTAGTGCCAGGTAAGAAGCCCGACACGATGAGATCCAGGAGCTCCCTGAGCGGTATGGACACCGGGCCTACGGCGATGTTGAAAATGCCCATGACCACCAAACCGCCAACGGCTGCCGCCCATGGCCACCACTTGGTACGGGTGCTTCTGGTTTCTACCTTTGCTTTTTCCAAAATTTCCTGCTACTTGAAGAGGTCAGGCTGGACCACTTCCGCAAAGCGTTCCAGTGCATCCACCAGACGGGGGCCAGGTCGATCGATCCAGTTGGTATCGACCCCATAGACCCGACCATTTACGACTGCGTCAATACGCGCCCATCCGGTTCGTTCTGCGATTGACTCTGAGGTCGTCGGTACCCATGGCCCTTCACCAAAAAGGATGACTTCAGGATCCCGCTCGACGATTTGTTCCAGATTCATCGGGCCCCATCCCTCCAGATCACCAGCAATATTCTCCCCTTTAACCATTTCGATCAGGACCTGCTGGAAAGTGCCTGCGCCTGTCGTCCAGGGTGCAGTTGGATCACTGCCATCGACTTCATAGAATACTCGCACACGAGTGGCTTCAGCCACCGTAGTTTCTACTGTTGTCACACGTGCCCGGAGGGCGTCGATCAGATCTACTGCCGTTTCCTCCCAGCCAGTGATCTTTGCGACGGTTTCCAGGGTGACAAATAGATCTTCAAACGTCATCGGGTTGGCTATCTGAAAAACTTTAAGCCCCAGTCCATTTAAGGCCTCGATCTGTTCAATTGGGGTGATCTCGGCCACCAGGATCAGATCGGGCTCGAGAGTCACAATAGCCTCGGTGTTCAATTCACCGTATGTATCGCCGATGCTGGTCACCTCAAGTGCTTCGGTTGGATAATCTGAGTACTCATCTCGGCCCACTACCTGGCCTGCAGCTCCGACAGCGAAAAGGATCTCGGTGTTCGATGGCGCCAACGAGATGATCCGCCGAGGTGGGGAGTCAAACGAGATCATCCGGCCCAGGCCGTCTTCCAACACCAGGACATCCGGCGTTGGCTCGGCCTGGCTTTCTACAGGGGTCGATGCGGGCTCGATATCAACCTGCATGTCCGTCGGCGCGGGGGTTGTTGAGCATCCGGTCACTAAAGTGATCAAGATTGTGATGCAAAAAACCAGCGCGTATTTGTTCTTCATTGTTCAATTCCTCCATCATTAGATGCATCCAAAGTGTCGTTGAAGCTTCCAGGAAAGCATCGGGCCTTCCTCGCGTCTCCAAAGGAAGGCCTCAGAAATGATCCATATCGGCACTGCCTCCTTTCCGCGAAGGAGATCAACGTGAATTGCATGGGTGGGTATCCTGGCTTGGGAACTCTGATTTCCCTTACAGTTGCGGGACAGCGCCGGACTACCATCTGTGTGACGGGCACCGGCTTCCCCTTGATCGCTTGAGCGTCCGGGCTCAATGCGACCCGTGCAATATCTGAATTGTCACACGGAGTATACGGCGATGTTGTGTGTCCGGTCAATGGTCGTAGGTCATCAGAGTGGGATGACGATCGTTTGTGCATATCCCTATCACGACATATGAGAGATTGTGTTAGAATTCACCCGGTTCCAGAAGGAGTACGTGTGGCAAAGCGAACGAAAGGCGTTGTGCGCTGGTTTGATGGATCTAAGGGGTATGGATACATCGATGCCCAGGAGGGCGAAGATGTGTTTGTGCACTACTCAAATATTTCTGGGGGCGGGATGCAGCTTCTCAGGGTTGGTGAGGAGGTTGCCTTTTTCATGGAGACCACCATTCGCGGATGGCAAGCCACCGACGTCACCCGCTTGAACTAACGCAGGAACCTTTATGGATCAGATTAAATGCCCCGCCCGGCCATCGTGGCTGACGGGGTTTATTGTTTTAGTTATCAGCAAAAGAACAAACGATTGAGGAAAGATTGATATGAGTAAGACATTGAGAATCGTCCCCCTGGGGGGATTAGGCGAAGTTGGAAAGAACATGATGGCGATCGAGTACGGGGAAAACATTCTCGTGATCGATACCGGCATTATGTTTCCAGAGAACGACATGCTGGGCGTTGATTACATCATCCCCGATTTCCGCTACCTCCAGGATAAAGTTTCCAGGATACGCGCCATCATCGTCACCCATGGTCATGAAGACCACACCGGTGCGATCCGCCACGTGCTCGAGATGGTCCAGGCGCCGATCTACGCCACTGGGCTCACGCGCGGATTGCTGGAAGTCAAGCTCAAGCGGAGCGGGATGCTGGGAACTGCCCAGCTCAACACGATCAATGCTGGAGATCAGCTGCAGATTGGCCCCTTCGATATTGAGACCTTCCACGTATGCCATTCGATACCTGATGGGATCGGCATGGGCATCACCACACCGGCGGGTTTGATCGTCCACTCGGGAGATTACAAATTCGATCACACGCCGGTAGATGGTTGGCCCACGGATTTTGGGAAGTTAGCCCAGTTCGGAGAGCGAGGGGTACTGGCCCTAATGGCCGACTCGACCAACGCCGATGAATCCGGTTGGACTCCTTCAGAAGCGGTGATCGACCCGGCTTTTGATACGGTCTTTCGTGAGGCCAAAGGCCGCATCCTTATTGGTTCATTTGCCTCCCTGATCTCCCGCATGCAGCAGGTAGCAAATGCTGCGCAGCGGCATGGTCGTGTGCTGGCCTTTGTAGGGACCAGCATGGTTGAGAACGCCAAGATGGCACGCAAGCTTGGTTACCTCGATGTGCCAGATGGGCTGATCGTCAATCTGGACCAGGCATTAAAGATGAAGCCATCAAAGGTTATATTAATGTGCACAGGCACCCAGGGTGAACCCTCTTCGATCCTCGGACGGCTTGCTAACGGCTCTAACCGCCAGTTTGACATCTCTCCCGAGGATACGATCGTGCTGTCCTCCACCCCCATACCGGGCAACGAGGAGATGGTTCATCGAACCATCAATCGTTTGTTTCATCGAGGAGCAGATGTGATCTACGATTCGATCGCTCCCGTGCACGTATCCGGACATGCCAACCAGGAAGAAATGAAGCTGATGATCCAGCTCGTCAAACCTGAGTACTTGATCCCGGTGCATGGCGAACTTCGCCATTTGAAACAGCATGGTGTGCTTGGCCAGGAGCTTGGGATTCCGGAGGATAAGATCGCAGTGGTTGAGAATGGAACTCCGATAGAGTTCCGCGACGGAAAGATGACGATCCTTGACCGTGTTCCCGGTGGATATATCTTTGTGGATGGCAGCGGTGTGGGCGACATCGGGCCCACTGTTATGCGCGAGCGTGAAGCACTCGCCCGGGATGGATTTGTCCTGGTGCATCTGGTCCTGGATTGCGACAAAACTCACCTCATCGGAGATCCCGAAATCATCACAAAGGGTTTTGTCTTTGTGCGTGATTCCGAAATACTCATGGATCAAATCAACACCTATGTGCGCCAGCTTGTCAAAGACGGACCGCTGGCAGACGTTGAAAAACGAATTGAAAGCGGCCTATCGAAGTTCTTTTATGATGAGACTCGCAGGCGCCCGATGGTTTTTGTGTTCACCTCCGTCGATCAGGCTGGGTAAGACCAGCAGTACCTTCGGATGGTTGCTGCTCATGTCAACGAAGGTATAATGCAGCCCGTTATGCGAAAGCTCCACCTGTTGATTTGGGCGATCGTGCTCTGCCTGGGTATATCTGCTTGTAATTACCCCGGTAATGGTACAAACGGCACAACACAGGAACCCACCCCAACGCAGGCCCCACCTTCCGAAACCCCGATCCCGCTTGCGGCCAATGTCGCCGGGGAAATCCTGCCACTCGAAATCTATGAAGCTGAAGTCGCCCGCTTCGTTAATCAACAATCCCGTGTTGGCATCGACCTTGCAACAATACCCAACTACAGAGAGCAGGTTTTGTGGGGTTTGATCGATTTAAAATTGCTCGCTCAGGGGGCGATGGAAGCCGGGTACACGATCGATCCAGCATCGCTAGACACCCGCATAAACAGCATCCAAGACACACAGGATGCATTCGAAACCTGGCTGAATGAGAACCTTTACAGTATGGATAGTTTTCGTAGCTCGCTAGAAGAGGAGCTTCTCGCGGCCGAGATGGTTGCCGTTATTGTTAACACGGTACCTGAAAGTACGGAGCAGGCCCATGTCCGACACATCCTTGTTGCAACACGCGAGGATGCGGAGGATCTGCGGGCACAGATCACAGCAGGTGAGGATTTCGGTGAGCTGGCAAAAATCTATTCGATTGATGCGAGCACACGCCCGGCCGGTGGTGATCTAGGCTGGTTCCCTCCGGGCTTTCTCTTATGGTCCGAACTGGACCAAGCGGTATTTCAACTGAACCCGGGCGACCTCAGCGATGTGGTCGAGACACAACTGGGGTATCATCTGATCGAAGTACTCGAGCGTGGAGAACATCAACTGGATTATCAAACACGGCTGTATCTTCAGGAGCAAGCCGTGGAAGACTGGCTAATCAATCAAAAAGAAGTTAAGGACATTCAAGTCTTTCTTGAACCATAGATGCCAGTCAGGAGAGGAACACCATGGATGACCAATTTGTACGGGTCCCCCGCAAACGCAAAAGCCGCCTTGGCGGCGTGATCCTGAACCTGCTCACACTCGTCATTCTTGCAGCGATTGTGGGCGTTGTGGGCATCTTTGGGATGATCTTCTTGAATCCCCAGGTGGGATTTAACCCGTTCCCGCCGCCAACCTTACCAGCCCTGCTCGGTACGCCGACGGCAACGTTTACGCCTGCGGTTGAGCTGGGTGTGGCGACGTGGACACCGACTCCCACCTTCACCATCGCTCCGACTGACACTGTTGTACCAACGGACACCCCAACACCCGTACCTACCGCTACCTCGATTCCTCAACCACCCTTTGCTTTGCAACCAGGCAATCCTGTGCGTATTCCCAACATCGCAAACGATGACGCTTGTGATTGGATGGGTGTTGGCGGACAGGTATTCAACCTTGAGAATCAACCCATCTCGAACCTGGGTGTACATATCGAAGGCGATCTGGACGGGGAAGCGATCAGCCTTGACACCGTCACCGGCAGCGCACCCGACATTGGTCCATCCGGCTATGTGTTCAACCTGGCTAGTGAGCCTATCGCCAGCGATGAAACGCTCTGGGTGCAGTTACATGATGGCACCGGCAAGCCGCTATCCGATCAGGTATTTATCATCACTTCTACGGACTGCAACGAGAACTTCGTGATGGTCAATTTCAGACAAGTACGCGAGCAATAGAACTACCCAGAGGATAGAGCAAAAGCCCCCGGCATCGAGCGCGGGGGCTTTTTATATCTCCTGGATGTCACCGGGGGCTCCAATTTAGAGCACCCTGCCATCCGCAAGAGCTATTGTGCGAGTAGCCCTGGCGGCCAGCTCATCATCGTGCGTGACCATAAGAATCGTTTTCCCACTGCTTACCAGCTCCTCGAATAAGCGGATGACCTTGCCGGCTGAGACCGAATCGAGATTGCCGGTCGGTTCATCCGTGGCGATAATTGGGGGATCGTTTGCCAGGGCGCGCGCGATCGCGACCGCCTGTTGCTGCCCACCAGATAGCTGAGCCGGAAGATCATGGGCATGCTCGCCCAGACCCACAAGACTGAGCAGGTAGTGTGCACGTTCCTCACGCGCCCCGTTCTCGAAGAGCCCACTGAAATCCATCGGGATTCGCACATTTTCGAGCACCGTCAGCGTCGGCAACAATTGAAAGAATTGAAACACAATGCCCATCGTGCGCCCTCGCCACACTGCCCGTTGCCCTTCCTTCAGGTAGTGCACCGCAGTGCCATCAACAAAGATGCGGCCATCGGAGGGTTGATCGATGCCTGTAAGAAGGTTGATCAGGGTGGTCTTTCCACTGCCGGACTTTCCCACGATCGAAACAAATTCGCCGCTGTTGATGGTCAGGTCCACATCCTCGAGGGCGGTAAACGTTCCCGCCGATGTATTATAAAGTTTCGAGACACGTTCAAAGGCGATTAACGAATCCATCTGTATGGATTCGCTCGGCCCATTAGGTTTGCCATTGCCGTTAACCCGTGTGTGCTTGCCATTTCCGTTCGTGCGCGTAAAGAGCATACTCCCGCCTTATTCGTAATCCAGGACTTCCCGAACTGTAAGTGATGCAGCACGTTGGGCTGGTCCCAGGCTCGCCACCACACCGATTACTCCAATAACCACAAGCCAGATAAGCAGTCCCGGGTAGGAGTATTGATAACTTAGATCAGCGTTCAGGATAGCCGTAACAATAGCCGCAGCCAGCGCCAATCCGGCTGGTGCAGACACGATCGCTCCCAGGATCCAGCTTACAAATCCGATCACCACACCTTCGATCAAGATCACCCCACGCACAGAATCGTTTGAAGCGCCAACCGCTCGTAAAACCCCGATTTCGCGCGTCCGCTCGAGGACATTAATCGACAGTGTTCCTGTCAATCCCAGGCCACCCACAATTGCCAGGAGTGCGGCCATGATGATAAGCACAATCAAGACGATGTCGAAAACATCCGTGAAATCGCCAAATACCGCGTATTGCGTAGTGCTCTCACTGCTTGAGATCCCGGCGTTTTCAAAGCGCGTCTCAAGCTGTTGGCCCAGTTGATCCTGGGCCGACGGGCTGCTGAGTGCATCTGCATTGAGGCGAAGGCGTACGGAATCGGCCTGGTTATAGCGGTTGGTCAATCGACCAAACATCGTGGGCGTCATGTACACACGCGGCCCGGAAAGGTGCTTTGATGCAATACCTACGACGCTGAATGTCTGTTCCTTTATTCCCACCTTTAAGGTAATTTCGCTACCGAGTCCAATATCTGATTCGACACCGCTGAGATCCTCGTTGATCACGACGCCGTCGGTTTCTCCGTCAGTGAGCCAGCGACCTGCGACCAAGATTGGATCGATGGTCAGCGAATCATAGGGCAATCCGATCACATCGAGTTGTTCAGACTCACGCTCGCCGCTGTACTGTATGGTGGCACTATCCCGCACCCAGCTCTCGACCACGGCCACGCCCTCAATCCGGCGCGCTTCCCGTTCCACCGTCGCTCGCATTGAACCCCGCGGTACCGATATGGCCGCATCGAAATCCAGATAGCGGGCGATCTCATCGATCTGGGAAGACAGCGATGCACGCGTGCTAAAAACGCTGATGAACATCGCCCCGGACAGCGTCAGGGTCACTAGCGTGAAGATGAGCCGCGCCTTGTTACGAAAGGTATTGCGCAGCGAGAAGAGGAGAGGCGGGGTTAATCCTCGGATACGCCCAAGAATTCGATCGAAGAGCCCTCTCTTGGCTTTGCCTACGATCCCGTACTGATAGATGGCATCGTAAACCGATAGTCTGGTGCTCGAGAGCACCGGCAACATCGCCACGCCCAGCGGCAGCAGGAGGCCCAGAATGACCTGGAGCGCCAACACCTGCAGCGGCAGATTAATTGAGCGAAGATCAAAGTTCGCAAAATTGGATGCGAAGGAGGCCAGCCACCAGGCACCAACCAGTCCCATAGGGATTGCAATCAACAATCCGAGCACGGTAAATATAAAAACATTAAACAGGTACATGCCAACAATCTGCGTGCGAACAGCACCGATCGAACGCATAATGCCAATCTGTTTGATTTGTTGAACAATAATGGCTGAAATCGTGTTCACCACCAGCCCACTACTCAGCAGGATCGCCATTACCCCCATGATCTGGAAAATAAGCAGCAATCCGTTGATTTGATCTTCAGCCCAATGCCGCCCGGGATCCGAGCCGATCCCCGGAATCTCGGTCCTCAAGGTGAGATGACCCCCCGGTGCGAGAACCTGTTCTTTAACCTGCTCTCCAACAGCGAGAACATGATCGCGATCAGTCTTCATATCAGAAACGATAAGGTCCAGGCGATTGTACAGCGCCGGGTCTCCCATCCAGGTCATGGTATCCATCGATATGAATGCGGTCGCCATGCCGAGGAGTTCATATGGCATCACATAAAGATCATGCACAATACCGACCACAGTCAGTTCGTATTCCCGCTCTTCATCATTCTGTAAGACGAGCACATCGCCCAGTTTTAGCCCCAGCGCTTTTGCCGATTGTCTTTCGATTGCTACTTCGCGAACGGAGAGCGACATGCGGCCTTCTTCGAGCGTTGGCACATTGACGGCGATGTCCCCGATATCCGGGAAAGCGTTGAGGGTGATATCTTCCCAGCTACCTTCCGCTGTTAAGAAAGAAGCGTTCTTTATTCTGCGTGGTTGTGTGACTTCAACCTCACGAACCTTTTCCACGGCAGCTGCCACGCCTTCACCGAAGGCGGAAATATATATTTGCAGGCTCGCCGGCTTGCCTTCTTCAAACGCCCCGAAGAGATCGCGTTGGATATAGATCGCCGCACTGTTGATCATCCCTACTGTTGCTACGCCGATGGCAATAGATACAACGACAAGGAAGGAGCGAGTCTTATTTGCCCAGATCTCCTTCAGCACCTTCATCCAGCGGGCAGATATTCGCATTTAGGCTACCTGCCTCGCCCGTTGGGCTGCATTCTCTCGTGCAGAAAGGATGGATCCGTCTGCGATTTCAATGATGCTTGAGGCGTATTGCGCAATTTCCTCATCGTGCGTGGCAACGATGACCGTTTTCCCGGCAGCGACAAGCTCGGAGAAGACCTCGAGTACGCCCTGCGCTGTTGAGAAATCCAGATTGCCGGTAGGTTCGTCCGCCACAATAATCTGTGGATCATTGGCCAGGGCGCGCGCGATTGCGACCCTTTGCTGCTGCCCGCCCGAAATCTTTGCAGGTATCTTCTTTGCATGTTCGGAAATACCCACTAGCTCCAGCAAATGCATTGCGCGCTGGACTTGTTGAGTCCCCTTATAAGTTCTGCAGAAATCCATGGGCAATGTGATGTTTTCGATCAAGGTGAGCGAAGGGATCAGCTGGAAGAATTGAAACACAATCCCCATGTTCGCCCCCCGCCACTGAGAGAGCTCATCACCGTTCATTTCATGCAGAGGCACTCCATCCACGACTACCTCTCCGGCCGTTGGTGTATCGATACCGGTAATCATGTTAATCAGCGTGGATTTTCCAGCACCGGATTTCCCGTACAGCGCGACGAATTCACCTTGCTGGATATCCAGCTGGATGTCGTGCAGCGCTTCGAAATCACCCGCGACCGTAGAATAGACTTTAACCAGATCACGGATGGTGATCAGGTTTTCGGTGGGGTATTGGGTTTTGATGCTATTCATCGATGCTTAAGTGTATTAAAGGCGATGCTGTGAGAGCCCCACAGCAACCAGATTTCCTTTCATGTCATGCAATTGGCAGCGTGCACAACCGCACTCCACCTAAGGGAAGAGATGCCCCCTTAGCGTACCGTAGCGGCGAGCAGATCCTGCTTTACAGTTGGCTTACGCTTTGGGCTTGGATTTTGTAGCGTGGGGATGCGCTCTCGAAGTGGAGCGCTACACATCATTGAGCCAGGCTTTACCTCACGACTTCATCATTGAACGTTCACAAGCTTATTCGCACCAATCTTCAATCTTTAGTTTACCACCTCAGCCATTTGTGTGACCACATAGTCGACCTGCGCTTCCGTCATCACACCGGAGAATGGCAAGGCCAGGCAACGGCGTCCCTGGTCATCGGTGATCGGGAAGTCGCCCATCTGGTAGCCAAAGCGCTCGATGAAATAAGGCTGGGTATGGATCGGGACAAAATAAGGGCGGGTCGGAACGCCACGAGCCTCGAGTCGTTCGGCCAACTGCAGCCGATCGAGTCCCGCTTGCAAACGCACCACAAAGACGAACCAACTCATTCGATCCGTGTCTTGTGTAATCGTCACAGGCTCAATAAACGGCAGCTCACGCAAACGCTCCTGATACCAATTTGCCACTCTCTCTCGCTTCTCAATCAATTCGTCCAGTCGCCCCATCTGCACTCGCCCGAGAGCTGCGCTGAGCTCATTCAAGCGGTAGTTGTATCCAAGGTGTGTGTGTTCAAGCCATGTATCACCGGGTGCTCGCCCCTGGTTGCGCATCGCTCGAATCGCTTTAGCATAGGTGTCGTTATTTGTGACGACAATACCGCCTTCGGCTGTAGTAATCTGTTTGTTGGGATAGAAAGCAAACACACCCAGATCCCCCAGCATACCAGCCGGTGTACCGGCATAGATCGAACCTAAGGCCTCACACGAGTCTTCGATCAAGATCAGGTTGTACTCTTCGGCAATCGTTTGCAGTTGTTGGTAAGCTGCAGGTTGACCGAAGACATCTACCGGCAGGAGCGCCTTCAACGGTCCCGGGTTTTCCGCCCCTTTACGTGGCAGCCAGCGCCTGGCAGCTTCACCACCAGCAGCAAGGTCCGCAGCGGCCTGCCGGACAAGATCCGGGTTGATGTTCCCGGTCTCAGGATCAATATCGACGAAGACCGGTATGGCACGCTCGTACAGCATCACATTGGCGGAAGCAACAAAAGAGAACGGGGTTGTGATCACGAGATCACCCTCGCTGATACCCGCAGCACGGACGCAGAGGTGCAAACCCGTCGTCCCCGAACTCACCGCAATGGCGTGTTTTGCACCCACACGCGCTGCGATTGCCCGCTCAAATTGTTCTACCTCGGGTCCCATACTCAAACTCGGCGTGTGCAAGACGTCGAGCACCGCTTGTCGTTCGGCGTCGGTGATATCCGGGGCCGACATGGGGATTCTCATTAAGTCTGTTGTTGGTTTTTCGGTCAAGGCTTCCTCACAGTCGCAATTAATCCCGGGGCCAGATGGTTCCAGCTCGCACTACCTGGCCGGCAGGCACATCAGCTTTTATGACCGCGGAATTCCCAATCATAGCGCCCGACCCGATGTTGACATGCAGGTTGATGGTAACACCCATACCAACCAGGACGCTTTCCCCTATCGTCACATTGCCTGCCAGGAGCGCGCCTGGGGCGATATTCACGTAATCGGCCAGGTTACAGTCGTGCGAAACAACGGCAGCGGTGTTGACTATCACGCCCAATCCAAGCCGCACCTCACTACCAATATATGCATGGGGAAATGTTTGAACCCCAGCTTCCAAGCTTACGCTTGGCTCCACCCAGGCGCTTGGGTGGATCAAATTCGGGAGCTCGAAACCGTTCACTTGAAGCCGCTCGAACACCTTAGTACGGCTGCTCATATCTCCGATGCCCCCGACCGCGTTCACCGCCTGGCGAATCCCTTGCTCGCTCAAACTGCGCAGCTCTGCAGCCCCGCCAACCACAGGGATCCCCATGATCTCCACACCCACCGTCAAACCATCATCGATGATCCCCGCAATGCGGTATGAACCAATTGCATGGATGAGATCGATCAGCGCCTTGCCATGCCCTCCCCCGCCATAAATAATCAGAGCGGAGCTGTCGAGCGGTCGATCTGATTTCACCACCCCCCCACCTCCATCGCTGATCATGCGTAGAACTTCCGCTTCGGTGATGAGTATATCTTGTGGAAGATCTTCCAGATCTAGTCCACTGGCCCTGGCGAGCTCAAGCGCCGGTCTTGTGATGCGCATGGTTTGAGGTAGTGCTTCCCTATCGGAAACCAGGTCTTCCTCGGGCTCTTCAGGTGGAACCCAGCTCGCATCATCGGCCAGCCAGCACAATCGCTCTCCAGCCCGGAGCTTATCGCCCTTTGCTTTGCCTAAGGCGACAACATACCCTTCCCGCTCGGCTGATATCTCGTGGGTTGACTTGGTCGTTTCCACTGTACACAGAAGCTCGCCAGCCGCCAGTTTCTGTCCTTCTGCTACATGGACTTCGACAATCTGGACCTCAGGTTCGTTGGGGTTGAGCAGAGGAACAATCACCGCAAAGGCCTCAGACATGGGTTTCTCCATTATCGAGTTCAAACATAAGATCAGTTCCAACCATCGTCGCTTGAAGGCCAAGACCCACAGCAGGCACCCATGCGATCATCTTTCCATCATCCCGAGCGCCAATTCGACAATCTCATCCACCTGTGGAAGAACTTCCTGCTCGAGCGTTGCCGCTGCTGGGACGGGCATATTTCTGGCTGCCGCTCGCCCAAATCTCACGTTGGAACGAATATTTTCAAGTGACCTTGCGGCAAGTTCGGCACTCCAACCCAAATTCAAACTACCTTCTTCAATGGCCAGTATCTTTCCTGTCTTGCGCACGCTCTCATAGAATGGTTCGAGATCGAAGGGGCTTAATTGAGTCGGAACCACCAATTCGACGAAGATCTCTTTTTCATAAGCCAATTTATGCATCACCTCACGTCCAATTTCCGCCATATAGCCATAAGCTGCTAGCGTGAGATCAGCACGTGGCGCACCAGCAATTCCCACTATCGACCATGGATAAGCCCCGCTTACTTTGTGCATCTCAAACTCGCGCCCGGGAGAGAAGGTAGAAAGCGGATACAGCAGCTTATGCTCAACCAGCAACACAGGATCATCGTCTTCAAGGATAGCCTGGATGAGCACCTGCTCAGGTGCAACATAGGTATTGAGTGCCAGGACACGCAAACCGGCTGCGCCCAAGAAGTGCTTCTCCAGCGTTTGGCTGTGTGTCGGTCCGTATCCCCGGTATCCCCCCATTGGAGTCCTCACGACCAGCGGCACTCGAACCTGATCATTGCTCATCCATCGAAATTTTGCAGCGTGGTTGATGAGTTGATCGGCAGCCAGGGTGAGGAAATCCCCGAACATAATCTCCACAATAGGGCGCAAACCCCGTAGCGCCATCCCGACTCCCAAGCCTACAATTCCAGCTTCGGATACCGGGGTGGTTATTACCCTCTCTGGATAATCGGTGGACAATCCCCTGGCCACTTTAAAGGCACCCCCATAGGGATCGAGAATATCTTCTCCTAACAGATATACGTCAGCGGATTTCTCCAGGCAGTGGCGTAAACCAGCATTGATCCGATCCAGGAATGTCGTCATGCGCTGGCACCCAGGGCTGGCGTGATGTCGCTTGGGGTCGCCATCGGATCGCTTTGAGCCTGTTCAAAAGCCGCGTCCACCTCGGCTGTTACCTCGGTTTCTACATCATCGATCTCACCCGTCTTTACCGCTGAGCGGATCATGATCAACGGATCGCGTTGTTGGAAATGTGCGATTTCATCTGGGTCACGCACATCATCCCCTTTGGAGTGGGGTGCAAAGCGGTAGGTATCAATGATCAGGGCTTGTGGACCCTTTCCCTTGCGAACGTGAGAGACCAAGCGCTCCGTTTCTTCCCCGATCTGTTGCACCTCGGTGCTGTCGATGTGTTTGGCAGTGATCCCAAAAGCCCCAAACCGTGCGGCGATATCTCCGGCCAGGTTCAAGGCGATCGGCGTGCTTTGTGCATAGCGGTTGTTTTCACAGATAAACAGTACTGGCAAGTTCCAGAGAGAGGCCATATTCAGGCTCTCATAAACGACCCCTTCTCCAAGCGTGCCATCACCCATGAAGGCAAATACGACTGCCCCGGGCTCCCTCTCCCTCAGCGCAAACGCCATCCCTGTTGCAAGTGGGATGGTGCCTCCCAGTATTCCATTCGCATAAAAGTTGCGCCACTGGATATGCTGGCTTCCACCTCTTCCCCCACAAACGCCCGTGGAACGGCCCATCAGCTCAGCCGCCAGAGCATGCATTGAGCCGCCATAGGCAAGAAAGTGACCATGACAGCGGTGGTTGCTCACGACGATGTCGCTTTTGTCCAACCAGTTAAGCACCCCTACGGCGTTCGCTTCCTGCCCGATATAGGTATGCGTGGTCCCATAAAATAGCCCGCGCGGGAAGAGTTCGAGGACTTTCTCCTCAAAACGGCGAATTCGTAGCATGGCACGGTAGGAATCAGCAGGAGTGGACTTCATGGATGCATAAGGCGCTCAGCGCGGGAAACTCGCGGCTTTACCGTCGGCAATCATACCACTGCTTCCATAATGAATACGAGCCGCCCCCCAACATTGGGAGCGGCTCGTTTAACCCGATTTTTGGGTTTACGTCCAATTACATATTGGCTTCGCCGAAGTCCTTACCAACAATGCGCCAAGCTTCGTGTGTTCCAGCTGGTGCCTTGGTTACGGCAAAGAACTGCACACGACCCTTGTCGGATACTTTCTTTTCAATCCGCCAATCAGCAGATTTGAACTTGGTCTTGGACTTCACATCATAAAATTCAAGGGTTTCTTTCATCACGATCCTCCTAGTAAATTTTTGGCACTTATTGTGCACCATGCTACCCGTTCTCACAGGTTTGTGCAAGCATTTGCTCTTTTGGATATCTGTGCAATTTATAGACAAACTATGGCGTCGATTCTCCTTCGGTCCCCATAAATTCTTCTGCTGTTGCATGACCGGGCTGGCTGATGCCTTCTCGAGTCAATACCTTCCAGAGCGTCATCAGGAGGATCTTGAGATCAAGCCAGAATGACCAGTGGTCGACATACCAGACGTCAAACTTGAATTTGTCCTCCCATGTCAGCGCATTACGCCCATTGACTTGAGCCCAGCCTGTTATCCCTGGTAGGACTTCGTGGCGCCGAGCCTGCTCTGGAGAGTAGCGTTCTAGGTACTGCACCAGCAAGGGGCGTGGTCCAACCAGGCTCATCTCCCCGCGCAGCACGTTGAACAACTCCGGGAGCTCATCCAGGCTGAAAGACCGTAAAAACCGCCCCAATCTGCCCAATCTCTGGGCATCGGGCAGGTAGGCCCCGGTTTCATCCCGGGCATCCATCATGCTGCGAAATTTGTAAACAGCGAAGAGCTGGCCATGGTATCCCGGCCTCACCTGGCTGAAAAGAACCGGACTCCCGAGCTTCCAGCGCACCAAAACAGCGATGATCAACAGGAGCGGGCTTGCCAAAACCAGCCCGGGCAGGGTTATTAGGAGATCGAAAAGCCGCTTTGACAGCGGGATTCCAGCGGGGAATACACCGGTTTTTACCTTACGCGCTGATTCTGGAGGGTGACCGGGGTTAGGCATCGGGGCCTCCCGCTTGCTGCACCAGACTCACCATGATCTTTTCAAGATCTTCAGCCAGACTGACCCGATCATAGTGCGTGTTCACCCAGCGCCGCCCGGCCTCACCCATCTTCCGTGCATTCTCCCGGTTTGAGGCGAGCTGCTGGACGGCATCAGCGAGGGCCTGGGGGTTCCCGGGTTGGGCGAATAACCCTGCCTCTCCCTGCTCCACGACCTTGCGTATGACCCCATCGATTGCACAAACGACGGGCAAGCTCGCTGCCATATAATCAAACACCTTGTTGGGATAGGTCGTCTTATAGGCATCAATCGCCATCAAAATTGCAAGGCCGGCATCTGCCTGGGCGAGGAGCCCGGGCATATCCTGCTTTGCTGCAGGATCAAGGAAGTGAACCCTTTCAAGCCTTCGCTTTCTTGCCATGGCTTGCAGCGCTGCTTTCTCTTTGCCGTCACCCACCAGCACAATATGGATATCTGTGCTTGCTTTTAAGATCTCGGCAGCGGATAGCAGGGTTGTCAGATCGTTGGACAATCCATGTGCACCCGCATACAGCAGCAGGAATCCATCGCCAACTTCCAGCCTTTCTCTCAAATCCCCTTTCGCCCCGGCCTGGGCAAATAAACCACAGTCAACCCCGTTGGGCACAATTTCCACACGCCCCGCGCCACGGGCTCGCACATGTTCAACATACCCCGGCGAGTTCACAACGACGACGTCAGCCGCCCTGTATAATCGCCGCTCGAGCCAGGTAGACATTCCAATTATTAGCCGCGCTCGCAGCACACCGCTTTCAATCGCAAAGTATGGCCATAGATCACGAATTTCAAGGACGAAGGGCAACCGGCGCAATCGAGCCAGCAGCGCTGCGCTTACAGCCTGAAAAATTGGAGGGGAGGTACCCCACACAAGATCTAGTTCCTTTATTCTTAATCCAGCGATGAAAGATCGAAACATAAAGCTAAAGAAACTCAAAAGACGATGGAAAAATGAGCGATGCCAGGCGTGGTAGCCAGGAATTCGCCAAATTTCAACGCCCACATCGTCAAACTGGGGGCCTCTTTCGACATGGCGAGCCGTCCGATCACCGGTCAGGTAGCTGCCCTGGCCCGTAATGATGGTAACGGGGTGTCCTCTGCCTTGAAGATGGCGCGCAAGCTCATGGTGGCGGGTACCCCCCGGCTCATCCAGCGCTGCGAATGCCTGGTGGATCAGCAGGATCTTCATCTTAATTCGACCACGTTACCGCACCCCATTGAATGCCACCGAAGGCGACCCGGTTTTCTTGGATAGGACTCCATTGAATATCAGGCATAATCTTTTGATCGCCGTCGAAAACCCAGGTGCTCATCATGCGGACTGGTAGTGTGCGCGTGGATTGCACAACCAGCTGTAACCCCGGCTCTCTCAGGGCATAGGAAGGTGCGTGCCATCCGTAAACATCCTGCTGATTAACGATGGCTTCTCCCGCAACAGATTTACCGGCCCGATATATGCCCCACTTTACCTCTTCAGCGGGGAAGTTAAGTGATGCATTGAACTTCTCATGTTTCAGCACAAGCGTGGTATCGATGACATCCCAGGCCAGGTCGGGCAGGTTCCAATTGAGCGCCACCTGATGCTCGTCTTTTCCCAGAATATCATCCACGACGACAATCCGTTCGCATCCCAGGATCGCGATACTCCTCTGGTGCACCATCCCCGACCACCGCCTGGCGAGATGGCGGGCAAAGAGTACATGAAGATCATCCTGCTCATAGCGAACCACATTCGCCAGCGACCAATCCAACCAGAGAAAACGACCACCCTTTAGCATGGGTTCACGCCCATCCAGCATCACGGTGTTATGACACCAGGCCCCTGAGAAAGCATTGTCCCACGGGGTTGGTGCATTGTAGAGGAAGGTGCCTGGATCGTGCGCGAGATTAATGCCTTCGTACCAAATATCCAGATGCAGCTGGTCGCTGTGACCGGGCCTGTTCTGGAAGGACGCTGCGCGCAGCGATACCTTCAATCCATTCTTGCGGGTGAGATGGAGCCCTGCCTGTGGCAGATCAATGGCCTGACTTCTCCCGCCATCGTCATTTGTTCTTCTGGGTGCGCCATCAGCGATGCCCAACCACAATGCCATATCATCCCACTCGCCTTCTGGGTAATACCCCTCGCCGAAGAAGAGCTTCCACGCAGCCTGGATCGTGGGGCGGTAATCGCCGAAGGGGCGAATGCTCAGCGGCAACAGTCGGGCACCGTCATTCGGCCCGAAGTTCGGGACGGCACCAAGCTCTTCATCCACAAAAACGGCCAGGCAGGTCGCCATTTGCCCCAGCGCGTTTAGGGTTGACGGCGCCAAAGGGTCCCCTGCGTCTGCGGCGACATGCGCAACAAGCAATCCAATCTCCAATGCCAGACGATGATAATTTGTTGAATGTTGCACATAACCCCCGTCCGGGAAGGTTTGCTGAAGGACTCCTGCTTCGAATGTCCGTTTGCCATGTCGCTTCCATCGTTCCGCATCACCCAGTTCTGGCATCATCAGGCCGGTCAGAAAAAGCCCTGCACTCTCCAAAAGCAGGTGGTTGTTATTTTGGGCACGGGCATAGGACAGAGAAGGCGGGATTCTCTGGGCATGGACGGCGATTGCCTTGAGTAGATCTATCCACTTCTCTGGCTGCGACTGAAATTCTGCTGAAAAGGTTTGCGCGGCAAAGAGCAAGGCGATCAACCGGAAAGCAACTTCCTGGGCCGAATACCAGTGCACACCCATTTGTGGCGGGTTCGCGACCTTCCAGGATTGGTACAGATCCCAGAAGGTGTCAAAATAACGACGATCTCCGCTCACAGCGTAGGCTTGCACCAGTGGAAACACCCACGCAAAACGTGAGAGCTCCCAGACCAATTTCACATCGTGGGGCAAAGCGTTCAGATCGTAACGGCTCCAGTGCATCGTACCCGGAACGGTTATCCCCCGGCCTACACCCGCCAGGGGTGCAAATGCATGCCAATCCGGGGGTATATCAAATTTAACCTCGTGGCTACCGAATAGGCAAAATTCCCCGGATTCAATAGCCTTCCCCCGCGCCACCAGCGCGTGCTCACTGCCCTTGCGAATGCGATGGACATTGCGTTTCAGATCAAAACAGGAAGGTTCCCGATTCGCTGCATGATAGGCCAGCAGCGCTTCAGGATCAGATGGAACCCCGCTTCCCAGCAACCCGGAGAGCGCAACTTGTGACCAGGACCGAAGCGGCAGGCGCCTGCGGAAGTACCCGCTGCGAAGCGCCAGGCTGTACCAGCCATATTGGCTGAGCGAGGGCAGACCTAATTCTCGAATCGCGCTTAGGACACGCGGGATCATCAGTGGGGTTATCTGGTTATCGAAACCGGCTCGCCTGTGCGTAGAGCTTGAACCGCCGCAAAGCTGGCTCGTGTCACCGCGAACAGTTGATCATAGGGGATCGGCGGCTCCTGCGTATCGAGAATCGCCTCAGCAAACGCCTCCCACTCAGCCCGATGGCCCTTATCCTGCCTCAACCTGGTTGAAAAACGCTGCTGTCGACCATTCTCGATCCATGTAAGCCGGCGGAAATCATTCAGGATTCCAACACGTCCTGATTGAAATACCTCCAGATACTCTTTCGCAAGCGACCGATCGCCATTAGAAAAATAACTCACAGTACCAATGGATCCATCCATAAAGTCGAGGGTGATGCTCACGCTGTCTTCCATCGAATCACCCGTCATTGGCAATCCGCTTGCACTTACTCTCGTGGGCAGAGAACCACATATGAAAGTCAGAAAATCGATAAAGTGACATGCTTCCCCAATGATCCGGCCACCACCTTGATCGGGGTCAAACAGCCAGTGTGTTGCTGGCAAGGAACCGGCATTTACCCTGTAGTGCATTGCTAGAGGCGCGCCGCTCGTTTTTAAATGCGATTTCAAGCGTACGGCATGCGGTGAAAAGCGTCGATTAAATCCAACGGTCAGGATGGTTTCACTGGATGCCAGCTCCTCCTGGATCTCATCCAATTCTTCATGATTGAGCGCCAGCGGTTTTTCACAAAAAACATGCTTGCCCGCTGCTAGTCCGGCCACAACGTAAGCTGCATGCAGATGATGGCGCGTTAGGATGGCTACCGAGTTGATCTCAGGATCCTGGATCAACTGTTCCGCATCCGTGCCAACCCGCTTGAAGTTGAATCGTTTGCCAAGGTCAGCCGCACTGCGCCCTGCGGCTGAAGCGATTGCTACCAGTCCAACATCTTTGACCTTCTTGATCGCCGGTAAAAGGACAGCGCTGGCAAAGTTGCCCGCCCCAATCACACCAAGCTTTACCCCAGCCCTGGGGGGCGCTCCTATATCGCGGTAGTTGATCTGGTGTTCAATGGCTGGTTCCGGGGTTTCAGGATACGTTAGCAGGATTCCTGTGTAACGTGTCTTTCCCTTCCCTGCAATCAAATCGTATGCCTGGAGCGCATCTTCGATGGCGAACTCTTGTGTTATCAAAGGCTCTACATCAACCGATCCCGATTCGAGCAGTTCAAGAAAGGCCTGTAGATTTCGCCCTTCCGTCCAGCGAACGTATCCGTAGGGGTAATCCTGCCCTGATTCCTCATAGCCTGGATCGTACCTTCCGGGTCCATAGGAGCGAGAGATATGGAAGCGCAATTCTTTCTCATAGTACATCTTGCGGGGCAGATGAGTCCCTACGACACCTGTCGCCACGACAACGCCACGATCTCGTGCAATTGCGCCGGCAAGCTCAACCGTATCATCTGAAGGGGTGTCTGCACATATTTGAACCAGGTCAAAGCCCAGGTGATTTGTGAATTCGGGCGTCGCTTGCTCAGCTTCTTCGCGCACAGCGGCGTCAAAACCAAGTTGACGTGCTTCTTCAACACGCTGGGGATCGACATCGATGCCCAGAACCGCGCAACCTGCCGCTCTGGCGATGTTCGCCGTTAGCAAGCCCAGCAGCCCCATACCGATCACCGCTACTCGATCACGTACGCCTGCTTCTCCCAACCTGAACCCATGCAACGCGATTGCGCCTACCGTTGCAAAAGCCCCCGCCTTGAAACTGACCTTCTCTGGAATGCGGGCGATTAAATTACGCGGGACGAGGGCATATTCCGCATGAACCGCATAACCCCCACCGGCACAAGCAACCCGATCCCCCACCTGAAAACCTTCCATCCCTGGGCCCAGTCCCTCGATCGTCCCCGCTGAAGAGTAGCCCAGGGGCAGAGGTTGATCGAGGCGATTTGTAACGGCATCGATGGTGGTCAGCAGGCCTTCACGCCGCGCCTTCTCGATCACCTGGCGCACCAGATCTGGACGAGAAGCAGCTTTGCCGATCAGGCTTTTCCCCGCGAATTCCACCAGAGCCCGTTCGGTTCCGGCTGAAACAAGCGAGGCGTGTGTGCGAACCAACGCCATCTTGGGCTGCACGACTGGTACAGGAATTTCGATCAGCTGTGTTTTACCACTGCGAATATCTTGAACAACTTGCTTCATAGTTTCCTTCACCGTATGACTAGTGGTCAATCAGTGCGCATCCACAGGCGGGGTGCGAGGCGATTATAGCATCGCGGCTGCCCCCCCACAGATCAATTTGCTTGACAACAACCCACTACGGTGTGCGCTCCAGCCTGGCGGCTGCCTTGTCTGCCAGCCGGGGATGGATGACGTAGTATTGCTGTCCATCTGAATCTTTCTGGGCTAGCCCTTTGAGGGTCCCGCGCTGTAGAGAACCCACGCCATCGACCATAAGGCGCACCATTTCGGGCTCGAGGCGCTGACGCACTCCGCTCAGCTGTTCGCCTGCGCTCAACCGATAGTAATGGTGCTTTAAGATCGGTCCGGTATCCACTCCGGCATCCATGAGATGCAAGGTGAGGCCAACCTCGGGTAGCCCTTCCCGGGCTTCAAGGATGCTCCACTCCAGGGTATCCATGCCACGGTAGCGGGGCAGCAATCCGGAGTGACAATTTAACACCCCGATCGTGGGAATTGCGAGTATATGCTTGCGGATCAATCCCCCACCCGTGAACACAATCAGGTCCGGTGCAAGAGACTTCAATGAGGCTTCGCACCTCTGCGAGTTAAAGTCGCCCACCTGTCGGCAGGGGATTCCCATCC
The DNA here is from genome assembly GCA_041554155.1 of Anaerolineales bacterium. Taxonomy (GTDB): domain Bacteria; phylum Chloroflexota; class Anaerolineae; order Anaerolineales; family E44-bin32; genus E44-bin32. The sequence continues at coordinate 30,515 of JBFFMI010000003.1, forward strand.
GGCGACTGATCGCAATCAAGGTGCGCTCTTCCAAGCGCTGTTCTTCCGCCATAATGGCAAGCGGGGTTTCCGATTTGAAAGCTTCGCTTTCGGGCAGGATCAGTTTATTGAAGGCTTTCTGCAGCAAGCGCGGTCCTTCACGACGGAGATCAACTCGAATACGCTTGCGTGACCAAAGGCGCCTTACATAGACTCCCACCAGCGCTACCCCGTCGAGTTCACCCAATCCCCGGGCAACCAGGCGTGAGTATAAACTGCGGTTCGTAGGTGCTAAGAGCACGACGCGCATCAGGCCGTTAACTCCAAGAAGGTTGCCTCTGTCTCGCTCAAGGCAAGCAGAAAGCGCAGCTGTGATTCAAGATTATGCCCTTTTATGAAATAACCATAGGCCCAATCATTAAGTTTCAGTGCTGCGTTTAAATACCGGAAATCACCAACTCGCTGTGCATAGCGGTTGAACAGAAGGCTCATCGATGCCACTGCCTGCCAGCGCTCCTTTTCTGTCTGTGGATCAACAAAGCGAAGCGCTCCCTGTTTCCAAACTTCAACGTGACGCAGCAGGGCTTCCAGGCTCGCTCGTTGTGTCGCCTTGAGAGGTTCCTCCCGATCCACCGCCATGCGCAAAGCTTCAATCCCGCCCACATCGATTTTTCCGCTTCGGACAATCGGCTCATCCGTGTCGGCCCGCCACCCGGTCGGCTCAATGGGGGTGCGCGGCGCTGATACGTCGATGGCAGGCAACCCTTGAAAGCCAGATCGGTCTAATCGAACGAGCACCCGATGTAGTTGAGATAGGTAGGGGTTGCCTGAGGGTATGCTTCCATCTGCAACCGCTCCGGCGAGTGCCTGCAACCGCACCCTTAGAAAACTATGCAGTTTCCTTTCAGGGACCGTGTCGTCCAAAAGTTGCTGTGCTATCGAAAGCACCCATCCCATTAAACGTCGGATCATGCCAAGTCGCTTTCGATCTGCAAGCTGGCACTGATGCCATCCAGGCCTCTTAGCCCTTCGCCGCTGATGTAGAAGCGGCCTTGAGACATCACGCCAGATGGGCAACTCACCACCCCGTACTTAAATAGCTTCATCGGTCGCCAGAAATCTTTTTCAAAATGATAGATCTCATCCCAATGGAAACCATCCCTGCTGGCAAAGATTCCGGCCGAATCACGCCGTACCGACGGCCCAGGCTCCACGGTCGTGAACGCCAAGTGCAGCCCCTCCTTCGTGGTGCTGCCATACCAGGCTGGAGCATCCAGAGTCTGACCGAGTGTCAGCTGCATAGTTTTCCGGTCCCAGCGACAGCTATGGTTTTGCTCCAGTTGGCTGTCTGTGAGCCAGCAGACCGCTTCTGCGGTGAAAAATAGACGTACAGCACGCCATAATTGTGTACCTTCTCCAATGCGCTCAATGGTGTTAAAGCGATCGCGCGTTCGGTAAAGGTAACACTCACCCATGGCATCACCGCTGGTGACCCAGAGCGCTTCAGGGTCGTAGGGGTCACGATAGACACCGTGAATATGGCGCACCTCCCCTGCCGCAAACGTGTGCGCAATTTCCCATTTTTCCAGGGACGGATCCAGGCGGTAGATTTGAACTTCGCCTCGGCCCGGATTCATGAAGTATTCACCGAAATAGGCCCAACCAGCCTGATCCTCACAAATACCCCCATGCAAGACGCTGTCACCTTGGATCCTGAAAAGCGATTTCAATCTACCGGAAGCCTTGAGGGCATAGACCTGCCCGGCTCGAATTGCCATCACCCTACTTGCTTCATTCACGAAAAGAGTGGCTTTATCGGCACGCATGGCGCGTGCCGTGGGCCGGCTGAAACCGAAGAGATCGCGGGGGAAAGCAGGCGGGAACACTGCTGTTTTCGCCCATCTCCCACCCGGCTCACCGATCAGGATCTTCCGCCCTTTCGTGGCATACAGCCGACCTTCAAGATCCACATGATGCAGAATCGTGGCCTCCGTCATGCGTTCAAAGCTGGTAACCCTCATGGGCTGCCACCTTCAGGATGGGCGCGATGGGGTCCCTTGCGTGCGAGCGCTTGATAGAACGCATCGAGCGCCTTACCTACCTGGCCTCTTTCGGCCCGATTGTCAATGAGGGATTGGTTCAAACTATCTGCCTGTTGGCGCAATTGCAGATCACGCAAAGATTTGACAACCGCATTGGCTAGCGCTTCAGGGCTACCGGGATCGATGAGGAATCCGTTCACACCATCCTGCACCCATTCTCGAAGCGATTCAAGGCCACCCACAACAGGGAAGCACCCACAGGCTATCGCTTCTAAAAATGTGTTGGGGGTGCCATCGTGTTCTGATGGTGAGACCATCACCTGACTACGACGGTACAGCATAGCCATGTCTTCGGGTTGTAGACGGGGCAGGAGATACACAGACGCCTCTATCCCAAGGCGAGCCACCCATTGTTCAGCTGTTCTTTCACCCATCATCGCTGGGGCGAGGAATACAGTCGCCGGTATTTCACGCAGGATATGCGGGATCGCCTGGAAAAAGGTATCGTTCCGCACGTAAGCCCGAAAGCCGCGCGGATTGATCACGACCGGGGTATCGGACGAGAGCGCTTGCAACGCGCTCTGGATCTCAGGACTCAAACCGTGCAATGTGGGCTCACCCGCCCAAAACAGGTTCCGATCCAAACCACCGCTACCGGGTGCCACAAGTGTCGGCAAATCCGGGGCCAAGCCCCATTCCTTTGCAATGCGCACATCACGGTGGCAATCCGCGTGCAAGCCATCCACCCTACGGATAGCACGGCGGGTCAACCAACCCATCCAGGGCGCACTGCGAGCATGAAGGGTAAAGTCGTTGCCCCATACCGAGATGGCCAGCGGCATACCAGGCTTGGCCTCTGCCGCGAGCATGCCTTCATACGGTATGCGCAGGGCGTGGAGCACATCGATATCGAGATGTTGTAAAAGGGATCGGAGTCGCCGGATCGACCTGGGGAAAGTCGCCATACCCAACCAACGTCTTGCTGCAGCCCGGAGCTGGATCGCTGCTGCGCCGCCTAGCGCCGGGCTCTCAGATCCCGCCTTGCTGGCCCGTATGCCGCTAAAAGCCACGGGCGCCAGGTGATGAGAGGCAAGCGGTAGATCTACCTGGGTAGGAAAAGTTGAAAGCAGGTGCACTTCGTATTCCAGATCAAGCAACGCTGTGAGCCAGCCTCGCGTGATCGGACTGCGCCCATCTGCCAGGATGCCAATGCGCATCTAGACTCCCTCGCTTGCTAGCATTAGAGCCTCAAGGAACTTCTTTCGCATGGCATCGATGTTAAATCGATCAACGGCCAAATCATAGGAGGCCGCCCCCATCCGCAGCAATTGTGCCGGGTTGGATAACGCTGTTTTCAGCGCTTCGACCAGCGCATCAACATCACCCGATGGGATCAACCACCCATTTTCATCGGTGACCAGATCGTTCTGGGTACCATCACCGGTGGCGACAATCACTGGTAAACCTGCGGCCATCGCCTGCTGCACAGCCAATCCACCTGTCCCTGGAAGGACGAAAATATCTGCGGAGGCGAGCGCATGCTGCAATCGATCCTCAAATAATGATCCTGGAAATTCGGCTGTAGGAAATTGATCATCCGCGAGCCTCTCCAGCGTCGCTCGCTCTGGCCCATCACCAATGATCATAAGTTCGGGTTGCGGATCCAATTGTGAGCAGGCCCTCAAGAGCAAGTCCACTCGCTTGCGTGCTTGCAGGCGTCCGACAAAGATGACCCGTGCTGCTCTCCCGGACAACGGTGTACGCTCTGGTAGATGTGTTGGAGGCGGTGCCACTGCATTGTGGGCCACAACGATCCTCTTGGCTGGATAGTCCAGGGAGATGTATTCTTCCGCGCCTTGCTCGCTGTAGGCGATCAACACATCGAACTGATTGACAAATCGCTTCCGATACCTCATCCGCACGTTGGTAAAGATGCCGCTGCTCTCCGGAGCACCCAATCCCCAACCCAACACTGGTCTGCCCCGATCCTGCATCCAGGTAATGGCTGCACGGCTTGCCAGATAACGCGGGTTCGCCTCCATAATCAATGCATCCGGATTCCATCCCTGCAACCAGGACTGCAGGTCGTATTGCCAGCAGAGATAGACCGGGGCTCTAAATAGGTGAAGATTGCGGCCGTGGTGATAACGGGCGATGTCCAACCTGTCTGCAGGATGAATACCCTCCCCTGACCGTGGATGTCCGGCGTAAACGCTTAAACCTTCTGAACAGATCTCGGCCAGATGGTCGAAAAATGGGGCGCGGTACGTTGGCAGCACTCGCTGCTGCAAACCCAATCGACCACGAAAGTGCTCTACACCGTGTTTTTCCAAGGAATAGCCGACCTAATCTGGATCCCCGAGCCCCATGGCCGCAAGATAGCCGTCCACCATTTTGGGCAAACCCAGGTGGGTTTCCGCGTGTTTTCTGGCCCTTTTACGATAGCCAACCTGATCCTTCACAATACCCATCGCTGCGTCGGCCAGGGCTTCAAAATCCGGTTGTTCAAGTTTCCAGGGATCTCCTCCATAGGGGACGATCTCACCGCTGCCCCCGACCACCAACTCTACCAATGAACCAGTATCAAACCCAACCACCGGGAGACCGCATGCCAGGGCTTCAATCACTGCATTGGGGCAAGCCGGATGAATGTCAGCGGCAAAGAAAAGGTGTGCCGAACGATCCAGCGCGGGCACTTCATCACGGGCAACAAGTCCTTGCCAACGTAACGCAATCCGGGATTGCCGCTCTGCGTTCAAGCGTGTTTGCTCATCCACTTGGCCAACAATCATTAATTCAATTGGCAGCTTGAGTCGATCTGCCAGACATTCGCTGAAGCGAATGCCATGATCCAGTCCCAACTCGTATCCACCGGCCAACGAGCCCTCTACCATCAATATGCGGATATGGTCATTGGGGCGGGCATGATCGCCTTCAGGGGTATAGGCTGTAAGGTCCACCCCATTGTGCACAACGCTATGTAGCACAGGAGCGGGACCATAAGTGCGCTCCCACCACTCCACTACAAATTGACTCTGATAGATGACCCCGTCTGCCAACCTGTTCCGGATGCGCGACAACAACCAATTGGCCATCTCCGCCCGCATCGCATGGCGTAGACCAGTCCTGCGCACGCGGTGAATCCAGTTGATGCCATCCAATCGCTGAAAGACCGGGATTCTTCTACGGCGAGCGTCGCGTATCTGCGCTAAATGACGGGTACCTCCGACGATCAGTAGCGCGTCAAGCTGTTGAGCCAGATCATAGCTCACCTGGATTCCCCGTCGGTCCAGCTCGGCCTCAAGCTTGGCCTGAAAGCTCACCATGCCACCGACGCCATGTGTCTTTGGCAGCATACCCAGTCGGACTGATCGCATCTACGGCATCAAACCTTTCACGCTACTATGTTTTTCATCGATTGTTGAATGCCAGGCTTTGAGCCTTTATTGATCGCGCTGGCCCACGAATTTGGCTGGAACACCCGCCCAGATTTGGTATTCGCCCGTGGAGTCTAAAAGCACAGCGTTCGCGCCCACCACACTTCCCCTACCCACGCGGAGGAAGCCCTCTTTCCCCAGCACCTTTGCTCCTGGTGCGAGGATGACATCATCTTCTATGATGATCCCTTCAAATTTCGAGTCCTCGATAGGTTGGTAAATATCCGCCCTACCCAGCGTGACGCCTGGATAAATTTTGACCCGGTTCCCGATTTTGCTGTTGGGGTGGATAACAATCCCAAAACCGCCATGCTCTAGCGTCACACCCTCTCCAATGGGGACATTGCGTGGCACCTCGGCCCCCAGCAACTTTAAAAGATAGTAGGCCAGGGAGCCCACAAGTGGAAGCCGGCGGCTATACAAAAGGCGAGTGTAGCGATCTTTCCTGCTCATGACTGTCCTGAACCAGCCTGCTTGATTAACGCCTGCACAATATATTCCGCAGCGTGGCCGTCTCCAAAAGGATTGGTAGCTTGTGCCATGGCAGCGTATGCATCCGTATCCGTCAATAAGGTGCGTACTTCTTCTAAGATCCGCGCCGGGTCACTCCCCACGAGTTTGGCCGTCCCCGCAAGCAGGGCCTCGGGGCGTTCGGTCCTCTCTCGCAACACCAGAACGGGAGTCCCCAGAGCTGGTGCCTCCTCCTGTATTCCCCCCGAATCGGTGAGGATGATGCTTGCACGCTTCATCCAATAGGCCATGGGCAGGTAATCCAGCGGCTCTACAAGGCTGACGTTAGCGAGGTTGGAGAGAATCCTGTGCGCCGGTTCCTGCACTTTAGGGTTCAGATGAACCGGATAGACAACGTGCACCTGATCCTGGTGTTCCTGGGCCAGATCTCGTATGGCTGAGAAGATACGTTCGAAAGGCTCACCGAAGTTCTCGCGACGATGCGCCGTTACGAGGATCACTTTCTTGTCCTGGGGGATATCGCGCAAAGCGGGCTCAACCGGTTGAAAGGGTCGTTCTGCGATTTGTAGTAAGGCATCGATCACCGGATTGCCGCTCACCACAATGCGCGCCTCCGGTACGCCCTCTGCCATCAGGTTGTCCCTGGCTTGCTCCGTTGGGGCAAAATGCAAATCGGCGAGAACCCCTGCAATTTTCCGATTGATCTCTTCCGGAAATGGCTGCCACTTATCCCCGGTTCGCAGCCCGGCCTCGACATGGCCAATGCGAACTTGGTGATAATACGCCAGGATTGAGGCCACCATCACCGACGTTGTGTCGCCCTGGATAAGCAGCCAATCAGGTTTTTCCGCCGCAATCACAGGGTCAAGACCGGTGAAAATCGCCGCACTGAGATCGGCCAATGACTGATCAGCCGTCATTAAATCCAGGTCGATGTCTGGTTGGATATCAAATATCGCAAGAACCTGGTCGAGCATCTCGCGGTGCTGTGCGGTCACACAAAGGCGAGACTCGATCCCCGCTGTCGACCGGAGCTGCTGGATAACCGGCGCCATTTTCACTGCCTCCGGTCGGGTTCCTATGACGGTTAGGACACGCATTTTAGCTCCACTACGCTGCTCCGACCCCTAATGCATGCAATGTGAACCCCGCTGCCCTCCAGGCTTCAGCCGACCAGACCCCGCGCGTATCAATTGCTGTCCGACCGGGCATCATCGCTGCTATGGTTGCGGGTTCTAACTCACGGAATTGATCATGGTCGACCAGCATTAAGATGGCATCCGCGCCTTCCAGCGCCGCTTCCAGCGAAGCACAGCGAGTGGCCCCCTCCAGCTCTGCCTTTGGGGCGAACGGCTCATACGTGTTTACGTTCACACCAGCTGCAATTAATTGGGTCACAACTGCAACCGCCGGGCTCTCACGCAGGTCATCCACATTGGGCTTATATGCCAATCCCAGAGCAGCAATCCTTGTGCCCTTTTTTCCACTCAGCGCCTTATGCACCAACGCCACAACGCGGTCTGGTTGTGAATCATTCACAGAGCGTGCCTGGCGAATGAGTTGACTCGTCTCCGGAGCCGCTTCGACCAGGAACCAGGGGTCGACACTGATGCAGTGTCCTCCTACGCCCGGGCCCGGTCGCAGGATGTTGACTCGCGGGTGCAGATTGGCCAGTGTGATCGCTTGCCAGATATCGACCCCCAGCTCTTCCCCTAACCTGGCAAACTCATTGGCAATGGCGATATTGATATCGCGGTAGGTATTTTCCATCAATTTGACCATTTCGGCTGTTGTCGCATCCGTAAGATGGATTTCCCCGCGCACGAAGGTGCTGTAGAGATCCCGCGCAGCTTCTGCAGAGGCTTTATTGATACCCCCGATCACTCGTGCATTTTCGATGAGTTCCTGAAGGATTTTGCCAGGCAACACGCGCTCGGCAGTGTAGGCCAGAAAGAAATCCTCGCCCGCACGCAATCCGCTGCGCTCCAGGATAGGAACCAGGCGATCCAATGTGGTGCGTGGGGGAGAAGTCGATTCCAACACGACCAGATTGCCTTTCTTCAAATTGGGCGTAATCGATTCGGCCGCGGCCTCGACATAACGCATATTGGCACGCTTATCATCCAGTATGGGTGTGGGCACTGCGATGACAAACGCATCGGCATCTTCCGGAGTGTCGCTGATCTTTAGATTATCCGATCGAAAGGCCGCTTCAACCAGGGTCCTCAGACCGGGCTCATGGATATGGATTTCACCATTGCGCAGCACATCAACCACACGCTGATCCACATCTACGCCAATCACCTTCATCCCATGAGTTGCAAATGTGCTGGCGGTTGGCAATCCGATATAACCCAAACCAAGCACACAAATGGTTTGAAATTTCACGCGCAGATCCTCCTATAGAACAGGCTTATTATCCCATAAACAGCTGGAGGGCCTAAATCACCGTTCAGCGCTATTGAGCGACCGGCTTTCCGGTAGAATCAATCCATAGAAAACCATGTTGGTATAAGCGCATTGCTAGAAATGGAGGGTGATTCATGCGTCTGGCAATTGGTTCGGATGAAAAGACCCATATGACGACCGAGTTGATCCGTGAACTGGAAAGCGGCGGGCATTCGCTAACCTTATTTGGACCACTCGCCGGGGAGGAAGCGCTCTGGCCACAGGTGGCACAATCGGTGGCCGAGGCAGTGGCTGAAGGGATCGCTGATGAAGGAATCCTGTTCTGCTGGACCGGCACAGGGGTAAGCATCGCTGCGAATAAAGTGCCCGGCATCCGTGCCGCGTTATGTGATGACGCCGAAACTGCGCGTGGCGCTCGCTTGTGGAATAACGCAAACTTGCTGTGCTTATCGTTGCGCCGCACGTCAGAGGTCGTGGCAGGTGAGATCCTCACCAGCTGGTTTGAAACGAGTTATCAACCCAACTCGACGGATGACACTTGCCTGATGCAGTTGCAGCAAATCGAGTCAAAATATACTAATTCTTAGGCATTTGTAAGCTCCCCCGGTGAAGAAACCATTGGCCTCGGGGTACAATAATCAAATTAACAAATCAGATTTGGATAACTGACGATAAACTTTGCCGTTAAGGCTCACTTATCTTGCGCTATCCCCTATCACCCTTTCATGCGGCTTCACCTTGCGTCGAAGCAGGGGCAGATCAGGCCCGGGTAGTTGCATACAGCGGGAGACATACATGGGAGAACACATCGATCAATTACGAGAGTTACTCGGGGTCGTATCGGATATACGGCATGCTGCGGCTGTTTTAGGATGGGATCAACAAACGTACATGCCCCCTGGTGGAGCAGGATCACGGGCGATGCAATTAGCCACGTTGAGCCGGCTGGCGCATGAGCACTTCGTCAGCGACGACCTTCAGGCAGCGCTCGAGAGGGCTAAGAGCGAAGTGGCCAATCTGGATCCAGATTCAAATGACGCCAGATTGGTAAAGGTGACTGAACGCGAGCTAAAAAAACGCATAAAGGTGCCTGCTGCATGGGTTGAGGAAGAATCGCGCGCTGCTGCTCTTTCTCAACAAGACTGGGAGAAGGCACGCGCCGATTCCAATTATGCCCTCTTTGCCCCGCATCTTGAGAAATTATTGCAACTCAAACGTGAGTATGCAGAATTTTTTACGCCCTATGACAACATCTATGACCCGCTGCTTGATGACTACGAACCGGGGATGAAAACCTCAGACATCCAACCGGTATTTAAACGCTTGCGCGAGCGCCAGGTGCCCTTAATTCAGGCCATCATGGACAGCGGGGTTGAGATCGATGATACCCCGGTTCGGATGGATTTCGATGAACAGAAACAATGGGATTTCGGGGTAGAAGTGATCACTGCCTTTGGCTACGACTTTAACCGTGGACGACAGGATAAATCTGTGCATCCCTTCACGACAGAATTTGGCACCAATGATGTCAGAATCACAACACGCTTCGATCCCCAGTTTCTGAATCCGGCTCTATTTGGCACCATGCACGAAACCGGGCATGCGCTCTACGAGTTGGGGGTTGATCCTGCACTGGAAAGGACGCTCCTGGCCACTGGCACATCACTCGGAATGCACGAATCACAATCGCGCATGTGGGAGAATCTGGTCGGTCGAAGCAAACCCTTCTGGAAGGCCTTCTACCCGCGACTCCAGGAAATCTTCGCCGATCAATTAGGCGGGGTTGCACTTGATCAATTCTATGCAGCGATTAACAAAGTCGATCGAACCTTTATCCGCGTCGATGCAGATGAAGCGACGTATAACCTTCATGTGATGGTGCGCTTTGAGCTCGAGATCGCCCTGCTCAACGGCGAATTGTCCGTAAACGATCTCCCTGAAGCCTGGAATGACAAATTTGAAGATTTCCTGGGCGTACGCCCCCCCGACGATGCAAAGGGTGTCCTGCAGGATGTTCACTGGTCCTTTGGTTTGTATGGCTACTTCCCAACATATACACTTGGAAACGTGATCGCAGCGCAGCTATGGGATAAGATCCATGAGGATATCCCTGATCTTCAGACACAAATCGAACAGGCGAAGTTTGCTGACCTGCTCACATGGCTGAAAGACAATCTTCATAAGCATGGTTCAAAATACGAACCCCTCGAGTTGTTGGAACGGGTGACCGGTTCAGGGGTCGATGTTGAACCCTACTTGCAGTATCTAGAATCTAAATTCGGTGAGATCTACTCGCTCACCTAAGACCATGATCTTCAATGCGTAAGGAGGAAGACTCATGAACCTATCCGTGTTGCATGGAAATTTAGCGAACTCTGTGCTGTTATTTATGGTCATCGCCGGGGTGTGGGGTATTGTGACCAGGTTTCGCAACCAGAGCATCAGCGGCAATTACTGGGGCATCCTGGCGGTTGGTGAACTGCTCATCCTGGGACAGGGAATCCTGGGTTCCTACCTCTGGCTCATCGGAGAACGCCCGGGACGCATGGGTGTACATATCCTATACGGGGTGGTTGCGGTAATATCCCTCCCGGCATACTATGCCATAACCAAGGGGCGTGACGACAAGTATGCTTCCCTGGCTTACGGTTTCCTCTGTCTCTTTCTGGCCGCCATCAGCCTACGCGCAGTGGCGACTGGAGCATAGGTGGTTGCATGGCGCGAGTATTAATTGTCGATGATCAGGCCACTACTGTAGACTTGATCAGCGCTTCTTTACGGCTGCTCGGTCATGAACCGATCTCAGCCTACAACGGCGAGCAGGCTTTAGAACTCTTAGCCGAACACGAACCTGATATCGTCCTGCTCGATATGATGATGCCAGGGATCGATGGTTTGGAGACCCTGCGCCGACTCCGAAAAACGGCGGGGCTTGAGCACGTCCCCGTTATCGTCGTTTCTGCTGGGCAAGAATTCGATCTCAACGACCGGGTGCAGAAAGCGGGAGGGGCGGTCGTGCTACCAAAACCGATCAGCCTGGATCAACTTGGGGCAAAGATCGACGAATGCCTTAATCATGAGTGAGTCCGACGTCCATACTATTGTCGTGCTTGAAGGGGATCAAACCGGTCAGGAGCTGCTCGAGCAAGCCCTTCGGGTAATCGATCCGGAAGTCACGCAAACACCCATCCGCTTTGAGACATTCAATCTGAGCCTGGAATCACGGCGATCTACCCAAAACGCTATTATTGAAGAGGCCGCTGCTGCGATTTGCCACAGCGGCCTGGCGATTAAAGCCGCCACCATAACCCCCACCGATCCAGATGATGTTGGCAGCCCTAATGCCCTCTTGCGAGAAGCCATTGACGGCAAAGTGATATTGCGCACCGGCAGGCGGCTACCGAATGTCCGCCCAGTTGGGGGTGTCCACGCCCCGATATCTGTAGTGCGCATGGCGGTGGGTGGCGCTTACGGCGCAAAGGAGTGGCGAGAAACCACCCCGGATGGCGAAGATTTCGCTTTCCGAACCGAGAAAATCTCACGCAACACCTGTCGGGCTGTCGCTGAATTCTCCTTTCAACACGCCCAAAAAATCGGCGCCAAGGTCTTCGGTGGACCCAAATATACGGTCAGCCCGGTTTATGAAGGTTTGTTTAAAGAAGAACTCGATGCGGCATCCCAACGTCATCCAGGCGTCCGCTATGAACCTCAATTGATCGACGCCACGTACGCACTCCTGCTTCAAAACGCCGGCGAAGCGCTTGTAATCCCCGCCTTAAATCGTGATGGGGATAGCCTTTCCGACCTTGTGCTTCAAATGTACGGTTCCATTGCTGGATCAGAATCGATCGTGCTGGGATTCGATCCCAGCGCCACAGAAGTTTGCACTGTTATGGCAGAAGCGCCCCATGGGACAGCCCCTGCACTCGAAGGCAAGGATATCGCCAACCCAATGGCGATGATCCTGGCTGGCGCCGCCCTTTTTTCCTACATGGATGATCCGGCCGCCGAAAAAGCCTCCCGCGCCATCTATGAGGCCGCCTTTGAGGCCGTCTACCAGGGCATTGCCACGCCAGATATGCGCGGACAGTCCACAACAACAGAGTTTACTGACGAAGTTATGCGGCGGGTGACTGCCAAGCTCGAGGTTTGGGCCAGCCTCGGGTGAGCGATTCATGGTCCGAAACACATACGTTATGCAAACAATGAAAAAAACTCGGAAGCTCCGCAAGATCTGGTGGATGATGCTGCTCTGTGCATGGGTTCTGCCATTCTTGTTCTCCAGTTGCTCTCCCATCTCCCCCCCACTGCCTGTTGCCGAGAGCACGGCATCATCCCAGGCGGCTCTCACACCCGCTGTGATGGCCTCACTTACCCCCGCAGCGGCTGCTCCCTTCACAATCGAAACACCCGCCATCGTGATTGAGCCGCCGGTCCCGTTGCCCACGCCCACCGCGATACCTGCTTCGGTAGGTGTGCCACTGGATGAACTGGCCCTGCTCAAACCTGGGGCCGGTTCACTGCTGCGCAGCCCGATCCTGATTGAAGGTTTCGGCGGTCCAAGCCAGAACAATCGTGTGCAGCTACGCCTTTATGGTGAAGACGGAAGGTTGATCTCCCAGGGATTCACATTTTTGTATTCCTTCCCTGGCCGCCCAGGACAA
>JBFFMI010000004.1:0-40860 GCA_041554155.1 Anaerolineales bacterium
GTTGCCTACCATATACCTCGCCCTTCCACAGCGTTTTCCCCAGGAACTTCGGATATGCATGAAGAAACCCCCTTCTTATTCAGAAGGGGGTTGGATTGTCAACGGTTCTAAAAAAAATGGGTATTAGTGGGCTACCGTCGCCTCAGCGATCATAAGCACCTCATCGACCAATGCTCGCAGGTATGGCTCGGGAACTGCGCCAACTTGTTCACGAATGACCTCGCCATTGTGGACGACCAGCATCGTAGGAATCCCTTGAACGCCATACTGCATTGCCCACTGGGCGTCTTCATCTGTATTGACCTTAGCTACGATAAGTTTTCCGGCAAATTCTTCGGCTAACTTATCCAGCATGGGCGCGACCATTTTACACGGTCCACACCAGGGAGCCCAGAAATCTACCAGTACTGGCACATCAGATTTGAGCACCTTCTCTTCGAACTCTGCATCGGAAACATGAATTGGTGTGTTTAACATTGATTCTCTCCTGAAAATATGGATCAATAACTCTCAACGCTTATCCCCATCTGAGGGTAGTTTTTGTCTCGCTCTTCCAGACGATCTGATCACAATTATTCTTACGTTACATTAGATGCAGATCCTACCTAGAGGTTACATCGAAACGATGCAGATCACGCTCAACATCGGGGCAAATCAGCTGAGCCCCGGCACAAGACCAGGGCTCAGAGAGGTGGAGAGAAGTATCTCTTTCAGCACATAGGTGGCTTCACACCCCGAAGTCTTACCCGGAGAGAACGGGGAGAATTGAACTAACGTATGTAGGGGGTTGGAAAAGAAAAAGCCTGGTGCTAACCAGGCATGGACACGCACCGATTTCTTTCTACTACACTTCCAGGGCTGATTCCAAAATCCGCATCAAGGCTTCGTATTCCTCAAGGCAAGAAACGCACATCTCAAGGTGATGCTTTACTAGCGGCAGTATCTCGCTGGGGTCTTCTCCACGGGCGACAGCCTCAGAATAGACATCGATGACGTTATAGACTTCATCGCAGTCAATCTCATTGTCTTTTGTTTTCGATACCATCTTTAGTAATTGTTTCAGCATCATGTTCTTCTCGCGATTGATGTGGCCATCAAATTCTTGATGTCCTGATACCCGATATTCTTACGTGTCTCCAAATACAGAGAGGATTTCCTCTGGCGGTAGGCCTTCTTCAAGTAGACGTTTCTTCAACTTTAATCGGGCGTCATGTAAGAGCTTATACAGAGCGTTACGATTCATCCCCATGCGATCAGCTACGATAGGCATGGGCATGGATTGGACGCCAATGGCTAACAAGGCCGTACGCTGCTTATCAGTAAGTTCTTCGGCAATGATATGTTGGATACGGTCGATCATATCCGCTTGTTCAGCCGCCCCTTCCGGGCCTAAAGCACTATCCGCCATCATGCTGAGACGCGCCGGTGATTCAACATTTTCGGTAATCTCATCTAGAGAGACATCTTGCCAGCGCTTCCGCCGGAGCTCGGTTAGGGCAATGCGGACTGCGATCTTATGCACCCATGTGGAGAATTTGCTCCTGCCTTCGAAACTATCCAGGTTATCGAGCACTCTCAGCAATGTATCCTGCACAACTTCTTCGGCAAGGGCATCAAAATTTGGATCTTGAGGTGAGAGATATTTGGAAAGTGAGTATGGCAAACCTCGACGGATGATTGCAGCAAGATCCGCTAACGCCTGCTCTTGCTCGGGGCCGACGGAGGATAGACTTTCCGCCCATTCTTCGTTCGTACGTTCCACTGATACGGTTTCCTTCTGATCGTTCCTCGTGCTCCGGGATGGTTATGCCACCCGCAATAGAGTATACACGATCGCCTTGATCCGCTCTTTGCTGCTTACTTCAGCATCTGGTGCATCACCTGGATGCTTTCAAATCAACGGAATGAATTTCGTAAGGACACATGCGATAACAACGTCTATCTCGTGGGTCCAAGTTTAGAGATTTCATTCCTAAAACCTTCTCAGTTCCAAAAACACAACGAGTATAAATCACGGAATCGTTATCTTACTCCTGGAGGATCGAATGGTAGATATTTTTGGCATTCTAACTGTACAGCAATGGCTTGCAGTCCTACGCATTGGTGTTGGTTTGTGGTGGTTAAAAAGCTTCTTGCATAAACCGCTGCGAGAATTTGCCCAGGGACAGATGGCGGATTGGACACTTTCCCTGGCAGAGAACCACCCTGTACCTGCCTTTGGCGGCCTGATCACATCGCTGGTAGGCAAAAATCGTTCATGGTTTCCCTACCTGGTGCTCGCTGGCGAGCTTGCCACTGGGATAGGCCTAACCCTGGGTTTGCTCACACCCATAGCCGCTCTTGTAGCCATATTCATGAATCTTAACTACCTGGCCCTGGCTGGTGTGCGACCCAAGGATAAATCCGTCAACCCTGCGTACCAATGTGAGCAAGGCCAGAATATCAATATGCTACTGGCTGAAGTCATCATCTTCGTTCTCGCCGCTGGCTCGGTATGGAGCGTAGATTCGCTGCTCGGGTTGTTGTAAGGAGACCAGGATCCATGACGATATCCCTACATTAGTTGCAGGTTGGTATGCGCCATCCTACGCTCTGCATACATCTCCCGGCTGCCAGCCAGAGGGAGCCCATGCCGATTTAGTAGTAAAGACATGCCCTGCTATGGAGACACATATTACAATGGGAAGCTCAAAAAGCACCGCAGAACGGTTTACAATGGGGCTTCATTGTTTTTGAAGGTTAATGTTGTTCACTGCGAAGGAGCTTAACGCAAATGGATCAAGAGCAAAGCATCCGGAAGTTACTCAACGAGAGCAAGAGCATCGCCGTTGTGGGATTTTCTAGCAAACAGGAAAGACCGGGATATTATGTCCCCGCATACCTACAGCGGGCTGGCTACCGCATCCATCCGGTAAATCCATATATCGAACAAGCGCTGGGAGAGACCGCCTATCCCGATCTCAAGAGCATCGATGATCCTGTCGATGTGGTCGAGATCTTCCGGCGAGCGGAAGATGTGCCGGCGATCGTTGATGAAGCCATCGAGATTGGCGCAAAGGGAATCTGGATGCAGCTCGGCATCCTCCATGAGGAAGCGGCTGAAAAAGCCCGTAATGCAGGCCTGGAGGTCGTGATGGATGCCTGCATGAAAGTCGAACATCAACGCCTGCGGATGAAGGCCTAAGGATCGCCTGATTGTGGGTCGGATGGATACAAGAGCGTGTTCTTTTGACCGTAGGTCAGCAGGTAATTCCCCTCACTACTTGAGGACAACCACTCAATCGCACATTTCTAAAGCAGACGCTCAGCGTTAGCTTATGCAGATAAAATCAACCATCGCTGCGCCCGTGCTCATTCCAATCGGATGCGTGGGTTTAAAGCAGCATATAGCATATCTGCTACCACATTGGCCAAGGTGTAGCCAAGGACGGTGATCATGCCAATGGCTTGCAGCATAGGAAGATCCCGCCGATCAATTGCAAAAACAAGCAATCGTCCCAGGCCTGGATAATTGAAGACATTCTCAATCACAATCAATCCGCTTAGCATCCATCCGAAGCTGATTGCGATAACCGTCACAACGGGCATCAGCGCATTGCGCAGGATGTGCTTAAAAGTGATCTCAAAACGACTCAATCCTTTCAGAACTGCTGTCCGCACGTACGGCAACCCCAACTCTTCGATGACTCCCGCCCGGGTCAGTCGGGCGATATAGGCAAGCAAGACCAACGTCGCCGTAATCGCAGGCAGTATCAGCATAGGGATAGACTCCCAGAACCCCGCTGTTACTCGAATGGATGAGTTCGCCGGGAAGAATCCCAGCTTAAATGCCAGCAGTTCGATCAATACCAGACCAGTCACGAATTCAGGTAAACCGACTACTGCTAATGCGCCCAGGCTGATGGTGTGGTCCACCCAGGTGTCCTTCTTGAATCCGGCCAGCACACCGAGAAGAATGGCAGCTGGTACCGACAGGAACAGGATGACACCGGCAAGCATGAGTGAATTCCGCAGTCGTTGTGCCACGATATCAATAACTGGCTGGCGAGTGCTGAAAGAGGTACCCCAATCACCAGAGATGAAATTCCCAAACCAGCGTGCGTATTGGGCGAGCGGTGGATCATTTAAACCAAGTTCATCTCGGAAAGCAGTTAGCGCTTCCTCTCCCGCTTCCCGGCCCAAGATCACACGCGCCACGTCCCCTGGCAGTAGCTGGGTTACGCTGAATATGATCAGCGAAGTAACGAGAAGGGTGAGTACAAGGTAACCCAATCTCTTTGAGAGAAAACCCATCATTCAGCGCCCCCGGTCGCATCACGAAATTGGAATACCTGAGACTGTTGTTCTTCAAGCTCCTCAATTGGAATATGACAGAAGATACGCTGCTTTCCCCGCCCGATTTGCCAGGGGGGGGTTACATCCCGGCAGATATCTCCAATGCGTCGCGGACAGCGAGATTCAAACGGGCAACCTGCGGTGATCTCAGTCGGATCTGGAAGGTCGCCCTCCAGGCGAATACGTTCTTGTCGCGCCTCCGGATCAAGCAGGGGGATCGCTGATAGTAGCGCTTCCGTGTATGGGTGGTAAGGAGGTTGAAACAAATCTTCGGAGGAGGAAAGCTGCATCAACTGACCAAGATAGATCACGGCAATATGGTCCGCGATGTACCCCACCGCCCCAAGATCATGTGAGATAAAAAGAATTGCGCTCCCATTCGAAGCCTGCATCTCGCCGAGCAGATTTAATATCGCCGCCTGCACGGATACGTCCAGAGCGGATACGGCTTCATCCGCCAGCAGTAATGCGGGGGAGGAGGCAAATGCTCGTGCGATGGCTACCCGC
Organism: Anaerolineales bacterium; assembly: GCA_041554155.1. Classification (GTDB taxonomy): domain Bacteria; phylum Chloroflexota; class Anaerolineae; order Anaerolineales; family E44-bin32; genus E44-bin32. Next base: position 4,843 of record JBFFMI010000004.1, read on the forward strand.
TGTCTTTCCCCGCCACTCAATGATCCCGGGAAACGTTGAGCATAGCTCGCTGGCAACTGGACAGACTCAAGCAGTTGGACGACCAGCTTCGTGGCTTCTTCAGAGCGCATATTCAGCAGCCGGATCAGCGGACGACGAAGCGATTTTCCGACTGTCTGGTAGGGATTGAAAGCCTCATTGGCATTCTGAAACACCATCTGAACAAGACCCCGGTCGTCGAGTGAACGGTTTCGCAGCCGGGGAGCCAGGCGTTGCCCCTGCATATCAATGCGCCCTGCCTGCGGAACCTCCAGGCCAAGGATCGCCCGCGCAGCAGTCGACTTGCCACTGCCGCTCTCACCGACCAATCCCAGCGTCTCTCCAGGTTGAATCTCAAAACTCAGACTCTTGACGGCTTTGATCGATTCACCGGCCCTTCCAATCAACGGATGGAATAGTGACCTTCGCCGCGCATACGCTACAGAGAGGCTGTCCACAGTGAGGACAGCCTGTTGCTCGCCTGTCACGCGAGAGATTCTTTCTGAGCTAGTTGGGATCTGTCCAGCGTCGACCACCCCCTGCGCAATCTCCTGCCAACGGTGACAGCGGGACGCACGCCGATCCTGTGAGACGTAGAGCGGGGTCGGCTCTACACAAATATCAATCGCCAGCGGGCAGCGCTCACGAAAGACGCATCCAACAGGTAGATTATCGAGCGGCGGGATGCGACCCTGAATCGCACGCAAGGGCAATTGGTTTTTACTCTTACCAAGACGGGGAACGCTGTCCAGTAAGCCGCGTGTATAGGGATGATGAGGAAAGCGGAAGCTCTCCCTGGTTGGGCCTCTCTCCACAATCTCACCAGCATATAGCACGGCCAGCTCATCACTGATTTTCGCCACAACGCCCAGATTATGTGTAATGTACATGGCCGCAGTTTTTTGGTCCGCAATCAGCTCACTGATCAGATCAAGGAAGACGGCTTGGGTTGTTGCATCGAGGTTGGTCGTGGGCTCATCAAGGATCAAGAGCGCTGGTTCGATACATAACGCACTGGCGATCATCACGCGCTGTTGCATCCCACCACTCAACTGGTGCGGGTAGCTGCTGGCCACTTTGGCTGGCTCCGGTAGGCGAACCCGCTCCAACCAGGTTAAGCTCAGGTTGTTGGCTTCGTGCTTTGACAATCCCCGGTGGCGTCTGAGCACTTCAGCCACCTGTTCCCCTACTTTCAGTGTTGGATTGAGCGCGGATTCGGGGTCCTGTGGGACAAACCCCAATTGAGCGCCCCAAATCTTGCGCATTCTCTCGATATCCAATTGTGAGAGGTCCTGCCCGTTAAAATGAACCGTGCCCGCTTGGATCTCAGCGGAGGCAGGTAGATAACGCAGGATCGCCAGAGCAAGTGATGTTTTCCCGGAACCACTCTCGCCAACCACACCGAAGACCTGCCCCGGTTGAATCTCCAGCGATACATCCCGCAGCGCTTTTATTACCCCTTGAGGCGTGCGGTATGCCACCGATAACTTGTCAACGCGCAACAACGTTTCCATCACATCTACTGCCCTTAAGGTGCTTCATCGGTGACTTGTAGCACCCGTCGCAAACCATCCGCTGTCAGATTGACCCCAATCACAAGCAATGCGATGGCACCCGATGGAAAATACATCGCCCAGGGTGCCTGGCTGACAAAAGCCCTGGCTTCCTTCACCATTAACCCCCAATCTGGATTGGGTGGTTGCACGCCTAATCCGAGAAAGCCAAGCGATGAAACCAGAAAAATGGCGTATGAAAACCTGAGGGAAGCCTCCACCGTCAACGTCGGCAAGGCAGATGGGAGGATTTCACGGAAAAGGATGTGCAGCGTAGTTTCTCCCTGCAAACGGGCCGCGTCGATGAAGCTTTTCGTCTTGACCGACAGAACAACCGATCGCACAACACGCGCCACAATCGGTGTATAGACGATGATGATCACGATAAAGACACTCGCTCGGGAAGGTCCTGCCATACCCAGGAAGAGCAACGCCAGCAGTAAGGCCGGGATGGCAAGCAGGCTATCGAAGAGTCGCATCAAGGCATCATCCAGCCAGCCACCACGATAGCCCGAAAGCAAACCCAGTGAGGTCCCAATCACCACTGCAAAGATTGTCCCGCTGCCTGCAAGGAGCAATACCTGGCTCGCCCCCAGGATCACGCGGCTGAACACATCCCGTCCAAGGTGATCCGTGCCAAAGAGGTGCGCAATCGAAGGAGCCTGACGGGCATCTTCCGGAATCTGCTGATTGACCTCATAGGGAACAACCCAGGGGCCGATCAAAGCCAGGATGGCAAATAGCAATACAATGCTGGTTCCCAGGGCTGAAGCCCGCCGGCGGTAGAGGGCGTTGAGGATAGCCAGCAAGCGCCGTCCCGGAGATCGGACGGCGCTATTAACAACTATTTCAGAGACCTGAATGTTCACCAGGGTTTATTGGGAGACCAGGCTTATATTACGAAAATCAGTCCGACCTGCGAAGGCTTTCAATGCAAAGCCTTCGAAGTCTTCGTTGATCGCCGCGAATTGTGCGAAGAAATACGGGATGATCACCGGGCCACGCTCAATCAGCAGGCGTTGAATCGCTGCGTAAGCCGCTCTTCTTTCGACCTCGCTTTGCGTGGTTCCAGCTGTAGCCGATAGCGCGTCAAACTCTTCGTCACAGAAATGCGATTCATTCCAGACCGCCTCACACTCCAGCATCACATCCAGATAGAACTGTGGCACCGGCCTGGAACCCCAGCCGGTGATGCCCAGGTTGACTTCCAGCCATCCATCTTCCCCATAGTAAACACTTTCTGGCTCGACCAAGATATTGACCTCAACGCCGGCTTCCGACCATTGTTCCTTCAGCACTGCAGCTAGATCGGGTCGTCCACCGGTATCCGGGGTATGCAGCTCAAGGGTCAGACCCTCGGCATAGCCAGCATCAGCCAGGAGCGCCCTGGCCGCGTCAATATCACGCCCGGGCACGGGTGTATCTTCGGTGTAATAGGAAGCATACAACGGACCGATCGGGCTATCGCGTCCCACCGCACCATACCCTTGCTGCACTAACTGCAGGATCGCTTCACGATCTGTCGCTAATTTTAAGGCCTGGATCACCCGTGGATCATCCCCGGGCGCCCGATCCGAGCGCAACCGCACCAGATCAAATCCGTTTGTGGGAATATCCAGGGTGATGATGCCTTCTTGCTCCTGCAACGAAGTGAAAAGCGAGGTTGACATGCGCATGACCAGGTCGATTTGGCCGCTCCGCAGCGCGTTTACAGACGCAGTTTCATCATTAAAGAAGATGATTTCGAGCCCAGCCAACTTCGGTTGAGCTTCCAAGAAATAATCCGGATTGGCTTCCATCACAATCCGATCTTCCAGGATGTACTCACTCACCTTGAACGGCCCGGTTCCGTTGAAATTGGTTGCTGCATCTTCCGTCCCGGCCTTGAGGATCAAGGCATGATTGTCGCTCAGATCAAACAAGAAAAAGGGATTGGATTCAACCAGTGTGAAGGTTACTTCAAGTTCACCTGTGGCTGCAATAGTTTGGATATTGCTATAAAGGCTCGAGGTAGGGAGTTCAAGCGCGGGATCCCGTAAACGGTTGAACGTCCAGGTAACGTCTTCAGCATCCAGCGCACTGCCATCATGAAACCTAACCCCTTCAGCAAGCTGAAAGATGTAGGTCAGGCCATCATCCGATATCGTCCAGGAAGTCGCCAGGCGAGGTTGGATATTGCTTTCAGGATCGATGTCGATAAGGTAATCGTAGACATGATTTGCGACCAGGACTTCGGCGTCTGATGAGATAAACGCTGGATCGGTTTGGACAATGGGCTGCATGGCCACCCGCAAGACCCCGGCCCTCTCTTCTTGTTTGGGAAGTGCACCGCCACACGCCGCAAACAGAAACGAGGCGAGAACGAACAGGCCGATATATCGAATGGATGGGGTAATATGTCGCACATTTTGCAGATGCATCAATCCCTCCCGTGAGTGCAAAAACACTTGGGCTCATTTATACCAGAAAGGCCTTTAACACAAAGGAATGCAGTACACATTACCAACTTCGAGTACCTGGCTCGCCCTTGAACGGGCCAACGATGTCCCGCGTGATCCAACCTCCGTAAAACCCGCCAGGCTGCGGCTGTACCCGCTCCCCATCTAAAAAGCAGTCCACCTTGCCCGGATAGAAGGCAATAAATCCGCCTATCGATTGAAAGGCGGACGTCGGATCTCTGTAGGTCCAGCCAACAGCAGGAATTCGCTTTCCCTCGAGCAGAAGGTCGTAATAACTCGCCTGGCCCTTCCATTCACACATTGTCCTACCTGGAGCCTCCTGCAGCAACGCCATGCGCACATCCTGTGGGGGCAGGTAATACGTCGGAGGATGACTCGTTTCCAGGACACGCACAGCGCGCAGGCTCTCCGCAATCTGGGTTTCGCCCATGCGAACCACCACGTGCCGATCGCTGAGATCTAAGATCGGCGGACGCGGGTACGCCCAGACAGACTCCTGCCCAGGACCCGGTTGAATCGGCTTGGGGGAGATCACTGGCTCAAGCTCATGCAGCGACGCATAGCACTTCATCTTTGCTGGGACCCACACGTCTCAGCCCTCCGACACATTGTAGCACCCCACAGGACCATACCCCGCATGAATGGATACCCCACACCTGGTCATTGAGAATCCCGGCAAACGGCTTGAGCACACTCGCACGCAGCATCTTCGTATTTGCCTCTTGACAAAAGTCCAGAAAACCACTATATTATGCAATATACTCAATAACTTGGGTAAACGATATAACTACATTACCGGGAAGGAAGATAATATGCCAGCACCGATTAGAGAAGCCATCCTCGCACCCGAAACTACGCGCTATCGGATCAGCGCTGAACCAGCGGTCAACGTGCTTCAGAGCCTGATGATGCTGACCCGCGTTGATCACAATTCTGGTTTCAGCGACTGGGTGATTGAGACTGCCGGCACGTTGACGCCTGAGAGAGATCAACTGAACAAGGTTGTCCTTTATGGCCTTCACTACACACTGACACCTGAGCGCAGCTTCCGAAGCTTTCCCGCCTATATCGATGACCTGGCAGCTTCCAGCCCACTGTCACTTCGCGATAAATGCATCAACGCCTACCTCCGTCTCCCCTGGAAGAAAGGCAAAGAGGAACAATCGGTCGAAGAAATCCTCGAAAGTGAGGCGGGGTTTATGGAATTCTTGCGCGGCCGTTTCGACGAGGAGCTCATCATCGAAGAGATAGAGAGCCAGGCCTATCGGCTGCTGAAAGAACCCGCCAAAATGCAGACCACCATCGTAGACCACTTACGTTATATGTGGGACGAATACCTACGAGATGAGTGGGCACGGGTTCAGCCGTTAGTTCTCGAGTCGGTGGCTGCATTTGAGGCTGTCGAACTTGAAAATATGAACGATGAACAAGTGATCGAATATATCACCGGACAAAAACATGAAAAACCCCTGCAGTGGCTGGAAGGGGTTATGTCTATCATCTTTGTCCCGTCAGCTCATGCTGGCCCCTACACACTCCCACTGCACACCAAGGACACCGCCTGGATCACCTTTGGGGTCCGTCAACCTGAAGGCGAGCAACGGGGCATCTCAGACTTGAGCAGGGTTGAGCTGCTGGTTTGGCTATCTGCGCTCACTGACAATACCAGGCTGCAAATTCTTGGCTTGATCCGTGAACGTGATGAGCTCTGTGCACAGGAGATCATCGACCTGCTCCAGCTCAGCCAATCAACCTGCTCACGCCATCTCAGGCAACTCACAGCCTCAGGGTACTTGCGTGAGCGAAGGGTCGAGGCAGGCAAATGCTACAGCCTGAACCCGGAACGATTAATCGACACCGCAAGGGCAATAGAGAGTTATGCAAATTGAGGATATCAATATCGTAGTAAGACATGGCGGATCAAGGTGAATGACGAACTGCGCCTTTCCCATCGGCGAATGATGGTAGATCAGGTAAGAATCTCAAGGAGGTAAGGATGTTCCCAACATTATTGGATCTCGATGTACAAACTCAAATCAACGAAGAGCACATTTTGAAAATCACACGGCGACGTCAAATGGCTGCACATAAGCCAGCAGCCCGCATTAGGTTCATAAAACTGATCGTGCGTTTCGGCGCATGGCTGGAACGGATGGGTCGAAAATTGCAGACCCGTTATTCTCCCACTTCTGCACTCGCCATGACCACAACCTGTTTGAAAGAGGCGCACCTGCAACAATGCTGAGAGGCACCCTGGATCTCAGCCAAACCGCAGAAAACAGTATCTGGTGCAGCACAGCGATCGGACAGATCCCAGGTCTAGCAGGTCCTTGATTGAAGGATGAAATGGCCTGGGATCTGCTGAACGCAAAACAATCGTCCGACTCATAGTAGCAAATTCCCAAAGGGTATCGATGCAGATGTACCTATCACGCCAATACAAACGCCTGCAAACTACCATGTCCGCATACCCGCGCAGTTTCTGGACGCTGGTCCTGGCCACATTCATCGATCGCCTGGGAGGCGCGATTCTCTTCCCCTTCTTCACGCTTTATGTCACCCGGAAGTTCGATGTTGGCATGACAACCGTCGGCTTGATTTTCGGAATATTCTCCTTAACCGGCATCATCGGGAGTACGATCGGCGGAGCCTTAGCCGATCGTTGGGGACGCAAGCCCATGCTCGTGACTGGGCTGATCGTGAGCGCCCTTTCCAGTCTATGGCTCGGCACGGTAAATGAGCTCGACCTCTTTATTCTCGGCGCGATGATCACGGGCGTTTTTTCGCGCGTGGGCGGCCCTGCCCAGCAAGCTCTGGTGGCGGATATCCTGCCCGAGGAGCAACGTCCACAAGGCTATGGGATCATCCGTGTGACTTTCAACCTTTCTGTCACGCTAGGGCCGGCCATTGGCGGTCTCTTGGCCACGCAGTCCTACCTATCGCTCTTCATCGCCGACGCGGTCTCCAGTCTCGCCGTAGCCACAATTGTGCTTCTGGTCCTTCCAGAAACGCTTTCGAAAACGCCACCGGCGCAACCAGAAAGCGTCATGAGCACCTTCAAAGGGTATGGTCAGGTTATACGCGACCAGGCATTCATATTCTTCTTCCTCGCATCAACCTTGAGTGCCATGGTTTATCTGCAGATGAACAGCACGCTGGCGGTGTATCTACGCGATTTCCATGGGATTTCCGAGCATGGGTTTGGGTATTTATTGAGCATGAACGCCGCAATGGTGGTGTTTTTCCAATTTTATGTGACGCGGAAGATCAGGGGATACGCGCCCATGCTGATGATCACCATCGGCACGTTGCTCTACGCTTTGGGATTCAGTATGTACGGTTTCACCTCAACCTATGCCATGTTCCTGCTCGCAATGATCGTGATCACCTTCGGTGAAATGCTGGTTGCGCCGGTTGGGCAAGCACTGGTGGCCGAATTTGCCCCTGATTCGATGCGTGCTCGCTATATGGCATTCTTCGGCTATAGCTGGGCGATCCCTTTTGCTTTTGCCCCTACCCTCGCTGGGTTGCTGATTGACAATGGCAATCCAAACTTGGTCTGGTACTTGGGGGGTGTTATCGGCATGATCTCAACCGCGATGTACTACCGCATGTACCTGCAGCGAGCCCGCATGAAGGTGTCCGCCGTTGCTTATTCCTAGAAAGAACGCCACCCACACCTTCTAACGGTCTCGCTCTCACTTCCTGGAGCGCCCTCGGGTTTGATACGCGCCCGGTCGATAGCGTGAACAGGAAGGTTCTCCCCCACCGGTTTTACTTTACATAATTACCTACCGATCGGTAGGACGTTTCTCTTTAAAGGATGTGAGCCTTTTCACTATGAAATGTGCATTTTCTCACATATCGTACAAATACCACCTGCTTTGCGGATAATCAACCCATCTCTTTCCAAAGAGGCGCCGCACAACCCGGAGGTGTGCATGAGGCTTCCCCGCCATCCATTGATCATCGTCCTGCTGCTCATGGGATTCATCACTGCGGCCGCCTGGCTGGGCACGCCAAGGGCTGGAGCCGCAGACCCGCTGAGAAGCGCAATCCCTCCAACACATCCCGACATCGATGTCAGCTTACTACCCGCGCTCGATACCGAGTCTGTTCCGGCAGCCGAGCTGGATACATGCCAGCACTGCCACCTCAGTGGCGAAATCGTAAATATGTGGACGCCGCTCGCACGCTGGAGCGTCGTTGCTGTGGGAGGCCTGGTATTTGTCCTGGGCGTATATCGTGCCGGAAGCACGATCGTCACCCGGAAACGCTGGCAACCACTCTGGTCACGGGCTGTCGATTGGATTGACGAACGCTTCCAACTTGCTGAACCGATGAAGAAATTGCTGGGCAAACCGGTACCTTTATTTGCAACGCGCTGGATGTACTGTCTGGGTGGGATCACCTTCACGCTCTTCCTGGTTCAAGGGGTCACGGGCATCCTGCTGGCTTTTTACTACAAACCCACGCCGGCTGAAGCGTACGCAAGCATTCAATTTATCGAAAATGAGGTGCGCTTCGGGGCGGCTATCCGTGCCATTCACCACTGGAGTGCAAACGGCATGGTGGTGATGGTCATAGCACACATGCTGCGGGTCTTCATTCACGGCGCCTTTAAGGCTCCCCGCGAGTTGAACTGGGTGAGCGGTGTTCTCCTGCTGCTGCTCACGCTTGGTTTTGGCCTTACGGGGTATCTGCTTCCCTGGGACCAGCGGGCGTACTGGGCAACGACGGTTGCGAGTGAAATCATGGGCGGTGTCCCACAAATCGGTGATGTGATCCTGGTGTTTGTGCGCGGCGGGTGGGATGTCTCGGCGCTCACCTTGAGCCGGTTTTACGCCGTACATGTACTTGTCCTCCCCGCCATCATCGTACTCCTGCTCGGGGCGCATTTCCTGATGGTCCGCCGTCAGGGGATCTCACGTCCACTATAGGGTAATGGCAAAGGATGGCCTGATGTCCGAAACCGAAATGACACCTGAAGAGAAGACCATTCCTTTTTTCCCGGATCACATCCGCACCGAGGCGTATGTGACGGTCGGGATCCTTGTCCTTGTATTCATCGTCGGTATCGCAGGAACATTCCTGCCAGTAGGTTTACAAGACCCTGCCGATCCAATGGACACACCCTCCCACGCAAAACCAGAGTGGTATTTTCTCTTCCTGTACCAAATGTTGAAGTATGTCCCCAAGACGGCTGGCGTTGTGATCCCGATCGTTGGTCTGATCGTGCTCATGATCTGGCCTTTCCTCGATCGCAAGCAAGATACGATCAGAGCACGCCGGATTCGCTGGGCCTTAGTGATCATAGCAATGACAGCCATTGTCGCACTTACGGTCCTGGGTGAAATCACGTAGATGATGGAACGTCTGAGCGCTCACTCGACGGAGGACATGAATGACAACGCATGAGCCCAAGCTGACCCGACGAGGGTTTATAACCCTGATCAACCGGGTCCTGGCAGCTACAGGTGTAGCCGCCGTGATTGGACCTGTCGTCGCCTTTTTTTGGCCCGCAAAGCTGGAAGAGGTGCCCTCGGAACCACTGCCTGTGGGGGATCAAGGATCTATTCCTGAAGGTCAGGCCAAGACGATTCGCTATGGTCGCTACCCGGCCATCATTTTAAACACACCGGAGCGCGGGCTGGTTGCATACTCGGCAGTTTGTACACACTTTGCATGCATTGTTAAGTGGAATCCCGATTCAGGCATGATCGAATGCCCGTGCCATGAGGGATATTTTGACCCGTTGGATGGGTCAGTGATCTCCGGACCACCTCCCGAACCCCTGGGCGTAATTAATATCAACATCCAAGCAGGTACGATCTTCATCGGGGGTGATGCGTGACAACCGAGACAATGACTTCTCCAGGAGTCACCAAACCTTCATCGCAGTGGCAGAAGCGTGTCGCTGGATTTTTTCTCCACGCAATCGTTCAGGATCGGGTTTTAAGCCGGCTATATCCCGGCATCATGCATTTCATGATCTTCTGGGGCATGACGATCCAGGTGATCGGCACAATCATTAACCTGCTCCAGTATCCACTCTTCCTCCCGTTTGAACTCCCCTGGCCCCAGGGTAATGCCTACCTTGGGTTCGAGCTTGTGATGGACATTGGGGGTGGCATGCTGTTGATCGGCCTGGTAATGGCGGTCCTGCGCCGGGCCTTCTTCCGCCCTTCCTACCTCAAGAACCGCTGGGATGATTGGTATGTATTGATCCTGCTGTTCGGTATCACAATGCTTGGCTTCTTTTCGGAAGCCGCCCGACTCGTTGCGGCGGAGCCAGCCTGGCGGGCATGGTCCCCAATCGGCAACTGGATCGCCATCGCTTTGCAAGCGACAGGAGTGCAACTATCGCCTGATGCACCCATTCATGCCTTGCTCTTCTGGGCTCACGCCGGGAGCGGGTTTCTATTGGTCGTTAGCCTGCCATTCACCAAGCTGCGACACCTGCTAACGGGACCCCTTAACATCGTCCTGCGCAAACTGCGACCCTGGGGCGAACTTGAAACCATCGAAGACCTTGAGACTGCGGACACTCTCGGCGTCGGGCAGGTCGGGGAATTTTCACCCCAATCCTTGCTCTCATTTGACGCCTGTGTCCAATGCGGACGCTGTGAAGATGTCTGCCCCTCAACCTTGAGCGGAATGGCGTATTCTCCCCGAGCGCTGATTTATTCCCTTCATCGTTCAATGCACGAAACGCTGATGGGTGAAAACGGCATAGAAAAAGCCCCCCTACTCGACGGTTATCTTGAATCCGAAACACCCTGGTTGTGTACAACCTGCGGCGCCTGTCTGCAGGTTTGCCCGATGTTCGTCGATCCTATCTCTGCTGTGATTGATCTCCGGCGTTATCTGACCTTGACCACCGGAGAGATCCCCGGATCGGTGGGTGAGACCTTGATGCAAATGGAGCGCCGTGGCAATCCCTGGGGTCTTCCAAAAGAGGAGCACGCACCCTGGGCAAGGGAATTGGGTGTGCGTGTACTACAGCCAGGCGAATCGACTGACCTCTTGCTCTACATTGGCTGCGCCTACGGGTACGATAGCCGCAACCAGGCTGCTGGCAAGGCGCTCGCCGGTTTGCTCCAGAAGACGGGAACCGATTTTGCCATCCTGGGTGCTGCCGAGGGTTGCTGCGGCGAAACGGCACGACGGATGGGCCACGAATACGTTTTTCAGGTCATGGCAGAGGAGAACATCGAGACGTTTAAAAGCGTTTCTTTCAAGCGCCTGGTCACACCATGTGCGCATTGCTTCAATACGTTGAAAAACGAGTACCCACAATTTGGTGGGGACTTTGAAGTTGTGCACCACACCCAGATCCTCGCCGAACTGACCCAAGCCGGGAAGCTTTCTGCAAATGGCAGCTTCGCCGGGAAGCAGATCACCTTACACGATTCTTGTTATCTTGGACGTTATAACGATATCTATCAAGCACCGCGCGATGTGCTTGACCAGCTTGATGGCGTAACGCGGACGGAAATGAAACGCAGCCGGGAAGATGGTTTCTGCTGTGGTGGTGGCGGCGGTCATATGTGGATGGAAACCGATCCTAATACACGCATCAACCAACATCGACTCCAGCAAGTTATCGACGATGCTGGCGCCGAGATGGTCGTGACCGCATGTCCCTACTGCTTGATCATGTTCGATGATGCGATCCGCAGTAAGGGAGTAGGTGGAGAGGTTCAAGCCATCGATATCGCCGAGGCCATTTCGAAGTCGTAGAACAACATAGCCAGCAAGGGGTACACGATGATAGCTAAAAGTTTTGCCGTGCAAGAGCAGGCCCCACTCGCGACAACGCGCGCATTGCTGCGCGACATCTGGCGGGCGGCGGCACTGGATGGTATATATATCGCCGCCCGGGTATCTGACCAACCGATCCCGGAAAGCGCTTTGATCGAAAGCGCTCCCCAACTCAAGTGCGCTGATCCTTTCGCGCCGGCTATGACGATCAACCGTGCCCCGCATGCATTGCAAGCATTGCAAGATCATCCACACCAACGGCTGGGTGTATTCTTACGGCCATGCGAATGGCGTACATACCAGGCTCTGCTCGACGTATCAGAAGCACCGATCAACAACGCTGTTACGATTTGCGCTGACTGCACAGGGGCGATGAGCGAGAAGGATTTTGTCGAGTTGTGCGATGGTGACTGTCAGGCTCTGACCCATCAAGTGCTGCAATTCGCTACCCAGGGTGGCATCCTACCGAGTCGCAACCAATCCAGCTGTCAGCTTTGTAAGGACCCATTTCCATCCAAAGTTGATGTGCACTTCGAGTTATTCGGCATTCCAACCACAGAATTTCTCATCTTGAATTTTCAGGATCCAGATTTAGCCCTCACCGTTTCCGATTTGGCCGCTGGAGCGGATGTCCCAGCTGGCATGGAGGAAAGGCGGAAGAGCGTCCTTGCGGACCTGGCTCGCTGGCGAGCGAAAAGCTTTGCCAAAAGGAGCGAACAGCTTGGCTCGGTCACGCTCTCCTTTGATGGCTTGACCGAGCACCTTCTGTCTTGCGAAACTTGTCGTGTTGCACTAAGAGAACATTGCCCACTGATCGATCTCGAAATGCTAACCGCTCCTGGCAATGACCTCATCGCAAGCGTGCAAAATTGGGTGTACTCTTGCTCAGGCTGTGGTGTTTGCGAGAGCGATTGTCCCGATGACTACCCGCTTTTTAGTGTGATCTTTGCCTTGCGAGATATGCACTAATCATCAAAAAACATTCTCATTTGGTTTCAATTGTCCGCACGGTACGGCCGATGCGGACTTTTTCCTTGTGTCGCAGGAAGGTGTGTGTGGGATAATCCTGCGCAGCTACTAAGAAATTTGAGGATGCATGGCAAAACGATCCTTGACAGCATTCGAAATAGATGAAGCACGGCTGGTCTTCTCTGGGAGCCTGAACCTTGGACACATCCATGTCCATGAAAAAGCTCGCTGGCCGGATTGGATCGCGGCCCTCGGTGCACGCTTTCACAACGATCCACCTCCCAGCCATAACGCTGTTACGCTTGGCAATCACATCTACTTTCCCGTTACAATCCTGACCTCCCCATCAAACGATGCTGGCCAGAGTTTGAGTCAGATGGCCTGGTTGATCCACGAGTTGACGCATTGTTGGCAATACCAGCAGCGCGGGATCGCATATTTCTTTGATGCTTTAAGAGCACAAGTCCGTCTTGGATCCCAGGCGTATGCTTATGGATGGCGTGCTGGGTTGGAGCGTGCGCTAGCCGAGGGAAAACGCTTCCACGATTTCAATCCTGAACAACAGGGAGAAATCACGCGTCATTATTACTACCGGCTCAAGCAAGGATTTGAAGTGGATGCCTGGCTGCCCTGGATACTCAAACTCCAGGCTAGCGGGCCAAATTCTTGATACCCCCCTAAACGAAAAGCGGCCGGTAATAAGCCCGGCCGCTTCTCTCAAGCTCATCGACCACTATTCGTTGAAAAGTTCTCCAACCGAGCGACCTTCGTGCGCGCGCAGGATCACCTCTCCCAACAGAGGTGCGACCGAGAGTACCGTCAAATTTGGCAGGCGCTTCTCCTCCGGGATCGGGATTGTATTGGTGGTGACAATTTCTTTGATCGGCTTATCTCGCAGATCATCGATCGCAGTCGACATCAGCAAGGGATGGGTAAAGGAAAGATAAATATCCTTGGCCCCATGCTCCGTCAGGATATCTACCGCCTCACAGACCGAACCTCCAGTCAGCACCTCATCATCTACCAGGATCACATCCTTATCTCCAACATCACCGATCACGGTTGTCGCTTTGGCACGTGAACGATCGCCTGTGCGTCGTTTCTCCACGAATGCAAGCGGCACGCCTAATTTCGCTGCGAAATTGCGGCCCTTCTTGGCAAAGCCAAGATCTGCCGTTGCCACGACAGCATTTTTAAGATCCTTCTCTAAAAAGTAGTCACTGAGAATATGGAAAGCTGTGAGCACGTCGCCCGGGATCGAGAAGAAGCCCTGGATCTGTCCAGCGTGTAAATCGATGGTCATATAGCGATCCGCCCCGGCTACCTCGATCATATCCGCCAGCAAGCGCGCCGTAATCGGGACACGCGGCTGATCTTTCTTATCCGATCGGGCATAGGCCATATAGGGGAATACTGCTGTTATGCGCCCCGTCGAATCGCGTTTCAAGCAATCGATCATGATCAGCATTTCCATGATGTTGCGATGCACAGGGGGCGCCATGGATTGGATCAGGTATACATCTTGCCCGCGCACACTCCCCTTGAGGCGAATAAAAATATTCTCGTTCGGAAAAACAACTTTATCGTAGTCTTCCAGCGCAACACCCAGGTACTCACCGATCTCGTGAGCGAGACCGGTTGATCCGGACCCTGCGAATAGTTTTATGTCACCATATCCATGCTGTATGCTCATCGATTCATCGGCTCCTGGGCAACGAACTAGGCTCCCACTTTGCTCAAGCAATTGAACACACTCTTCATACAGGTTAACTGCTCGCGCTTCATAGAGCAAGTAGAAGTGTAGCGCTCTCCGATTCCGACGCAAGCAGATGCCCTGTGTTTGATCATTTGTTACCCTGGTTTCTCTCCCAGCAGTTCAGCCACAGCCTGGTAGGGGGACATCTTTCGATTAAGTACCGCCTTCACCATTTTGTCAAAGACCGCATCGGAATCAGCTTGAAAGAATTGATTGAGAAGGCCATCCCGCAGTAAGCTCTCGAGGTGATGTTCGACGCGGGCCCGCTCTCTTGACTCAAATTCTCCGCTTGTTTGTAGATGTTTTTGGTGGTCATACACAGCGGCAACCAGTTCCGCGATTCCAACCCCCTCTGTAGCAATCGTGCCGATGACAGGTGGGGTCCAGGCTTGCGCAGCGTCACTATCCTGTGCAGGGGCCGCCATATGCAGCGCTAGCTCCAGGGTGCGTCGCGTATTATCAGCCCCGGGCAGATCCGATTTATTGACGACCAGGATATCGGCGATCTCCAGGATGCCCGCCTTATTGGCTTGAATGTCGTCGCCTCTTCCGGGGGCATCGATCACGATCGTGGTATGAGCGGTGCTGGCGATATCGACTTCAGCCTGCCCAGCTCCAACCGTCTCAATCAAAACCCAATTGAACCCAGCCGCGTCCATCGCCTGGGAGATACTATGGGTAGTTCGGGCGAGCCCGCCAAGGGCTCCCCGGCTGGCCATGCTGCGGATGAAGATGCCTTCATCGCCAGCGAGATCACGCATGCGGATACGATCTCCCAGGATCGCTCCACCACTGAAGGGGCTGCTCGGATCAACGGCAATGATCGCGACGCGCTTATCACCCTCCCTTAAGGCCAGCGCGAGGTGATTAACCAGCGTCGATTTTCCAGTTCCCGGTGCTCCGGTGATGCCGATCACGTGGGCTGAACCCGTACTGGCATACAGCTCACCAAGCACCTTGAAGCCGCTTGGATCTTCGTTCTCGATGTGAGTGAGTACGCGAGCTAGGGAAAGTCGATCGCCGTTGAGGACTTTTTCAGTTAGCGACATCCGGCTTCGTGGCGGTGATTTCATGGACAATGCGGATGATTTCCTGCGTATTCGTGCCAGGTCCAAAAACAGCAGATACGCCTAACGCTTCGAGCTTGGGCAGATCATCATCAGGGATAATGCCACCCAGTAAAACCTTCACGTCATCCTGCCCCTGCGCCCGGAGCAGTTCCAGCACGCGTGGCACGAGAGCCATATGAGCGCCGGATAGGATCGAGAGCCCCACCAGGTCCACGTCCTCCTGCAAGGCTGCCTCGGCGACCATTTCCGGTGTCTGCCGCAGGCCCGTGTAAATCACTTCCATCCCGGCATCTCGCAGTGCCCGGGCCACAACCATGGCACCACGATCATGGCCATCCAAACCTGGTTTTGCGATAAGCACGCGTAGCTTCGATTTTGCCATACACGTTCTCCTGAGCGGGGCTCTTCAAGGAGCAAATTTAGAAAATCGTTACCTGCTCAAATGTTCTGACCTAGACAGAGAGATGGTACATGTTCATCGCTTCGCGCACAACTTGCATGGTGGCCTCGGCTTCTTTTCGCATTTTGCGAGTGCCCTCTTCCAGCCGTTCAACCACGAGCGCTGGATTCGCTTCATACACAGCCCGCCGCTCCCGGATCGGATCGAGGAAGTCATTAATAGCCTTGGCAAGCTTGGTTTTCACCTCTACATCGCCAACCTTGCCCAAACGATAGCGGTCTTTGAGATCCTCGACTTCTTCTTTATCCGGATTGAAAGCATCGTGATAAATGAATACTGGATTGCCTTCAACTGTACCCGGGATATCGGCGCTCACCCGGTTGGGATCGGTGAACATGCCGCGCACCTTTTGCTGCACCGTTTCCTGATCATCCGCCAGGAAAATGGCGTTGTTCAAAGACTTACTCATCTTTGCCTGCCCATCGATTCCCACCAGCGTCGGTACATCCCCGATCAGAGAATCTGGCACAGGAAATACTTCCCCGTATAAGTTGTTGAAGCGCCTGGCGATTTCCCGGGTAATCTCTACATGTGCTTCGTTATCTTTTCCTACAGGCACCAGATGCGCGCGAGGCAGCAAAATATCGGCGGCTTGCAGTACAGGATACCCAAGCAACCCAAATGGCATCCGCTCCAGATCAGCAGCCCGGGCCATATCCTTCAGACTCGGTAATCGCTCCAACCGGGGCACAGTCACAAGCATCTCAAAGTAGAGATTCAGCTCGAAGGTCTCTGGAACTGCTGACTGCAAAAAAACAGTACTCTTCTCAGGATCAATCCCTACGGCAAAATAATCCATCAACAACTGCTGGACATGCGACTGGATCTGTGTGATCGAGTCCTTCTCTGGTTTTGTTGTAAGCGTATGAAGATCGGCAATTATGAAATAACACTCATATTGCTCCTGTAAAGCAATGCGATTTTTCAACGAACCGACATAGTGGCCAAGGTGTAATTGACCTGTCGGGCGGTCTCCGGTAAGGATCCGTTGTTTGGCCGCTGTCATGTGAGCCTCCCTGGCGCTCCCTGCGCTTCGAATGCTGTGTTTAAATAACGAACTCGTCCCATTGGGGACGAGCGATCCAATCTGCCCGCGGTGCCACCCCGCTTAAGCTGGACAGAAACGCCCAGCTTCAACTTTATCGCAACCCCCGAAAAATCAGAGGATGCGTTGCCTGGATAACGGGGGCAAATCCGGCTGAAGCTATACCACCAGGGAGAAACGACCTGGTATCTTCACTTCGCAGCTCTGAGGCCCATTCATCGTCGCTGTACGCACGGTATCCCAGCACCACCGCTCTCTGTACCGCCATTTCGACGATTACTCTCCCTCGTCAACGCCGTTGTCTCATCAATTGATAATCAAGTATAAAACCCGTCGGCAGGATCGTCAACCGGCGGGTAGAAAGCGTGCAACGCTGGAATTGCTCAGCCAAGATGGGGGGTGAGCTTATCAAGAATGCGATTCTTGGGGACAAAGCCGGTGAGACGCTCCACTGGCTCTCCGTCTTTAAAAAGGATCAGGGTGGGAACGCCCATTACCCCCCACTTCATGGTGCTATCGACATTCTCATCGATGTCTAACTTGGTCACCTT
Source organism: Anaerolineales bacterium (assembly GCA_041554155.1). Classification (GTDB taxonomy): domain Bacteria; phylum Chloroflexota; class Anaerolineae; order Anaerolineales; family E44-bin32; genus E44-bin32. Next base: position 22,488 of record JBFFMI010000004.1, read on the forward strand.
CATTTTATCGGCAAATTCTTCGGCGATCTCATCCACGATCGGATCAAGTTGCTTGCAAGGATGGCACCACTCTGCCCCAAAATCTACGAGTACGGGCCCACCTTCTTGCAGGACTTCGCTTTCAAACGTCGCATCATCTATATGCTTTATCTCTGCCATCATACCTTCCTAACGTTTACAATTACCCCGGCGATGTTAAACGCCGTTGGGCGAATTGTCAACTCTTGATCCACTCCTGATTGATTAGAAGAGGTGAGCATAAGGAATCATACCCACCCCGCTTTACATCTCCTAGCGCCTGTGGCAGGGATGCCCAGGATCAGCGTCCTAATCTACCTAACTTGACGCATAATTGCGTGGGTGATACCATAGATTCTGAAGCTTTTAGCACTCTCATATTGAGAGTGCTAAAAAAATGTAAGTGGTGCATCCCTATGGATCTTACAGATCGTCAACAATCCATCCTGGCGCTTATCGTTCGGGCATACACCGAGACGGCAAAGCCGATCGGCTCGAAAAAACTGCTCGATCGCTATAACATGAATGTGAGTTCCGCCACCGTTCGTAATGAGATGGCGACACTCACCGATGCTGGCTATCTACGACAACCACACACCTCGGCAGGCCGCGTGCCCACTGAGGCGGGTTACCGCTACTTTGTGCGCGGGCTGCTTGGGGATTCCGAGCTTCCCAACGCAGAAAAACGGCTTATCAGCCATCAGTTCCACCAGGCCCATGCCGATATTGATGAATGGGTGAGGCTCTCGGCGTCGGTGCTGGCCCAGCATTCCCACGTCGCTGCGCTTGTGACCACCCCCAGGCCAGAACGGGCCATTTTCAAGCACCTGAAGCTGATCGCCACGCAGGGTCAGCAAGTCCTACTGGTCCTGGTTCTGCAGGGTGGTGATGTCCGCCAGCAGATCCTGACACTGGCGCAAGTGGTCGATCAAAATCAACTCGAATCGATCGCCACACAGATCAGCGCTACCTGCAACAGCAAGGACAGTTCATACGTGTCCAAACAGATCGATCAATTCAGTGATCTGGCAGAGGACATCACACGGCTTGTTGCGGAGATGATGGAACGAGCTGATGCCGTCTGGGCGGGCGATATCTACCGTGACGGGATCACCAATGTGCTTGCCCAACCGGAATTTGCGAATTCTGACAGCGCCCGCAGCGCACTCCGGCTCCTTGAAGAACGCAGCTTCCTTGAGGAGGTTCTGGCAAACGTGCTTAGCCCAAACGTCGGTGGCGTGCAGGTCGTCATCGGGGGTGAGGGGGGCTGGGAAGAGCTGCGTGAATGTTCGATGGTGCTCACCCGCTACGGTGCTCCAGGATTTGCAACCGGTGCCCTGGGCGTCGTGGGCCCCACCCGCATGGCCTACGGGCGCACTATCTCCGCCGTTCGTTTTGTAGCCGGCCTATTAAGTGAGCTTGTAGTTGAGACGTACGCCAACTAGTGCAGTTGGCATCATCGCATTTTCATCTGAGGGAAACACGTGACCAAAGACAAAAAAGAGATCAACGAAAAAGACGAGAAACAGCAAATGGACGAAGTCGCTGCCGAAGAGGCAGTATCTGCCGAGCAGGATGTCAAGACCTCCGCAGAGTCTGAAGGGGAAGAACCCGAAGACGAGTTGGCACAACTGAAATCCGAGGCTGCGGAATATCTTGATGGATGGCAGCGTGCTCGAGCAGAATTTGCGAATTTCAAGAAACGGGTGGAGCGCGAGAGCGAAGAATCCCGAAAACGTATCACTTCAGAAATCCTGCTTAACTATCTGGGTATTATGGATGACCTTGAGCGGGCGCTAGAAACCGCCCCGGAAGAGCAGGGTGTTGCTGAGTGGGTTTCCGGTATCGAGCTGATCTCCCACAAGTTCAGCGCCATTCTCGAAGCAGAAGGTGTGGTGACGATCGAAGCCGAAGGGGAACGATTCGATCCCAATCTGCATGAAGCCATCTCCTATGAGGAGACCGAGGAGTTTGAAGGTGGAGCAATCATCGCAGTTACGCAACGCGGTTACAAGCTTGGTGACCGCATCATCCGACCCGCCATGGTCAGAGTCGCCAAGTAGGCAGGAGGCAGAACAATGGGCAGAATTATTGGTATCGATCTAGGGACCACCAACTCGGTCGTAGCGATCATGGAAGGTGGCGAGCCGACGGTTATTCCATCATCTGAGGGTTCACGCCTGGTACCATCGGTCGTCGCACAGAACCCCAAAAGCGGCGAACGATTGGTTGGCCAGGTAGCCCGACGGCAGGCCGTGGTCAACCCCGAAAATACTATCTTCTCGATCAAGCGCTTCATGGGCAGGAAGTACTCCGATCCAGAAGTCCAGCACGGTCTCGACTTCGTGCCATACAAGGTTGATGAGGCGCCCAACGGGGATGTCCGTGTCGAGCTTGGTGGTAAGACCTATTCGCCGCCGGAAATATCGGCCATGGTGCTGGCAAAGATCAAAGCTGATGCCGAGGCTTTCACCGGCGAGAGCATCACCCAGGCGGTTATCACGGTGCCGGCGTACTTCAACGATGCGCAACGTAACGCAACCAAAGACGCTGGCAAGATCGCCGGTTTGGAAGTCCTGCGCATCATCAATGAACCGACGGCTTCGTCGCTGGCATTCGGCCTGGATAAGAAGACCGACAAGACGATCGCTGTCTACGACCTGGGAGGCGGCACCTTCGACATCTCCATTCTCGATGTTGGTGATGGCGTGTTCGAGGTGAAATCAACCAATGGTGATACCTTCCTGGGTGGAGACGATTTTGATCAACGCCTGATCGATTTCGTTGCTGATGAATTTCAGCGCGACCAGGGGATCGATCTGCGTGCTGATCGCCAGGCCCTGCAGCGTTTGAAAGAAGCTGCTGAAAAGGCAAAGATCGAACTCTCGACGGTTGCGCAGACGGAGATCAACCTACCGTTTGTCACCGCCGATGCCAGCGGTCCAAAACACCTTAATCTTTCCCTCACCCGGGCGAAGCTTGAACAATTGACGGACGATTTGATCGAACGATCTGTGGGACCATGCAAGCAGGCACTCGACGACGCAGGATTGTCCGCCAGCGATATCGATGAGGTGATCCTCGTCGGCGGGATGACACGCATGCCGGCGGTTAGAGAAGCCGTGCGCAAAATTTTCGATCGGGAGCCGCATAAAGGTGTAAACCCGGATGAAGTGGTTGCCATCGGTGCCGCCATCCAGGCCGGCGTGTTGGGCGGAGAAGTAAAAGACATCCTGCTGCTGGATGTCACCCCCCTGACCCTGTCGATCGAGACACTTGGTGGCGTGGCTACAGCACTGATCGAACGCAATACAACCATCCCTACCCGAAAAAGTCAGGTGTTTTCAACCGCATCGGATAACCAGTCGGAGGTAGAAATCCATGTGGTCCAGGGCGAACGCCCGATGGCTGCGGACAACAAATCTCTGGGACGTTTTACGCTGGAGGGTATACCCCCAGCGCCACGCGGCATCCCGCAGATCGAAGTTACTTTCGACATCGATGCGGATGGGATATTAAAGGTCAGCGCGACGGATAAGGCGACCAGCAAGAGCCAGCAAATCACGATCCATGCGTCATCCGGTCTTTCCGAGGATGAGGTGGAACGCATGCGGGACGAGGCCAAAAGCCATGCGGAGCAGGATCTACAGCGTAAAGAACTGGCTGAGGCCAAGAATATCGCCGACCAGGCGGTTTATACCGGCGAGAAATTACTCCGTGACCATGGCGACCGCGTCAGCGCCGAGCTTAAGCAGGAACTGGAGAGCAAGATCGATGATGTCAAGTTGAAACTCGGTGGTGAAGACGGCAAGCCCCTGAAAACTGCTGCTGAGGCGTTGTTAGGTGTCATCGAGAAGGTAGGTGGTGATATTCACCAACCCTCCGGAGAAGCCGTGGCAGGTGAATCATCCTCCCCCGATGATGTGATCGAGGGTGAATTCAAAGAAGATGCATAAGGTTCAAATCGAGGTATCGGAGGCGGTGCCCTGCTGGCACCGCCTCCTTTTTAGGGACTATGGCAGGTAAAAGAGACTATTACGAGGTACTGGGTGTGGACCGCAACGCAAGTCCTGATGATTTGCGCAGCGCCTATCGCAACCTCGCCAAGCAATACCATCCCGACGTCAATAAAGAGCAGGGTGCGGAAGAACGCTTTAAGGAAATCAACGAAGCCTACGCCGTACTCTCCGACGCGGAACGCAAATCCGCCTATGACCGCTTTGGCCATGATGGCCTGCGAGGCATGAATTTTGACTTCGATTTCGGGTTTGGCGATATATTCGAGGAATTCTTTGGTTTTGGCATGGGCGGGAGCCGACGCCGGAACGCACCCCGTCGCGGTGCCGATCTACGCTACAACATGACGCTCGAGTTCGAAGAATCCGCGTTTGGCGTTGAGCAAGAGATTGAGTTTTCCCGTCAGGAGACCTGCTCACGCTGCAAGGGCTCGGGTGCTGAACCTGGATCGACCCCGGTGCGCTGCGATACCTGCAGCGGAGCTGGCGAGGTGCGCCAGATGCGGCAAACCTTTCTGGGTTCAATGGTCAATGTCACTACCTGCCCGAACTGTGGCGGTCGCGGGGAGACCATCCCTTCACCCTGCCGAACCTGCCGGTCCTCTGGCTATGAGAGAGTTCAGGTCAAGCGGGTCATTCCAGTTCCCGCGGGTGTGGATGACGGCACCCAGATCCGGTTGAACGGAGAAGGGGAGCCAGGCACAAATGGCGGTCCACGCGGCAATATGTACGTGGTTATCCGGGTTAAACCCCATCGTTTCTTCCGCCGTAAAAACGATGATGTTCTACTCGATCTGGGCATCAACATCGCACAGGCCACCCTGGGGGCTGATGTCTCCGTGCCAACACTCGACGGCGACGAAACACTCAGCATTCCCAGCGGTACACAGCCCGGCAAGGTGTTACGCATGCGTGGCAAAGGTATCCCACGCCTGAATCGTAATGGGCGCGGCGATCAACTCGTTATCGTCTCTATTGAAGTCCCCCGCACGCTATCCCAGGAACAGCGACAGCTATTCGAATCGCTCGCCGATTCTCTCGGTACAGAGGTCCACCCTCAAGAACGTTCCTTCCTGGATTCGCTCAAAGAGTTCCTGGGAGGGCTGACCGATTGAGCTGGCTGGAAATCAGGCTCGATCTGACCGGCGAGCTCGCAGAACCTGTGGCCGAGCTGTTCTCGCGATACGCAGACGGCGGGGTCGCACTTGAAGTAACCCCCGCTGCTACAGACTCAGCAAACCAGGAGCCGAGTGTCAGCGTCCGGGCTTATCTGCCCTACGATGACCGCCTGGAAGCGTCCAGACAGGCGATCGAACGAGGGCTCTGGCATCTGAGCCAGATATCCCCGCTTCCCGACCCCTTATACATGGAGATCCCGCAAAAGGATTGGAATGAGGCCTGGCGTAAGCACTACCAACCCATGCCCATCGGCGAAACTTTACTCGTTTGCCCAGCATGGCTGGAAGAACCCCAGACCAAACGCAAGAAGATCATCCTTGAACCCGGAATGGCCTTTGGCACAGGTACTCACCCGAGCACAAAACTCAGTCTTGTCGCGCTTGAACAGCATTGCAAGGATGGCGATGAGGTCATCGATATGGGTTGTGGATCGGGTATTCTCAGCATCGGGGCCATCCTATGCGGGGCCAGCAGCGTGTTGGCATTGGATATCGATGCGCAAGCGATTGCGTCGGCCCGACATAACCTGGAGCTCAACAAGCTTTCAGATCGAGTCCGGTTGGTCCAGGGTAGCCTGAGCGAAGCGGGCGAGCACGCAGCGCCCCAAGGCGCAGCTCTCCTTGTGGCCAACATCCTGGCACCGATTTTGATCGATCTGCTCGGGGAAGGTCTGTCCCGACTCGTCGCGCCTGAGGGCATCGTGATCCTCTCCGGGATCCTCGAGGATCAGCTCGAAAGTGTAAGCACTGTCGCTGAGGGTGCTGGCCTGCGCAGGCTCAACACCCATGAGGAAGCGGATTGGAGAGCTTTGGCTCTAATTAAAAAGTAAAAACCCACCGCGTAGCGGAGGGTTTTTTTCAACATTGACTTATAGATGTATGGCGGTTAATTCCCCTGGCGCCCGGGGGCTTGACTGCGGTAGCGGTAGGTAATCCGCCCACGTGTCAAGTCATAGGGAGATAACTCGACACGCACCCGATCCCCCAACAGAATGCGGATGTAGTAGCGCCGCATTTTGCCGGATAGATACGCCAGCACCTCGTGACCGTTATCCAGCTCAACCTTGAACTGCGTCGCAGGAAGCGCTTCGATGACCGTACCTTCCATGACAATCTTTTCTTCTTTTTTCGCCATACAACCCTCCGGCTCTTACACCATTATTCAGTCCAGGTGTAATCGAGCCACCTACCTAGCGACCGCGAAAGCTAAACTTTCGCTGGCGGCGCTTGAGGCGCCGGATCGCTTTCTTGCGCTGGATCCTTCGCAATTCACTCCTCGATACAAACCAGCGCTTCCGACGAACAGTACTTAAAACCCCACTTTTTGCGACCTTCTTGCGAAAGCGCTTGAGCAGTTGCTCCTGGGATTCATTAGGTCTTAGTACAACAGTTGGCACGTGGTCTCACCTCCCTTCGTGCCTCGTAGAATCTACTTTGCTATTCTTCTATTAATGCCAGGTCCATGCGCTCGTTTTTTGGATCAAAATCAGTCACCGCAACGCGCACCTTCATGCCCGGCATCAGGTTACCCGGCCCATCGCTGAATTTCATCAAGCCCTCGAGGTTTTCAGATACCCGGATAAATGCACCCGAAGAGGTAATAACAGACACCTCACCCTCAAGCTCCTGGCCGGATTCAATGTTGTCGATGTTCGTCTCCCACGGATTGGCCTCGAGTCGTTTGATACTCAGCCCAATGCGGTTCGATTCGAGATCGAGCCGGATAACAAGCGTATCCACTTCCTGACCCACCTGAACGACCTTCGATGGATCTTCAATGCGCGTCCATGAGAGCTCAGAAATATGGATCAATCCATCCGCGCCCCCGATATCAACGAAGGCCCCGAACTCTCGCAGGCTGGTGACGATCCCTTTTCGGACCTCACCCTCCTTCAGGGTATGGATCACCTCAGCTTTTTGGTGCATGCGGTGCTGTCTGATCGCTTTGCGCTCTGAAAACACCAATCGCCGTCGTTGAGGGTCTACCTCGATGATGCGGAAAGGCAGCGTTTTACCGATCAAATTACCCAGCGCATCCATGCGCTCCTGCTCATTCAAACCGCGCGGCAGGTTGCTGATATGTGAAGCCGGTACAAAGGCCGCTAATCGACCAAAAGGCACGATCAATCCACCCTTATTGACGCTCGAAGGGATGCCTTCAATCACCTCTTCCTCTTCCATCTTGCGACGGGCTTCAAGCCAGTCGCCGCTCTCACGAGCATGTGAAATGGAGACGAGGAGATTGCCATCCTTGTCAATGGGATCAATGACCATGACCGATACTTCATCGCCCACGTGCACATCGGCTTCTTTACCAGGTAATTTGTCAAGGTCCGTTCGGGGAATGACGCCGTCGCGCTTCATCCCCAGGTCAACAATAAGACCGTTGGTATCTGTTGCGATGATGAGTCCCTGAAGCAAGTCGCCTCTTTCGGGGTTCGGGAAAAGATCCCCGGAGGAAAGCAACGAGGCAAGGTCCTCCCCTGATTCGGTCATTCTTGGCAACCCCCCAGCAAAAAAAGACCCTGGTCAGCACATTCACAGGCCAACCAGGCTGTGTTCCCAAAGCGTCGCCTTACGGAATGATCGGATACCGCTCTGGTCTACTCCTCTACTTGTCCATGCTGCGATAGACCGCATCGCAGCCTGCGAATGCAGGACCATTATACTCAGCGGAAAATGGGTTGTCAAACAAATGTGCGAGGTAGTCCAGGGATATCCGTTCGATCAAGCCTCGGGTTCATCTAATAAGATGCGGTCGGGGCCTTGATCTACTTCCCAGGGATACACGATATAAGCATCCGTAACGGCGGCATAGTAATCAGGGCGTAATTGACCGAATAAATTTCGATAGGGGTTGTAGTGCAGCACACAGGTGGAGGGGCGCCCTCCTGCGGCAGCAACGCGCCCCCGCACGGACGTAATGGTACGACCAGATCCCCATACATCGTCGACGATGAGCACATCGCGCGCATTCAGTTGATCATCCGCAGGAAATTGGATAAATTTCGGCCAGGCCAACAGCTTGTTCTCTGCCTGCTGCGATTCGAACGGGAAATCAACGGCTGCGGTCATCACACGTTCGATGTCCAATGCCTCGCAAAGCATCCCACCGGGGATAATCCCACCCCTGGTTATGATCACCATTGCCTCAAAATCATTGCGAAATTGAGGGATAAGATGATCGATCAACTTATTTACTTCCACCCAGGTTATCAATTCGCTTCGTGCTGGCATTGCTTAGAGTCCTGATCCGATCGGCAAACGAAGATGATAGCATCCGCTGCCTTTAGATACAACTTCTGCACAGGATGTGAAGCCGGAGGCTATCTCCCGGCCAGGGTTGAACCTGGGATATTGCGTGCTGAGGGGACCTACTCCGCTCTTACTTTTCCAGCCAATTCAAGAAATTCGGCCCATTCCTCCTCAAAGAAATGCAACGTCACTGTCCCTAGCTCGACGTGATAGGTAGACTCGCCATCGGGCTCATTCGCTCTCCATGCAAGATAGGATGCGGTTTCAGCCAATGTCTCTGTTGTGGGCTCTGGATCTTGCGTCATAATCAGCTCCTGTTTAAAACGGGTTTACCCATCGACCGCACACGAAATCGGATAGGCTTTATTCGCTCCCGGGTTCTGCCGGTTGGCGAGCCCGAAGGCGACGGATCAGCTCACGCCACCGATCCCAGATGCGTAAGATCAGTGGCCTCTTTTCCTGCGGTTCACCGAGAATTTCAATCGGCGGGTCCCAGGGGGGAAGGTCGAACAGCTTGCGGTAGGTATAGCGCCCCAGCAGAATAATACTCGCCATCGTTGGTGCGGCCAGCAGCAAACCCAGCACACCTGCCAGCGTTGCCCCAATCACCAACCCGATCAAAACGACAACGGGGTGCAGTTTCAATGTTGTGCCAAAGATGCGAGGGATGATGAAGTAGTCAACGCCGTTATCCAGGATTACGACGCAGGCGACGACCAGCACTGCATGTCCAAAGGGGGTCAGTCCCAACCAGTTCGCCGGTTGGAACAAGGCCACGACTGCTGCGATAAACCCGGCGGTTGTGGGCCCGACAATTGGGACAAATTTAGCTAGCCCCCCAAGAACCCCCAGGCCAATCGCATACCGCACACCGAGGATAGACATCAGCGCCCAGGTCAATACGCTCATCATCAGCACGATCAGCAGCTGGCTGCGTAGAAATGCTTGCCAGATACGAATGAGGGCGATGCGCAGTTTCTGAATATCCTCCGTGTATCCAGGGATCGTAATCCCCTTGATCCCGGCCCGGATGCGTCGGTAGTCGAAGGTGATAAAGTACGTTATCGCCAAGATGAAGAGCACTCGAGCCAGAGATTCAAGCGCGCCAGATGCAAGCTGGGTGATCAATCCACTTACCTCGCCCAGCAAAGGTTGGAAAGTAGCGATGAGCTGTTCGCCGACCAGTTGCAGGTCAAATTGGGATAAATCGATCACCCACGGCCCGATTAGAAAACTTGTGGCGCTTAGCCGTGCCAGTTCGGCCGGAAGCGTGACGAGGAAGCGCTGCACCGTCAGGAAAAGCCCCTGTAACTGCTGGACAACCGCGACACCGGCTGCAGTCGAGATACCCCCGAGTACAGCAACGACGAATAACATGGCTATGGTCGCCGCTAATCCCCAGGGCAAGCCCATGCGCAGAACCATGAACTGAATCATGGGCAGTACGATAAAGGTGAGGATGACGGCAAGGATCAGGAGCGGTATGAAATCAGAAAACCGCAGGATGAACCCGGCAATGATGGCCATGATCGCAAAAGCCACCAGAGCTTTGGTAGACGTGGACCAGGTCGGTGATCCCGGGTGGTCTGTCATTCTTCACCACCGTCGTCAGATGCCCGGGTTCGCGATTCTTTCCACCATGCCAGAAATCGTTTGCGCATTTGGACCAACCTGCGCGAGGGGAGTCTGGGTTCTAATGCGGGTCCAGGCGGCTCCTCCAGGTCAACAATCTTGAAGTAAATGTACCCCATGCATAAACGCAATGTAGCGAGAATGGGCGAAGCCAGGAGAATGCCAACAAACCCGCCGAGAATGCCGCCGGCCAGCACGGCCAGAAAAACCATGAGTGGTGGTAAATCCAGGCTTTCACCGATGACCCGCGGCACTAAGACCGTGTTCTCCACTTGCTGCACGGCCAGGAAGATGACAATGATCACAGCTGAGAAGGCAAGCGGCGTAAGTCCCCAGATATTTGTGGGCTGGAATAATGCCAGTAAAGCCGCGATCACAGCCGAAACGAAGGGTCCCAACATGGGCACCATCTCCATTAGACCCGCAATGAAACCCATGACCAGTGGGAAATCAAGGCCCACTGCGATCATCAAAATCGCAACCGCGACACCGATCACGATGCCCAGGATCAACTGACCTCTTAAGAAAGCACGCCAGATACGATCGGCCTGGTTTATCAAATAGCGCACATCTTCCCGGTAGGCTGGTGGGGCGAGTCGGATGACCGCCGGGACAATACGATCGAAATCCACGATCAGGTAATAAGTGATTACCAGGATGAGCAGAAAGGTTGTGATCGCCGAAGCTGCGGCCAACGCAATGGAGCTAATTAGAGAGCCTGCTTCTGCAAGCAACGGGCTCTGAGAGGTGACGACATCGGACAGCACGGGTGTCAGATTGGATTGGCTCAGATCGATATTAAAGCCGGCAATCGTAAATTGAAGATTTGATAATTGTTCGATTTGATCTGGCAGTGCCTGGGCGATATCGGCCAGGTACACCGCAAGCTGAACCGCGCGGTCAGAGAGTGCAAATCCCAAGCCGGTCGTCAGGCCAAGGATGACCAGGAGAAAGACAAACAGGACAAGGAAGGCCGAGATCGCACGGTGGAGACGGGTTTTTTCTTTTAACCAGGCGGCAATGGGGTAGAGAATGTAGGCAAAGATGAAGGCAAGCATGACGGGCAAGATCAGGGTTCGTAGCAAATAAAGCACAATGCCAATGAAAAAGATCAACAACACGGATGCGATCATGCGTGTGCCCGGTTGCCACTGTGGAGATTTATTGCCCACCTTCTTCAAGTTTTCTGCCATTACTCTCTCTACGTCTCTCCCATCATGTCCTTTGTAAACACTATCGTAACTTATAACACCAATTTGGTGCCAGACGTCTCCATTCTAATGAATGCCCCCTGCCCTGACAACTAAAAAACGATGCCCTCATGACTGAGGACATCGTCTTATATCTTTTGTTGGGTCTGATCTTAGCGGCGGTTCTTTGGTGGACCACCACTGCGCCGGTGACTCCCGCCGGAACGTCCCTTGGGACGACGATCACGCTCCATCGCCTCTTCTGGGGTCCAGCCTTCAAGCACTGCCTGCCTTGAGAGCCGGATTTTTCCAGCCTCGTCGATATTCGTGACCATGACAGTAATTTCCTCTCCCATTCGAGCGACATCTTCAACTTTCTCAATACGCTCAGTATCAAGCTGGGAGATATGGACCATGCCTTCGATCCTGGGAAGGATCTCGACGAAGGCGCCAAAGTCGGTAGTTCGCACAACTTTACCCGTGTATATGCGACCGACAATAGCCTCCTCGATCAAGCTCTCGACCATTGCACGGGCTGCATCAGCACCGACCTTATCAACCGCCGAAATGAACACAGTACCATCATCCTGGATGTCAATGCGGGTATCCGTTTCTTCCTGGATACTGCGGATGACCTTGCCGCCTGGTCCGATGATTGCGCCGATTTTTTCGGGATCGATCTTAATGACCGTCATGCGCGGGGCGTGTGGTTTGAGCTCTACACGCGGCTCACTGATAGCAGCGTTGATTGTCTCCAGGATCTTGAGGCGCGCATCTTTGGCCTGTTCAAGTGCCTGCGCCATGATCTCCGAGGTGATACCCTTGATCTTGATATCCATCTGGAGCGCTGTGATCCCATCACTGGTACCTGCCACCTTGAAATCCATGTCCCCCAGGTGATCCTCGAGGCCCTGGATATCCGTCAGAACGGCATGCTTATCACCCTCTTTGATCAACCCCATGGCAATTCCAGCTACCGGCTTGCGAATGGGGACACCGGTGTCTAGCAGCGCCAGTGTCGAACCACAAACAGAAGCCATGGAGGTCGATCCATTCGATGAGAGCACTTCAGAAACGAGCCGCATCGTATAGGGGAACTCCTCCTGGGAAGGAATTACAGGCAAGAGCGCTCGTTCAGCCAATGCCCCATGCCCGATTTCACGGCGCGAAGCGCCCCTTAAGAACCGAACTTCTCCTACTGAGAATGGTGGGAAATTGTAGTGGTGCATATACCGCTTTTCATCTTCCGGTGTTAGGCCATCGAGTTCCTGCCGCTCACGCGGAGTCCCCAGGGTTGCCAATGTAAGTACCTGCGTCTCACCCCGTGAGAACAATCCCGAACCATGGGCACGGGGGCTGATGTCGACTTCAGCCGACAGCGACCGAATGTCGGCTAAACCGCGGCCGTCTGGTCGTTGGCTGTCATCAAGGATCCGCTTGCGCACCGCATCCTTGTGGAGCACACCAAAAACTTCCAGAGCCGGACCTTTCTCAAGCTCCTCACTTTCAACCAGTTCGGTCTTGAGTTCATCGCGCAACGCATTGAGCGCCGCATCCTGCTCTGCTTTTATCCTCGGAGTAGAAACCAGCGAGTCCAATCGTCCGTCCAACCAGCCTGAAACACGCTGCTTGATCTCATCATCCACGGTGAACGATGTGTATGCGGATTTCTCTTTACCAAGCTCGGAGCGCATTTCATCCTGCAGCTCAACAATGGGCAGGATGGCTTTTTGTGCAACTTCCAGCGCTGCGACGACTGTGGCCTCATCTACCTCGGTTGCGCCACACTCGACCATCATTATGGCGTCGCGCGTTCCGGAAACTCGTAAATCGAGATCGGACACCTGCGTGGTCTGGTAAGTCGGATTTACGGTGAAACCACCGTTTTCCCGTGCGACCCTCACGGCTCCCACCGGGCCTTCCCAGGGCACATTGGAGATGGTGAGTGCAGCGGAGGCGCCGATGATGCCCAGAATATCCAGAGGTGTCTCGCCATCAGAAGAGATAGCGTAAAGGATCACCTGAACGTCATTGCGGAAGTCTTTTGGAAATAAGGGTCGAATCGAGCGATCGGTGAGTCTGGCAGTGAGGATTGCCGCCTCTGTCGGACGACCTTCCCGACGGAAAAAGGAACCGGGAATGCGACCACCGGCATATAGCCGTTCCTCATAGTCCACGGTGAGCGGGAAAAAGCCGATGTTTTCTCGGGTTTCATTGCTCATCGTCGCCGTTGCGAGGATGACGCTATCGCCCTGCTGGATGGTAACCGACCCACCTGCCTGCCAGGCAAATTTGCCGGTGGAGATGGTAATTGGTTTACCATCAATTGATGTTGTAAAACTACGTTCTTCTTGCATGAAAAAATCCCTCCCGCAGCTTGCTGCTATGCGGGTCAGGGACTGGAGGACATCCGTCAACCCCTGGGGTTGATGTGCGTTCTCCAATTCCTAACCCATCCGTTAGCAATCAGGGCTGCGAAAAACTAATACGTGCACACCTGGCACGTTTCTAATACATAAAAATCAGACGAGCAAGTGTCTCATTCACACCCGCTCGCCCTCCGGTCAAAAACGTTACTTCCGGCGGATCCCCAAACTATCCGTCAGCGCCAGATAGGATGCAGCATCCTTGCGCTTCAGGTAGCTGAGCAGCCTCCGCCGCCGACCTACCAGCTTGAGCAATCCACGCCGCGAAGATTCATCATGTTTGTGAATTCGCAGATGATCGGTCAGTTGGTTGATGCGCTTCGAGAGCAAAGCGACCTGGACTTCAGGTGAACCTGTGTCCTTATCATGGCGATGGTACTCGCCAATCAGATTGTCTTTTTCTTCCTTCGTTAATGGCATGACTTCTGCTCCTTTGCAGGTCGCCGTGTGGTCAGTCTGTACCAACCACCGGTCTAGTCACAAGATGGGGCAATTATACCAGATCAATAAGAGCAAAATCATCCCAGCGAGCCTTGGATTTCTTTCTGCAAATGCTCCGGAAATACGGATAGGACACTCTGGGCCAGCCTACCAGCGCCAACCACGTTCGTTTTCTGTTCATCGATGAGGAATTTGGCCACCTCAGGCGCTGAGATCATGGCCAGGGTGCGTACCAGGGTAGAGAGACTTCGCTGGCTGCCACCCCGCAGCTCGGCGCTCATGCCTTTCAGAATGCCCAGCATCATGGGCAATTCGGTAAAATCTTGATCTTGCACTCGGCTTTTTAAGGCCAGGATCGCCAGATGCCGGATCCGCAAGCGACCATCCTTCAGCCAGGATTCGATTGTTAAGTAGAAGCGCTTGAGATCCTTTTTGCGGAAAGCTTCTAACCCGCGCTGGCTGAGATACTCCAGCGCCTGGTCATCCTCGCACACGATTGCCCATTCCTCCGCCATGCGTGGGATATCCTCATCCTGTAATACACCCAGAGCGCAGGTCGCTACCTGACGCGCCTCCCGGATCCCCTTTTGCCACAAACCCTGGCCGATCTGCTTCCATTGCGCTGGATGATCGGCTTCGGCTTGCTGGATCCTCAAACAGATCGCTTTCATCACGGGTCTTGGCACGCGCAGGACCCGGGCGATCTCGACCTTGGTTGTGGAACCACGCGGGCGTTTTGTTCGATCGGCATAGTAGTCGAGCAGATTCATGCATGTTCGAATGAACCCTTTAGGATCGTTAACTTGAGCCAACAACTCGTCAATTTGCCGTTCCAATTGCTCGGGATTAATGGCGGGCATGGTCGTTGTATTCCTTCTGCTGAGCCCTTATGTTGAAGGAAGCCTGCGGGATACGGCCGCAGCAACCGGTTTGAGCCAGAGCTGTTCGAGCAGCGGTTCCTGGGTGGTAAGCAAGGCTTCCGGAGTAACTGCGATCACATCAACCCACTCTTGCAGGAACCGCCACATCAAAGCATGATCCCAGAGAATTTCCCAGGCTTGCTGACTCCACTCCCGGCCTACTCGCCGGGCGATCGCCGCCCGATAATGTCCCACGATCTCCTCGACCGAAATGGGTAGATCACCAAACCACCATGTGCTCTTATTGATAAAGACAAGCAAATCGATGATCCCGGGCCCCACCCCGGCAAGCTGCCAGTCGTATACCATTAGCGCCTGGTCCGGCAAGAGAGCGATGTTTCCGGGCCAATAATCTCCATGGAGTAGGGTCGTCGGTTCTTGGAGCAACGGCTTCGCAAGCTCGCCAGCATGTTGAATCAACGCTCGCAACACCTTCATCCTTGCGGGCTTCGATGAAAACGCCTTCGGTTGCCCTTCTTCAATGATGCGCTCATACGCTTGCTGAGCTGCCGTAACATGCACCTCGAAATCCGCATCCAGGGGCCGGCTGAGCCAGGGGAAGGCGAGTAGATCCTCGCCGAGATCCCAGAATCGATCGTGTAGATCGACGAGTGCATCGATGGCGGCGAGGTAGGAATCGGCATCCCAATCTTCACTACTGGAGATATCCTCAATGGCTTCCAGGACGAGCCAATCACCGCTGGTTGAACCCACGATCAGAGCGGGTGTGGAAACGGGTAGGTGACCAGCTAAGGAGGAGTAAACACCCACTTCACGCCTTCCTGCGCCTGCCAGGCCCGCACGCGTCGTCCCCAGAGGCTCCTTCAACACCAGCTGGCACTGACCGACGCCCCCACGACTATGAAAGCTCACATGAAAACCCTGGATATGACCAATGGAAGGTCTTCGATCCGGCATGGCGAAAAGCTCGACGTTATCGATCTGAATCGATTTGTCCTCATAATAGCGGCGTAGCCCCGCAGTTAGGCCTGAGCGTGTGAACGGCCAGGACCACCCACCTTCTTGTTCTGCTTTGACCATGGCTTTATCTTCTGTCTGACCCACTCCGGCTCCTCTCAGGTTTCCGCGCACGCCATCTCTCAAGTATCCCCCTTGAGGGATCTCTCACTGCCTGATCGAGAGTACTCGATACGGGAAGACATTGATGATTGTACAGCCAGAGAAGTTTGTCTTTACCGTTTCAAGATTAGCATGAACGTGCGTATGGCCATGCACCAAAACCCTGGGCTTCAGCAATCTGATCATCAGTAGAAATATAGAAAACCCTTTATGTGCCGGGTCACTTAGATCATGGATACCCTTTGGCGGGGCATGCGTAACCACCAAATCCAATCCCCTGCCCTTGCGCAGGCGGCGCAGGAAAAGCCTTGGCAGGAAGGGTAGGACGCGTGCCGCCATTTCTGTCTGCGTGTATTGATGGCGACCCTTTTTCTTGTATCGCATACTCCCACCAAACCCGAGCATCCACCAGCTCTTCCAGCGGCGCAGGCTGCCATCTAGGTTATCACCCCCGGGCACCGCGTAATCATCCGCATCGTGATTGCCAGGCACATAATATAGTGGCTTGTTGAGCGCTGTTAGCGCGTATTCAAGATAGGTTGAAGGCAGATCCCCACAACTAACAATTAAATCGGCTGCTTGAAAAGTTTCTGCGATTTGGGGGCTATCAACGAGTGGGACAACTTCATCGCTCAACCCCAGGAGTGTGATTTCCTTACCAGGATCGGCCATAGTTTGTTTCAAGTTTATCAAGCACAGCCTGCTCGAGATCGATCTCCACAACCGATGCCAATTGGAGAAGGTATAGACAAACATCAGCCAACTCTGGCGCTAATTGGGTTCGACCGGGCAGTTGATCGGACCATTGAAATAGCTCAAGGATCTCTGCTGCTTCTATCGAAAGCGAGATCGCCAGATTCCGAGCGGTTTGTGGCTTGGGTGTGTCCTCGTCGTACCAGCCCATATCCTGTACGAAAGCTTCCATTCGGGCAGACAGTGCCTTCAGATCCATATCAGGATTCCTCCGGTTATTTGCGGGGCATTCTTGCTAATTATGGATTATAGACTCTCATGAATGAAAACAGGCCCTCAGGGTATCACGAAACTGAAGGCCTGTTTAATATTTGACTGCAGCTGTTGTCAGGCTGTCACAGCACCCGCCGGCGCAGCTGCTTTTAATGCCTCCAACTTGTCCAACCGCTCCCATGGTAGATCCAGGTCTAGGCGGCCAAAGTGGCCGTAGGCTGCGGTGGCCTGGTAGATCGGGCGTCGCAGCTTCAGATCCCGGATGATCGCGCCGGGGCGCAGGTCAAACAGCTCTTCCACGAGCTTGCTGATGGCCTCATCTTCAATGCGACCGGTGCCGAAGGTTTCGACATGCACGGAGAGCGGATGCGCCACGCCGATGGCATAAGCGACCTGAATTTCACAGCGATCGGCCAGCCCGGCCGCAACGATGTGCTTGGCCACCCATCGAGCTGCATAAGCCCCCGATCGATCAACCTTCGTCGGGTCCTTCCCGCTGAAACATCCACCGCCGTGACGGCCCATACCGCCATAGGTATCGACGATGATCTTGCGCCCGGTCACGCCCGAATCCCCCAGAGGGCCACCCACAACAAAGCGCCCGGTGGGGTTGGTGTAGATCTTCATGGCATCATCGACCATTTCAGCTGGTAAGGTCGGTTTGAACACTTCTTCGATCAAGCCGGCTCGCAGGTCTTCATCACTGACGTCAGGCGCATGCTGCGTGCTGATCAGCACGGTATCGATGCGTGCTGGTTTGCCGTAGTTGTACTCGACGGTAACCTGGGATTTTCCATCGGGGCGCACCCATGGCAAAATTGATTGCTTACGCACTTCGGCCAGGCGCAGGGTCAGTTGATGGGCCAGATGGATCGGCATAGGCATCAGCGTCTCGGTTTCGTTGCAGGCATAGCCAAACATCATGCCTTGATCGCCAGCGCCTAAGGTTTCTATTTCTTCCTCAGAGACGTCACCTTCCCGGTATTCCTGCGCCTGATCGACGCCCTGGGCGATATCCCCACTCTGCTTGGAGATCGCCACCAGCACACCACAGGTATTGGCGTCAAAGCCTTTCTCGCTACTGTCGTATCCGATCCCCTTGATTACCTTGCGGGCCAACTCATCGTAGTTGATCTGTGCTTTGGTGGTGATCTCACCCATCAGCATCACAAAACCGGTCTTGGTTGCGAGCTCACAGGCGACGCGCGAGGTTGGATCCTGCTCTAGACAGGCATCCAGCACGGCATCTGA
>JBFFMI010000005.1:0-36915 GCA_041554155.1 Anaerolineales bacterium
ACGACACCGCACGCATCCACCAGCGGGGCCAGGATCGTGTTCAGCTTCTCCTCCTCGACGCCGGACCACTGGTACAGCATCGAGATCTCGTCACCCGCAGCAGCGCCCATGCAGTCGATTTCGCCTGCCATCAGCTCCGGGGGTTCTGGGGGGGCAGGTTCCTCGGTGGTCTCAGCCGCGCCACCGCAAGCGGCGAGCAGCATACTCAGCACCAAACCGAGAACCAGCCATAAATAGCGTTTTTTCATTTCTCTCCACTCCTTAGTGAAAGATTAAGCTTGATCGATTATGTGAATGGTGGGATGGGTTCATCGCACTCCTTTCTCTAATCCTGCCCATTCGAGATGGGCGATCGGTTGGACAAATAGATGGACTCCAGACCTAGCTCGGGGCCTTTCCTGTAGTTCTGCGAATGATGACCTCGGTCGAGAGCACGTCATTGATAATCGGGGCACCGGATTCTTCGATCGCTTTCAGGAGCAGCCAGACTCCATGCTCGCCTGACTCAAACAACTGTTGACGTACGGTCGTCAGTCCCAGATATTCCGCGATCTCGATATCGTCGTATCCCATGATCGACAGATCGGCAGGGATACGTAGGCCGCGCTCTCGCGCTGCTTCCAGTACCCCGATGGCTTGCGTGTCGCTAGCGGCGAAGATCGCAGTGGGTGCATTAGAAAGATCGAGCAATGTCTTCGCCAGCTCATGCGCGCTGTAGCGGCTCGTCTCACCATGTAGGTGATAGCGCTCATCCAGTTCCACACCAGCTTCGCGCAATGCCCTCATGTATCCCTCAAAACGCATGCGGTTGGGGTTGAAGGCGCTGGTCCCTTTCAGCGGGTCACTGATGTATCCGATCCGCTTGTGGCCCAACTCCAGCAGGTGCGTTGTTGCCTGCCATCCCCCACATTCATCGTCGACCGTCACCCGGTTCACCGAGTCTATTTGAGGGTCATTGACGTCAATAAGCACGAGCGGGATGCCCGCCGACCGAAAATTTTCTAGCTGCTCCTGGGAAGGAACGAGCGAGATCAACAACGCCCCATCAATGCGTTTTCGGCGGGAGAGCGAATCAATCACCGCCTCCTGGCGTTCCTGCCTCTCGACGTTAAAGATGATCAGATCGTATTTCGTCCCTGTGATCGTGAGCTCTACGCCGCGCAACCGCTCAACAACTGAGGGGCGTGTGAAGAACGGCGCAACGGCGGCGATGGTGAGCGTCTTCTTCAGGGATAGACGTCGAGCGATCGGGGAGGGGTGAAAATCCAACTCCTCGATCGCCTTTTGAACCCTTAAACGGGTCTCTTCTCTCACTTGCGAACTTTGGTTGATCACCCGTGAGACTGTTCCCAATCCCACGCCGGCCTTTTTGGCCACGTCTCGAATCGTCGCTGGCATTGACCTCTAGAAGGGGATGATAGATGACGAAGATGGAACCGGTTCCATCTTATACCGCATCTTGCGCCCTGTCAAGTGGTAGATTGCGCAAACTCTTCACTGGAGACGGGTCAGATATCTGGTCAACCTGAGATTTTCAACCTTGACCACTCCCCAAACGCTTGCTACCCTCAATGGGCGCTCGACATCTCGCAGGGGGAAACCCCTGGCTGCCCATGGAACTTGTACTAGGCCGATGACACGAAGCACCGACTTCACATGTTCACTACCAAGAGCTGCTTTCCTGCTCACATCTCTCGTGCTTGGGCTATTGCTCAGCGCTTGCGGGTCGGATTCGGGATTTGGCATATCATCAGGACAGGCTCTTGTTCTTGCGCAAGCGGATTCGCTAGAATCGGCCCGCACGGATGGGTATCCACTGCAGGTGGTCGCCTTCACCAGCATCATCGCCGATGTTGCGGCCAGCGTCGGCGGCGAACACGTCGATCTGACAGTTCTCATCCCGCGCGGAAGCGACCCACACACCTACCAACCGACCTCCGGTGATCTTCAGGCGCTCTACCAGGCTGACCTGATCCTGCTCAATGGGTTCGACCTGGAGGCTGAGCATTACAGCATACTCATCCCGGTTAGCAAGCAGGTGCCGGTGATCTCGCTCTCCGAGGGTCTCGCTGCACGATCGCTCGAGGAGGGGTCTGGAGATAGTGTACACAACGGTGGTCTGGATCCGCACGTATGGTTCGATCCCGCCTACGTCGTGCGCTGGGTCGATCGTATCGAACTTGCCTTCGCGCGGCTTGATCCAGGGAACAGCGTGTCCTACGGGGAGAACGCCGAACGCTACCAGGCTGAATTAACAGCGCTGGATGACTGGATCGAGGATCAGGTCGCACTCATCCCACCTGTCCAGCGTACACTGGTGCTCGACCACCTTGTCTTCGGTTACTTCGCCGATCGCTACGGCTTCGAGGTCATCAGTGCCCTGGTACCGGGGTTCAGCTCCGCCGCCGAGCCATCCCCGCGCGAGCTGGCGGCGCTCAGCGAAGCGATTCAGGCCGACGGTGTCCCGGCGATCTTCATAGGGGTTCATGCCAACCCATCGCTGGCGAGTGGGCTCGCGTCCGATCTGGGGGTTGCGGTTGTGGAACTCTACACCGGTAGCCTTGGACCAGAGGGTGGAGCTGCGGATACGTACCTGAAAATGATGCAGTACAATGTCCTCACCATCAAACAAGCCCTCAGCCCGGATTGAATACCTGAGTAATAATCTGATGACCAACCTGACCGCCCGTTTTCTAAACCATCAACCCGATTCCTCACCGATCGAAATTCGCTCTGTTAGCGTCTTCTTCGATGGAACCACAGCCCTGAAGGATATCTCGCTTGAGATTCCTGCTGGAAAACGTATCGCGGTGGTCGGCCCCAACGGCGCAGGGAAGACGACACTCTTCCGTTTGATTGCCGGAACACTTGCGCCCACACAGGGGGAAATAAACGTCTATGGACATGATCCCAGCGGACATGTGTGCATCGCTTATGTTCCACAACGCAGCCAGGTAGATTGGAAATTTCCCGCCACCGTGCGTGAAGTTGTGATGATGGGGCGCATCCGCAAGATCGGCCTCTTCCGTTGGCCCAGCCGAGAGGATTGGCGCTTCGTCGACAATGCCCTGCATCGGGTCGGTATGGAGCCAATGTCTGCCCGGCAGATCGGGGAGCTATCCGGCGGCCAGCAGCAGCGAGTCTTCCTGGCTCAATCCATGGCCCAGGAGGCCGAGGTCGTCTTATTGGACGAGCCTCTGACAGGCCTTGATCTTCCCGGCCAGGAGCAGATCTTCTCTTTGCTGGACGAGTTAAGCGCTGAAGGCGTGACCGTACTTGTCGCCACCCACGACTTGAACCTGGCGGCAGAACGCTTCGATCAAATCCTCTTGATCAACCGCCAGATCATCGCCTTTGGTACGCCTCAGGAAGCGCTCACCCAGACCGCCCTCGTGCAGGCCTATGGCGGGCATGTGCATCGCATCGATCAAGAAGGCGGCTTGTTGATCGTCACGGATACATGCTGCGAAGGCGATGAGGAACACCCCTCCCATGACTGAGTTGCTAACCTGGGTAAGTGAACCTTTTCAATACGCCTTCATGCTGCGCGGCCTGGGTGCTTCGCTCATTGTTGGGGTTGTATGCCCTGTTCTCGGCGCCTACGTCGTTTTACGCGGCATGGCCTTCCTTGGTGATGCGCTGGCGCACATCATCCTGCCTGGTGTGGTGATCGCCTTCCTGCTGGACTTACCGATGGCACTGGGGGCGCTCGTCGTCGGCCTGCTGGCCGCGCTGGTGATCAACGCGATCAGCCAGCGCACCGATATCCGTGAGGACGCCGCCATCGGCGTCGTCTTCGCCGGTGCCTTTGCCCTGGGGGTCGCACTGATTTCCACTCAGCGCGGCTATGCCCTCGACCTGGCGCATATCCTGTTTGGTAATTTGCTTGGCGTGACGACAGCTGACCTTTGGTTGATGGGCGGTCTGTCGGTGGTCGTCCTGCTGGTGATCTTGAGCTTCTACAAGGAATTCCTCGTGCTCTCGTTCGACCCGGTGCTTGCCACCACACTTCGTCTGCCGGTGAAGTTCCTGGGCAATCTACTGATGATGCTGCTGGCGGTGGCGATTGTCATCTCGCTGAAGGCTGTGGGGGTTACCTTGGTGCTGGCGATGCTGGTCACACCAGCCTCCACCGCCTATTTAATGACCCAGCGCCTGCCGACGATGATGCTCCTGGCGACCGCGATCGGCGCCATTTCATCCTTGCTTGGCCTCTACCTGTCCTTCTATGTGGACATGGCCTCCGGTCCAGCGATCGTGCTGATCCAGACCGCCATCTTCCTGCTGGCTTACTTGCTGCGGCCCCGGCGGTTAGGGCGAACGAACAAATTTAAATCCTGATTGACCCATTAAATCCTGTAAATCAAAACGGGAATGCTTGCGTCAGCGCATGACGAATTCCATGCGATCTCCTCGAGCAGCCGGATGATCAGCGGCACTACGATCACCGTCGCGCCCAAGAGTGCAACGATCGCGGTGAAGAGGATGTAACGTTTCCTGTATTGCGAGAGCCTGCCCAGGCTGTAGCACTTAGCCACATCCGTATCGGTGTAGATATCGACCAAGCCCTGCAGAAGCATGTTTCGCGTGCGGCGACCGCACGTGATGGCGATAAGCGCGATGGCGTGGATCGCCAGCGTCACCAGGATGAAGACCAGGTCTTTCACCAGGCTGCGCGAGCGGTAGGTGTTGACCTGCGCAGCGCCAGTATTATCGGCGAAAATGGTGGCGGTACGGGCGCGCTGGCCGAGCTCCTGGACGAGATGCTTGTGGATATTTTCAAGTATGCCGTTGGCTCCGTAATAAATGGGTTTGTAGGCTTTAATGGTTTGTCACGCAGCCTCTATTGTAGATCAAGAGTAGGGCGGGGAGGCATACGCCTCCCCCTTTTTTGTTACATCCTGCACATAGCAAAAGGTATCTACCCGACATGGATCGTAATCTGACTCTTGAACAGCGTTCCGGAGTAGGTGCCGATGCCATCGGTGATTTCCTCCGAGAGGGACACGGATGTCTCGACGGTGTATTGCCCGATGGGCAGTGTTCCCAGTGCGTAATCCCAGTAGATTCGCCAGCCAGGGATACCACCACAGAAGTCGGACAACCCGGGAGCCTCATCTGGGCTTCCCCACACTCCCTCTAGCAATACGCCATTGAGACGGTAGGTATCCTCCAGAGCGCTAGAAAACGCATCGATCTGCTCCAGCGTACAGGCACCCCACCCCCATCGGAGGATGATATTGTCGCCAGAACCAACCCAATATTCGGGACCATCGGACCCTGTAACCCGTATGGCGATGTCGCCTGGAACGCACCAATCGAACGCCGTGGCGTTGCCCTGGTCGTCATGGATTTCCGCCCGGCCACACATACCTTCCTCAAGATCGAATGGCGTGAAATCAGCCGTCCAACTATCGTCACCAGCTGCTATAACTTCCACGTAGGTTTCGTCATAACGGTCATGTACCCATACGTGCACCGTCGCACCGGCCTCGGCTATGCCTGTGACAGTGTCTTCTAACTCGTCTATCACCAGGTTCTCTAGGACGCGAACCTCGTGTTCACGATGGATCCCGTCGGCATCGAAAGTGACAGTTTGGCCTGCGACAACATCACACCCCTCCGGGAAGTTCATTGAGACGAAAAGCGCCTGCGGATCCCATTCAGGATGCCCGGAGATACCTTCCGCCTGGCAGTCCGTCCCGTTGATGGTCGCTATCACCGTGGCACCCTCGGGCCAGTCCCACCCCTCGACATAGCGCCACTGGCGGAACACAGTTAAACGCGGTGTGGGCACACACCAGTCGACTGCCGTCGCGTTGCCCTGATCGTCCCGATTCTCCACCCGGCCACATGTCCCCTCCTCCAGACCGAACGAACTGAAGTCCGCTAGCCAGAAGCCACCCTCGGCGACCAATTCCATTTCAGATCCCTCGACTTCGTGAATCCAGGCATATAGAACAGCTCCGGGATCTGCCACTCCAGCTACAATGTCGCTCGCTTCATCAACGGAGGTGATCTCGAGATATTGAACGGTATGGGTACGTTCTGTCGTACCGTACGTCAGCGTGATCCCGTCACCCATCCCGACGACACAGCCTTCGGGGAAGTTCAGCCAGAAGTACGTATTCCAGGGATCCCACTCCGGGTAGCCTGCGGTCGCTTCCGTCGAGCATTCATTCTTCCCGTCCACAGAAATGGATACTTCCGCGCCATCGGGCCACCCAAAGCCTTCCAGGGAGTTCCAATCCGGGAAGACTGTGAAGCTCGGGTTGGGGATATACCAATCCACTGCTGTGGCGTTAGAGTGTTCATCAACAATCTCCACCCTACCACCCATATTGACGTTCAGATCGACTCCCAATGAGCCGAAATCCGCCAACCAGATCCCACCTCCCGCAGTGAGTTGCATGTAAGAATCCTCGATTTCATGGATCCATGTGTGCAGCCTATACTGCTCTGGATCGAAGTCGGCCATGCCTGCCACTGTATTTGTTTCAGTATCAACCTCGGTGATCGATAGAAATTGCACGACGTGCGTGAGGTCCAGCATTCCAAAGGAAAGCGTGATGTTGTCATCAACGATGATCACACAACCCTCGGGGAAGTTCAACGAGAAGAACGTGTTCCAGGGATCCCACTCCGGGTAGCCTGCAGTAGCTTCTGTAGAGCATTCTTCCTTCCCTGCCACGGTGATATCAACTTCCGCGCCATCGGGCCACTCATAGCCTTCCAGGAAGTTCCACTCGGGGAAGAACGTAAACCGGGCGGCGGGAACATAGAAGGGGACGCGTGTCTGATCGTCGTCCGAGTCCAACTGGTACACCGCCCACCACTGACCCAGGGCGGAGTCGTCGAAGATTACCTCCCAGTAACCATCCTGATCTGCCGTTACGATGGATAGCCCACCCGGTAGCTCAACGAACACATCGCTGCCAGCATCCGAAGTCCCGGACACTGTCAAGGAACCCAGATCCACGGCTGTAACTTCAAGGGCCGACACAATTAACTCTTTTGCGTTAATGCCATCGTACATCCACACGTGGTCCCCGCTTGTAAGGTCCCAATCAAGGCCGAAGAACGCCCACGGCCTGTCGTCCCACTCGGGGATGACGGTCTCAGTCGTCCCATACCAAAGCGGATGATGATCATCATCAAGAACAAGCAGGCTGACGACGACTCCCTCTGGGGTCCCCGCGGGGAAGCTACCGCCGTCGACGGCATCATCAAACGGCCGGGCGACGATCGCCCACTCAGCCGGCGAAGGGGGATGTCCTGGTCGATGCCACATCGTATTCGTCATACCTTCACCGCCGTAAACGGTGATCGTGTCCGTTGATGGATCGTAGTGCCAAGTGAAGTCAACTTCAGCCGCCCCATCGTTCGTGAAGCACTCGAAGCTGACATGTCCTTGCAAGAGGTACGGATCACTCGAGTCAAGCCAACCATCACCCTTTCCGATACCCGAGCCCCCCTCGCACAAGCCAAAGTAGCTCTCAGTCCAAGTGATGTTGAAGGGTCCATTTGGCGGACCCCCGATCGCTAGGCGCATCGCCCCGCCATCAGCATCGACCGCCTGCCACGCACCTACGAATGGGGAAGTGGGCTTGACGTGACCAGAGAACGAGAAGTACTCGAAATCTGCGGGTAGCGGATCATCTTCCATCCAAAAATCCTGGGAAGCCGTCAATCCGACAGCGTTCACTTTGAATCCGCCAGGCAGTTGATGTTCTCCGATCTCCATCCAATCTGTACTATCACTACCATAGAAAGCAGTGACCCGATTCCCCTTGAGCTCTAGGCGCAGGAAAGCCTCATTCTGGAGATCTGTCTGTGTCGCAAAGTTACCCCCTACCATCTCTCCGCCCTGCAATTGGTCGAAGTAGATCCCGTTTCCGTAGCACGTCGGGCAGATCCCCGGCTCCGCGTAGGCCCGACCAAGCTGTATGAAGTTAGCCTCATCCTGGTAGATCACCAGACCGGCAAGCTGGAAATTTCTGATGGGTTCGAAGAAGACATGAGTCTCAATCGTGAAATTCCCTTCCGCGCCCGGCCTCATCAGGAGGTTCTCACCGCCTGTTGGAAGTGCAGACGCGTAGATGCGCATGTATCCCGGTTCCTCAGAAAGGTTCCATCTTTCTGGGTTCTCGTTGACCCAGAACCACGTCGGATCAAGCACCTCCGAGTCAAAGTTGTCTACCCATACCGGTTGCCCTGCATAGCCTGTCGCAGCAGATAACAAGAAGGCTGCTATCACGATCACAGCCGTAATATTCAATTGTCTGGTCTTCATTGAGACATCCCCCCCATCAAGCCAGCGCTTGACGGGCACACCTTAGAAATAGGATAAGTAAAAAACGTGGAATGCGAGGCGCTGCCTCGCCAGCCTGCTCTTCGCCCCTGTGTGAACCTCCTCCCCATCGGCCGAAAGTTTTCCGCCGCGCCTGTTGATTTAGCCCTGGAAGCCGCCCTTTCTAGGTACAAAAAAACGCGAAGCCCACCGGGGGGTTCGCGCCGTGGTTTCGAGACCTGCATTCCGAGATCCGTTCACGCTGGAGTCTCGCAAGGGTGCACCCGTACGTACTCGTACAGCCTAATCTTTCCGGGATCAGGATACTTCATTATTGCTTCTTGCGTCAAGTGTCAATTTTCACAATGTCAAAGTGTTTCACAATCAACAGATCGATTGCGACGGCGACCCCAGCTCTCCGTACCCAAACCGGGGACGAACCGCCTTACAGACCATTGGCACAGGACCTGCATGACGCTATCATAGATACCAATGGCAAGCTTGAGATCATCTCCCTCACCACGATCGGCCTGGATACTGCTCAGCATACGCAGTTTATTTTTGTTAGGCCTGCCACTTGCAAGCGGGTTTTACGGCATCCAATCCGAAATTGTGCTCTACCTCACGGCCAGTTGGATCCTGCCTACCATCATCATCAGTTTGCCCTACCTTGCTGAGCGCCGACCTGGCTGGCTAGCCTGGCTCGTCGGTGCCGCAGACCTGATCCTCGCAATTACGATGATCGTGAGGACTGGCTTTGCCTCCAGCCCGCTCTGGTGGAGCCTGCTTATCGCGCCCCTCACGCTCGGTTTCATCTATGGCATCCTCACTTCCTTGCTGGTGGCCGTGTTGAGCGCTGGTTCCTGGGTGGTGCTCAGTCTTCAAAGCACCGGCTGGAGTACGAGCACGCTGCCGAATTTAGGTGTTTTCTCGATCATCATTTTATTTGCATCAAGCTTTCTCACCTGGCTCCAGCGTGCAATCAGCCGGGCGCTGGAAGACCGCTTTGGCGCTACGAAGGCCAGCCTCGAAAGGGTGCGCGCGGAGGAGCGCTCGCGCGCTCATGATCTCTATCGAATAACAGCGGATATCAATGCCACCCTCAGCTCCGAAGAGGTGATTGACCTCACCCTTGAGCTCTGCTACCAGGCGCTCGGGGCAAAGGGAAGGGCCTCCGGGTTCATCCGCAGCGCCATGCTCTTGCTGGACCAGGATGGTTTTCACATCGCAGCCACTCGCCATCTCGACTTACTTGATGACCGCCTGACCTTCAGCGCTGAGTCGGGCAGCGTGAGCCGTGCCCTCATCCGTGGGGAAACCCAGTTCACGCTGTACCCCGAAGAGGACCCCGAGCTCAGCCAGCTCTCCGGGCTCGAGGATTGCCTATCCGTGCTCGTTACCCCCTTAGCCTATGGTGTCGAGACCTATGGGGCATTGATCTTCGGTCATGCCACGCCGTATTACTTCGATGACGAGAAGCGTGACATGCTCACAGCTATCGCCCAACAAGTCACGATTGCTCTGCAGAATGCACGCCTCTACCAGGAGCTTGGGGCTGAGAAGGAGCGTCTTAGCGAACTCCAGGAAGAATCGCGCAAACGGCTGGCCCGCGATCTCCACGATGGTCCTACCCAAACCATCGCTGCCATCACGATGCGTGTCAATTACGCCCGGCGGCTGATGGAACGCGATTTTGAGGGCGCTGCCGAAGAACTTACCAAGCTTGAAGATATGGCCCGCAACACAACCCGTGAAATCCGGCATATGCTCTTCACCATGCGACCCCTCATTCTTGAATCTCAGGGCCTTGTTGCAGCGCTTTACCAACTTGCGGAAAAAATGCGCGACACGCACCACATCAATGTGCTCTTTGAATCCTCCACAGATGTGCCGGAAGAACTCGATCCCGGCCATCAGGGGGTCATCTTCTACATCGCTGAAGAAGCGATCAACAATGCCCGTAAACACGCCGCGGCCGAACATATCTGGGTGCGCTTGCATAGCGAGAACAAGAAGTTTGTCCTCGAAGTCGAGGATGACGGCGTCGGCTTCAACGTTGGCGCTGTGGATGCGCATTATGGTCAACGTGGAAGTCTAGGGATCGTGAGTATGCGCGAACGCGCCGACCTGGTCGAGGGTTCCTTGAAGATCGATTCGGCCGAAGGCGCAGGCACGCGTATTTGTCTTTCTGTCCCACTACATTCACGGGTCAAGAAGATCGAGTAGACTCCCCCCCATGCCGATTGAAGCCATAATCTGGTCGCTGCTGCTGATGCTCAGCCCTGCCCTGATCGCACGGTTGTGGCCTGGCCTGCGTGAGCGCATCGACTCGCTTCCATTTAATATCACACCATTAGGTCCATGGTTTCACAGCCTGGGTTTGCCCTACTTGGCAATCATCCTCGGCTCGGTGAGCGATCGCAAAATGGGGTTGGTAGGGATCACCCCGCTTGCTTGGTTCATGGGAGCTATCGCTTGCTCGATTGCTCTGGTGGTCGCATGGCTCGTGCTGGGGCGTATGCCTTCAACCCCTGATCCAGAGTGTACACCTCGGGAGGTCCTATTGGATGAAACCCGCTGGACGTTTTACCGTGGTGCTGCATCCTTGTGGCTGCCGGGTATTGCCTCGACCATCCTGGCCCTTGGCATGATCCTGCTTGAGCAGGGCATACGTCATGTAACGACTCTGGGTCTTGAGGTCCCGCCAGAAAATTCATGGAAGCTATTGATGCGGGCTACACTCTCCACCAGCCTCTTTATCACGACTGGGAATTTCTGGCTTACAGCGGGCACTCAGCTCCTGCTGACGGCTGGCCTTCTAAAGCGCAATCTGGCCCAGAATGCATGATAGTCTCCTATAAGGGGGCGGTCTTGTCTAAGGCCTCTGTAAGAAGGCAAACACCAGTAGCGTCTAATGGGTTGACCGGGTGAATAGACATCAAGCAATCGTGACGAACTATAGGCGTGGGCTCTGGATCGGAATCGGCATATTTCTATTCTTCTGGATTGGTTATGAGGATCGCAACCTTGTACTGCCAGTGCTCATTGGTGGATTGATCGCCTTGGCGCTCGCACTGGAATTGGGTCCGCGATATAGAAAAGTAGATGTTGAAAATCCTTCCGCTGGGCGCTGGGAAGCGATTCTTATCGGCCTTCTTGCCGGAACACTCGCAATGCCAATCGCAGCCTTGAGTATGCTGGTCAAGCTGTCACTTCACGCTCATGTGCCAGCTGATTTCTCGCTTGGCCAGGTTCTGTCAGTATTGGGTCGAACACCTATTTGGGCCGGGGTTGGCGGCTTGGCTGGTTTGGCAGCCGCATTAAGCCGAAGAGTACGGTACGAATCCTGAACCCCTGCTTTGCAGAGCCTGTCGCTCTGCTTTAGAATGTCTGTGTTGGTAGCAAGAGGGAGAGTTGTCGATGGGTTTTAATCCGGATGATGAAGTCTATCTGTGTTCGGTTCACCTGATCCCAACCGGTCAGCCGGGAGTATGCTCATCGTGTGGCCGTGAATTGATCGGGTGCCGTCCTGGCGACCCGGATGATCCCTGTCGTCGTCCACTAATGGATCAACGCGGGCGCATCCTGACACGGGCACCGCTCTGGTGGCTGCGATATTCAGTGACAGATCTGGCAAAACGCTTCCAACCTAAAGATTGAAAGCGAAAGCGGACGATATACCCTTTAGAGTGAGGTTTGCATGCAAAAGGAAAAAGTTATCATCATTGGCTCTGGACCGGCCGGGCTCACTGCTGCTTTATATACCGCCCGCGCCAATCTGGATCCCCTGGTCATCTCGGGTAACCAGCTGGGTGGGCAGATCTCAATAACGAGCGAAGTTGAGAATTACCCGGGTTTTCCAGAGGGTACCACCGGGCCTGAACTGGTCGACCTGATGCAGAAACAAGCGGAGCGATTCGGGGCTCGCTTGCTGATCGATGAGGTAACCGAGGTCAAACTCAGCGATGGTCCTCCCTTCCACCTGAAAACCCATGGCGATGAGTTCGAGGCCGATGCAGTCATCATCACCGTCGGTGCCTCCCCCAAGCGATTGGAAATCCCGGGCGAAGAGGAATTGATCGGGCGCGGCGTCTCTTTTTGTGCGACCTGTGATGGATTTTTCTTCCGCGAGAAGGATGTCCTGGTCATAGGAGGTGGAGACAGCGCCCTGGAGGAAGCCTTGTTTCTCACCAAGTTCGCCGATCGTGTGCGCATCATCCATCGGCGAGACGAGTTGCGGGCCGGCGAAGCCTTGAAGCGTCGCGCTACCGGTCATGAAAAGATAGAATTTGTGTGGGACACCGTGCTTGAGAAGATCGAAGGCAATGGCAAGGTGGAATCGGTGATCACCCGTAATGTTAAGACGGACACCACCGAACAATTCGAAACCGATGGGGTTTTCATCTTCATCGGGCACTACCCCAATGCTAGCTTATTTAAGGATCAAATAGACATGGATGAGCGAAATTATTTGCTCACCGATGACCATATGATGACCAATATTCCTGGGGTGTTTGCTGCCGGTGAGATCCAGGACCCCGTCTGGCGTCAGATCGCCACTTCAGTCGGTCAGGGCTGCGCTGCCGCAATGGCCTGTGAGCGCTGGCTTGAAGAGCAGGAGTAGGCATGCCTGAGGTCGCCGGCATTGCATACCGCGTATCTCGTGGCGGAGGCGCACAACCGAGTCCTCCGCCACTGGTTTTAATCCATGGCGCCGGGGGTAGTTCGCTGCACTGGCCGCCACATCTTCGCCGCCTCCCCCACATCGACGTGTATGCCGTCGACCTTCCCGGACACGGCGAATCGGCCGGTGCCAGCGCCGATAACATCACTGAGAAAGCCACTGATCTGATCCACTGGATGGACGCCCTGGAGCTTGGGCCCTCCATCGTCGCCGGTCACTCGATGGGCGGTGCTATAGCGCTCACACTTGCGCTTGATTTCAACAGATATACTGCGGGGTTAATCCTTGTTGGTAGCGGGGGACGCTTGCGCGTGAATCCCGCTATTTTGGAGAATTCTGCTTCCGAAGAAAGCTATCACCAATCGATCGAGACGATTCTCGACTGGTCCTACAGCGATTCTGTCGATCCAGGTTTGGTGGCTCTCGCAGGTGAACGTATGTCCAGTGTCCCCACCCATGTCATGCACGCTGACTACCGCGCCTGCGACCGCTTCGATGTTCTCCCCCGCCTGGGCGAGATCGATCTCCCCACGCTGGTGATTTGCGGGACCGATGACCGCATGACACCACCCAAGTATAGTCAATACCTGGTTGACCAGATCCCCGGCGCCTCGCTGGCGATGATTGATTCTGCCGGGCATATGGTGATGCTCGAGCAGCCAGAAGCGGTAAGCGCTGCGATCAGCGACTTTATCCTGGCACTTCGCTGAGCCACAATAAGGTTTTATTTGTCCCCCAACCTGCTCCGCCAGTCCACACTCATTCGAACTTTCCTCCTTCCATTAACTTCTTAATCCATGGGCGCATAGCTTGCGTGGCAATGGCACGATGACTGAGCTTGTTCTTTTCTTCGACCGTTAATTCGGCCATTGTCATGTTCGTGCCCTCAACCAGGAAGATCGGGTCATAACCAAATCCCCCCAGGCCGCGTGCCACCGGGATGATCTCACCAGGACATTCACCGCGCCGCAGCTTGAAATCACCCTGTGGGCCAACCAGTGCTACCACACAAACAAAGCGCGCGCGCCATGGCGGCGGCTTCTTGACGAGAAGCGCCAACAAGCGTTTTCGGCGATCCTCATCGTTCCCACCTTCTGCAACCAACCGGGCAGAATGCAAACCCGGACCACCATCCAGCGCCTCAACCTCCAATCCGGTATCGTCACCCAGGGTCCAATACCCGAAGGTTTCTGAAAAGGCCCTTGCCTTGATAAGCGCATTTTCCGCGTAGTCAGCCCCCGATTCCTCAATGTCCAAAGCCCGTCCGAGCTGCTGTGGAACGATCAAGTCGAGAGGTAAATCGTCGAGCAGCGCGCGCAATTCGGTCTGTTTACCTGGATTTTGGCTTGCCAATATCAATCGCATCTTCGCTTCTCCTCGCGATGGCTATTCGCACAGTACCTGAACGGTATCTATGGGTTACTTTTTGACCCGTACCCCCAAGATTATCGATATTTGCCTATACGAATGTTATTTATGTTATGTACAAGCATCGCTTCTTGATTCCATGTTTTAACTATGCTATAATGCGGGCGCTATTTTGGGAACCCTATTTCCAGGCGGTGCGAACCTGAACCATCATCACGCGTTGCGGCTCAACGTCGGATTCTTGTTATACAAGAACGTCGGGTACAGCCGCAACTTCGATTTTCAGGAATATTCCCTTCAGTTTGGGGATGACCTCAACGTAATCGATTTCAGCGGGCACGCACGTCTTACCCGTACCGCGCAGGGCATCGTGGTGCAGGCGAAATTCGAAGGCCATGTCGCAGCCGAATGCGTGCGCTGCCTGGGCGATTTCAGCCAGAACCTCACGGCCGAGATCGATGAGCTCTTCACCCACCCACCTGATAAAGCCGACGACCCACAAACGATCATTTCCGATCAGGGTATCCTCGATCTCACACCGATGGTGCGTGATGTGCTGCTCGTCGATATGCCGATTCAACCTTCTTGCAGACCGGATTGTGCCGGGCTCTGTCCGCATTGCGGCGAGAATCGCAACGAAGTTGAGTGCAGCCATCCCGATGCCGAGATCGACCCTCGCATGGCTGTCTTGAAGACACTCTTATCCAAGTCCTAGCGGGCGTGATCACGCGCCCCCCAGCCCACAACCTATGGGTATGGGCATCAGGAGAGAATGCATGAGTGTAGCCAAGGACCGTTGGGAAAAACGTGAAGCCTTCGCCTCTTTGATGGAAAAGGGTGAATTTCAAGGCTACATCACCAACGACGACATCATTATCGTCTTCCCTGAAGCGGAAGATTCGGAAGAGCGCCTCGAACGCTTGCAGACCTTCTTTCGCTCAGCGGGAGTGGATGTATTCGAGGATTCGAGCCAGATTCCACCACACATCGCCCAGGACGAAGATATCGAAGAGATCCACCCCTTTGATCTAAGCGCAATCTCCAGCGACGATACGGTCGGCTTATACCTGAAGGAGATGGCCCGCGTTCCCTTGCTCACAACCGAGCAGGAAGTTGACCTGGCCATGCGTATCGAGCGCGGCAATGCCTCCGAGCTTGATCTCGCGAAATCCAACGGTCGCCTTAACACCAAAGAGCGTGCCGAGTTAAGCGGTCATGTCCAGGATGCCCGGGCTGCGCGCGACCACCTGATCAAAGCAAACACACGCCTTGTCGTGAGCATCGCCAAGAAGTACATGGGCCGTGGGGTACCTTTCCTCGATTTGATCCAGGAAGGCAACCTGGGCTTAATGAAGGCGGTCGAGAAATTTGATTACCACCGCGGCTTCCGCTTCAGTACCTATGCCACATGGTGGATTCGCCAGACCATCACACGCGCCATCGCCGACCAAGGCCGCACCATTCGCGTCCCGGTCCACATGTCCGATCGTATCCGTCGTCTTTACAAAGTTGCACGTCAGCTCGAACAAAATCTTGGGCGAAAACCTACGCCGGAGGAAATCGCCGAGATCATGGAGATCGACGCCCGTAAAGTGCAGTGGATGATGCGGGTCTCATGGCGACCGCTTTCCCTGGAGTCTCCTGTTGGGGAGGATGAGGACACCGAATTGGGGTCATTTGTCGAAGACGACTCTACACCCACGCCAACCCAGAGCGCCTACCAGAATTTGCTGCGTGACAAGATTGAGGATGTGCTGGGAACGTTGAGCCCACGTGAAGCTCGCATATTACGCTTGCGTTTTGGGCTGCACAATGGACGTCCCTATACCCTTGAGGAGGTCGGTCAGAAATTCGGGCTTACGCGTGAGCGCATTCGTCAGATCGAAGGCAAGGCACTGCGCCGTCTGCGTCATCCCCGCCGCGCCCGCCAATTACGGGATTATCTGGGCTGATCGAGCACACCACACGTTTAAACGAAAAGGGCGTCAACAACATGACGCCTTTTTTTATTCTCTTCTTCAATTTTATGGTGCTAGGATACAGCTTGGTCGAGTACCTGAAGCAGCAGCTCTAGAGCAGCATCAACGGACGCTGCTTTATTCTCGTCACGATTTCCGTCCCATTGGTGGCGCTCGGTCCATTCTCTATCGCGCGTGCTGACCGCCACCCAGGTGGTGCCCACCGGTTTGTCCGGGAGTCCCCCACTGGGACCGGCGATCCCTGTCACGGCGATACCGATATCGGCTCCCACCACCCGCCGTGCCCCGCGCGCCATCTCCCCAGCCGTTTGCTCACTGACCGCTCCGTACTCGTACAGCGTGCTATGGCGAACACCTAGAAGCCGTTCTTTTGCTTCATACGCATAGGCAATCACCCCACCGAGAAAGTAGGTTGATGACCCGGGAACATCCGTGATGCGGTGCCCGATCAACCCCCCGGTACACGACTCGGCCACAGCCAGCGTGAGGCCTGCCTCTGTGAGGCGCTTTCCTACACGCTCTTCAATTGATTCTGGCATGAATGACCTCCACATCAACACGCAGGTTGAACGAACAAGTAGTAGCCGAATTATACCGTCACAGTTGACAGGCACCCATGCGTGGCGTAAGCTCGCGCTGTGGAATTTCCTTTATTCAGCACACCCAAAATCTGGACGATAAGCGATCTCACACGCTACATCCGCCAGACACTCGAGAACGATTACCGCCTACAAGATTTATGGGTATCGGGCGAAGTCTCCAACCTCTCTCGACCGAGTTCTGGGCACCTGTACTTCACCTTGAAGGACGGTGAAACTGCACTTCGTTGCGTGATGTGGCGATCCCAGGCTGAAGCTCAGGTACGCTTACCGCGCGAGGGGGAAGCCCTGGAGGTCTACGGGCGTATCAGTGTTTATGAAGCCGCTGGTCAATACCAGCTTTATGCCGAGCAGCTTCGTCCCGCTGGTGAGGGCGAGCGCCATCTTGATTTTCTTCGTCTGAAGGAAAAACTTGAAAAGGAAGGGTTGTTCGATCCGGCTCGTAAGCAGCCTCTGCCTGAAAGACCCTCGACCATCGGCCTTGTCACATCAGCAACTGGAGCCGCTCTTCAAGATGTGCTGCAGGTTCTGCGGCGGCGCAACCCATTGGTTCGAGTTCTACTCGCCCCAACAGTGGTTCAGGGCGAGCAAGCCCCCCAGGCGATCGTTGCTGCCCTTGATCTACACACTCGCCATGGCGAGGCCCAGGTCATTTTGCTGGTTCGTGGCGGTGGCTCCGCTGAAGATCTGGCGGCCTTTAATGCGGAGCCGGTTGTGCGCGCCATCGCCAGCGCACCCATCCCGATCATTAGCGGGATCGGGCATGAGACCGATTTGATACTGGCAGACTTCGCCGCCGACGTGCGCGCCCCATCACCCTCAGCCGCCGCCGAGTTGGCCACAACAGACCGATCGGTTCTGGTTGAAGAGCTGTCCCGGTCTCGTTCAGATTCAATCACCCTTTTTACGGATCGGATAGGCCAATTCCGTCAATCGTTAGCTCAGCTACAGGCTCGCCTTGCCTTGATCTCGCCTTATGCGCGCGTTATCAACGACCGGCAGCAATTAGACGATCGTATCCGCCGTGCCTATAACGCCATGGATCATCGTCTGGCGCTCACGCGTACCCGAGTACAGAGCCTGGCGTTAACTCTGCGCGCTTATAGTCCAGATGCCATCCTGCAACGCGGATATGCGTTGGTCACCCGAACGAGAGACGGGAAACTTGTATCCTCCACCGGGTTTGTAAAACCTGGCGAGCTCATCGATCTAAGACTTCAGGATGGCAGCCTTAGCGCAAAAATTCAGGAATGATCATCAATCCGACGCGGGTATCATTGCGCACGAGTGGATCAGCAGGATCACCAGATCTAGAGAGAGTAGGAACCAATCATGGCGAAATCAAAGGCTAAGACGATTAAAGATATGAAATATGAAGAAGCTTATACTGAGCTTGAGAGCGTCGTTGAGCAACTAGAGGCAGGGACCCTGCCTCTCGAAGAATCATTGGCGTTATTCGAGCGTGGTCAGGAACTGAGCAAGCATTGTGGGGTGCTCCTGGAGCAGGCGGAATTGAAACTTCAACAATTGACCGAGGATATCACCGGAGAGATTCGTGAGATCGACCTCGATCTTGAGGGTAAATAAGTGGCGCTTCTTCAAGTGTTTTCAAATCATGTCCTGATCTCAGCCCTTATAGCCTGGGGCCTGGCTCAAATCCTGAAGATTCCCATTCACTATCTGCAAACAGGAAAACGCGATTGGTCCTTGCTCTTCCGCGCCGGCGGCATGCCTTCATCCCATTCAGCGCTCGTTTCTGCTATCGCACACGGTATTGGCCTTTCAGAGGGGTTTTCCTCGCCCTTGTTTGCCCTAACCGTGGCTTTCGCAATGATCGTTATCTACGATGCCACAGGGATCCGCCGTCAGGCCGGGCGCCACGCGACGATCATCAACGCTATGGTTAATGATTTCCTGCAGGGTCATCCCGAACATGGTTCTGAAAAGTTGCGAGAAGTTCTGGGGCACTCACCGGCCGAGGCAATTGTGGGTCTTATCATGGGTGTCGGTCTCACCCAGGCGTACTTCTTTCTGTTCGTCTAAATGGTTCTTCCCCGCCTGAGCAGCATGGCTGGTATCAACCTGCTTTCCTCGACCCGCAGCAATAGCGCTGCAAGCCAGTAGGTCAATCCACCGAGCCCAATCCCTCCCAGGGCATGGGCGAAAACGGGCATCCTGCTCCCCAACGGCAACCACCATATAAGCACGGCTATCATAAGAAGGCCTGCGATCACCATGCGCGCCACACCAAGCCATCTCTGGCGTCCGCCTAAACCACCCAGGCGCTTGCGCATCAGCCACAAGAGCAAGCCCGACTCAAGCGCCGTAGCCAACGAGTTGGCCAAGGCCAGCCCGCCATGAGGTGCCCAACCCAGGGTATGGAACCACCTAGAGAAGATCAGGCTAAAAACGATGTTAAGCGTCATCGCCCCCCCACCGACAAGCACCGGTGTGCGCGTGTCCTTCATGGCATAGAACGCTCGAACGATCACTTCCAACAACGCATGACCCACCAACCCGGCCGCATACCACAACAACGCCCAGGCGACGAGACGGGTGGACTGTGCGGTAAACATACCCCGCTCAAGCAGCATCGCGACGATGGGCTGTCGCAGCAGGATTAACCCTAAGCTCGCTGGTAGAGCCAGGAAAAGCACGCCGCGCATCGTTGACGTGAAGGTAGCAGCCAACGCAGACCATTCATTGCGCGCCACTTGCGCCGAAAAGGTGGGCAGCGAAGCCACGGCTACCGCCTGCGCGATCACAAGCTGAGGCATCAACATCAGGATCAGCGCGAAATTGATCGCTGAAAGGCTCCCGACCGGCATGCCTGAGGCCAGGATGGTGTTGACCAGGAAATTGATCTGAACCACTGCGACTCCCAGCAAACGTGGGGCCATCAACAAGCCCACCTGGCGAACCGCAGTATCTCTCAGACCCATGCTCGGGGTATACCTGCCGCCCAACCCACGCAAGCCCGGCAATTGAACTAACAAATGCAGGCTCGCGCCGATCACAACACCCCAGGCCAGGCCGTAAATACCCATGCGTGGGCTGAGGAATACCACACCAATGACCAGGCCGATGCGATACATGCCGGGAGCAATCGCAGGGAGAAAGAATCGTTGATTACCATTTAACAACCCCATGAGCAGGCCGCTGATGCCGAAGATCGCTGGTGAGAGCAGCATTATGCGTAGTAATTCAACCGTTAGCCTGACTTGTTCGGGATCGGTGAAACCTGGAGCAAGGATGTGCTGGACGATCCATGTTGCCTGCCATGCTGCCAGCGCACTGATCGTGCTCAGGGCGATCAAGATCAGGTTGCCGATGGACGACGCCAACCTCCAAGCACGTGGATGCTGGTCATTGGCCAGGAAACCAGTAAAGGTGGGCACAAAGGCCGAGGCCAGCGCCCCACCCGCCATCAGGTTAAAGAGTAATTCGGTCAACCGGTTACCGGCATAGTAAGAATCGATCGCGGCGCCGGTACCAAATGCCCGCGTCACCAGGATCTGACTGACCAGACCCATCGCGCTGGAAAGGGCATAACCAATCATCACCACCCCGCTGGCACGGGCAATGTTACGGCTGGCTGAAGTTTCAGGTTTGCTCACGATGGAGGATTATACAGCCTCACCGATCACCCCGACAGATTCGCTTGCCACGTTGCCCTGTCGGCTTGAAAGAGTACACTAGATAGACGTGATACCGACTTAAGGGAGAATGTCTTGGTTGACATGGAAGAAGTAGGTGCGGAACAACCGTTCCTCGGCGACCTACGCCTTAGTCGTCGGCTGATTACCTTGCGACAGGTGGTGGCCACAGGCCTGGTCGTCATCCTGGGATTGGCCTTCCTTCTCCCAGGTGACTTGCACCAGTATGCAGGGGTCGCCTCGAGCCCGGCGATCATCCTGGCGACCGTGGTCCTGGGTCTCACATTGTTAAACGCCATTGAATTGTTAGGCGGGAGTAGTGAACGAGGGGGGACGTACGTGCTGGTGCACGAATCATGGGGAAGGGCCGCCGGGTTCGCCACTGGCTGGGTGTTACTAGCCCTGGGTGTCACGCTCACCGCTGTGCTCATCAAAGCCCTGGGGGGCGCGCTGGTGTCAGTCATCCCGGATCTGACGCCCTATACAGTTTATGTCCCCCTGGTCGCCTTCGCGATCATGGTGCTGGTACAACTCTTCAGCCTGCTCCCTTTCCGTAGTCGAACATGGGTATTGATCATCCTGCTCCTTTTTGGGATTGTCATCCTGGGTTTCCTGGCTCTCGCAAGCCCGGTCACAGTGGAAGCCGTACGGATGCCAACCGATGGGGATTTCCCGCGCGCCGCTGCCTGGGGCATCTTGATGTATGCCAGTCTGGAAATTCTACTATCCGGACGTCGACAGATTCAGGATCCTAAACGCCATCTTCCACAAGGTTTATTCGTGAGCCTGTTCCTCGGAGGGATTCTGATCCTTCTTGGAATCGGGCTGACCGGTTACAGCAGTGAAGGGCAAGGGGCGTTGGCATTGATCGCCCGGCTGGGTGGAGATGACCCCATCCGCATCGCCATTGCCACCGGGATGGGTAGCATCGCATTCTTTATCGCTGCCAACAACACCCTGATGGTTGCTGCCCGGCAAATCTATGTTATGAGTCGTTTCGGCGCACTTCCACATGGATTCACGGTTGTGCGTCGGCCCTTCCGCTTACCCCCGCTGATCTTCATCTTACTCATCGCTCTCACGCTTCCTGTACTATGGTTGCCCACCGATACACTCCTGGATGTCGGGGCTGGGGCAGCCCTAATTACCTGTATCCTGCTTAACCTTGCGGCACTCATCAGCCGGCGCCGGGAGCCGGATCGAAGACGCTGGTTCATCAATCCCCTGTACCCGCTGATCCCGGCTATAGCCGCTGCGTGCGCGTTTTTCCTCTTATTCAGCCTTCCCGGGATGGGTTTGATCGCGCTTGCCCTGTGGATACTCACCGGGACTTTGTTGTTCATTATCTACGCCCGTGCACATATCAAGGAGGCGCAGCACGGTGTGCTGGTCTTTGGCCGTGAACCGCTCGAAGCCAAGGATGAGCAGGTCTACCGCATCCTGGTCCCCTTGAGCCCGGGGGTCGAGCGGCAGTTCGTTCTCGGTCTTGCCACCGCGCTGGCCAAGCAATCTGATGGTGAGGTGATCCCGCTCCAGGTTGTCCCGATGAACGATCCGCTTGCCATCCAGGAAGGTCGGCGCGTGGCCCAGGAACGCAATACTTTATTTGAGTGGTCGACACGCGAAACCAATCAGAGTGAGGTTCCAATTTACCCGATCACTCGCCTGGCCAGCAGCATCGCCAAGGGCATTAATGACACCGCGTTGGAGGAGCAGTGTGATCTGGTCCTGCTCACCTGGCCTGTCCACACCGCCCGGGAAGGCACCCGCATGGGACGTGTGCTGGACCCCGTCGTTCGCAATACCCCCTGCGATGTGGCGGTACTCGCTTATCAACCAGAGATCTTCCTGGGCGACGAGCGAACCAGCGACCCACTTGACATCAAAAACATCCTTGTGCCCACAGCCGGCGGCCCTCATGCCCCTCTGGCAACGCGCCTGGCCCTGTTACTCGCACGCGAATTCGACGCCTCAACGCGCACAGTCTATGTTGCCCGCCCGGACGCTAGCGAAAACGAGCTGGCCCAGGGGCAGGAACGCATCAATGACACGCTGCAGTCGATGCGTGAAGTGCTGAAATCGCTCCTTAAGCTGGATCCTGCTGAAGATCACGTCCAGTTAGAGAGCGCGGTTGTCCAGTCAGACTCCGTTGTTGATGGGATCATTCAAGCTGGATCCGAAAGCGATCTGGTTTTTATTGGTGCTTCGGAAGAGAGTCTGATTGACCAGGTCATTTTCGGAACCCTGCCCGAACAATTGGCGCGCGCTTGCCCTACTCCGGTTGTCATGGTCAAACGTTACCGCGGCTTACCGCGCTTCTGGTTGCAGCGGCTGTGGGACAGCATCTCTTCCGCGCTACCAAAGCTAACACTGGAACAGCAGGTTGAGGTTTATAAGCGTGTACGGCGAGACGCACGGCCAGACACCGACTTCTTCATTATGATGGGCTTGGCCGCCACCATTGCTACCTATGGCTTGCTGCAGGGTAGCGCAGCCGTGATCATCGGCGCCATGCTGGTCGCGCCGCTCTTTACACCGATTCTGGCCGGAAGCCTTGCGATCGTTCAGGGAGATATCCGCCTGGTACGGCTCTCCGTAGAGGCCGCCCTCAAGGGCATTGCACTTGCCATCGGTATCGCCGTCCTGTTGACGGCGCTATCACCACTCCGTACGCTCACGGCTGAGATCAGCAGTCGAACCAGCCCCAATCTTTTCGACCTTGCTGTGGCGCTAGCTTCCGGTGCAGCCGGGGCTTACGCTGTCGCCCGAAAAGATGTCGCCACAGCCTTACCCGGCGTGGCGATCGCTGCGGCCCTGGTCCCTCCCTTATGTGTCATTGGCGTGGGCATCGCCCTGGGTGACCCGCGTGCCACCGCTGGCTCGACGCTCCTGTTCGTCACCAACCTGATCGCCATCACTCTTGCTGGGTCCGTCACGCTCTTGCTGCTCGGCTTTCGACCAGCCGCCGGCGCCGAGAGAGAAGCCCGCCTACGACTGGGGATCCTCACATTTCTTATCTTGCTAACGGCCATCACCATCCCGCTTGGGATCATATTTGTCGATGCTGTGCAGACATATCAAGCGGAGCAAATCATAGAGCGTGTCATCACTGAACAGCTAGCGCCTCATGCCGATATAACCCTGGTGCGTTTTGAGCATGAGCAGCAGGGGAATAATTTGATCATACGCGCCGAGGTGAACACAACCGCTCCAGTGTCCGAAACGCTGGCAGAGGATTTGAGCCAGGCCCTGCGCGATGGATTGGACCAGGCACTGACGTTAAGGATCATTGCCGTGCCAGTTCAGCAACTAGAAATTCAACAGCCATGATGGATAAGCGCATGAATCGTGAGAGCCGGGGACGCCGACCCCGGCCCTCTCTTAAGGAGGAGAAGAAGAGATTCCGCCCTTCTGTTATTACTATAGTGAAGTATGAGGCCATCCCGCTTGTCGCGTGCTGGACGCTTGCCCTACGGATTCCCTACGCTGTATAGGACCGATCGCCTAGCCCAAAAACAGCTGCTCTGCCGTTCCACATCATCACGGGGACGCCATGATTGACCACCTGCAGTCCTGGAGCGACCATCTTATACCTGGCCCAGCCCTCGATATCGGCGCCGGCGATGGCGAGATCAGCCGTTGGTTGGCCGCGCATGGTTTTTCCGTTGACGCACTGGAGCCCGATCCGGTACAGGCGCAGAAGCTTAGAGCAACACTCGCGCAGGTTCCGATCCGGCTGCATCAGCTTGATGTCCTCGATTTCCCTATTGACGCACATTCCTATACCCTCATCGCAGCCTCGGCCGTGCTCCATTTTATCGATCCGCGCGAACACATACCACTTGCGGCAAGGATCGGCGATGGCCTTATCCCGGGCGGGATGTTTTTCGCCGCTGCGTTCACCTTTGACGATCCGGCCTCTGGCACACAGGATCCAGACGATCCCGGGCGCGTGCAACACTTTTTCTCACGCGGAGAACTAAGTCGGCTATTCCAGGCGCTAGATGTGCTTTACTACGAGGAGTCTCGGCGGGCCGCGCCAGATTCCAGTTATGGTTATCGCTCCGGCGCCACGCTCATCGCACGGCGGCCTAACCTGCCCTGATACGGCAATCATCGCACGCTATAATCCCTGGAGAAAGACCCTCTTGGACACCTTACTCGCAACACTCCCGATACTACTGATCCTGATCTTGATGCTTGGCCTGCGTTGGAATGCTGCCCGTGCTGGCGCTGCGGGCTGGGGATTGACCCTGCTGCTCGCTATCCTGGTCTTCGGCGCTGGCACTCGCCTGCTGCTCCTGGCGCATGTCAAGGCGCTGCTTCTATCGCTGGACGTGCTCTGGATTATATGGAATGCATTTCTGCTGTATCGGGTTGCGGACGAGGCGGGCGCGATTCAAATACTCAGCGAGGCCATACCCCGCCTCACCACTGAGAGAGGCATGCAGGCGTTGTTGATTGGGTGGGCCTTTGCCTCGTTCCTGCAGGGCGTAGGGGGCTTTGGAGTTCCCACCGCAGTAGCAGCGCCTCTGCTTGTCGGTCTGGGATTTCAACCTGTGGCTGCAGTAGCCATCCCTTCGCTGGGACACGCCTGGTCGGTCACCTTCGGTTCACTGGCATCATCCTTCCAGGCATTGTTATCTGCCACCGATCTGACCTGGCAGGTTCTCGCTCCAGCCGCAGGTGCATTCTTGGGGATCGCCTGCTTCGCTTGCGGATTAGTGGTAGCCCATCTCGCCGGCGGTTGGGGTTCGATGCGCAGGCAATTCATGCGCATCCTGGCCATGGCTGTGGCCATGGGTGGAACGCAA
This sequence comes from Anaerolineales bacterium, assembly GCA_041554155.1. GTDB lineage: Bacteria > Chloroflexota > Anaerolineae > Anaerolineales > E44-bin32 > E44-bin32. The sequence continues at coordinate 25,391 of JBFFMI010000005.1, forward strand.
TACCTGCTGGCAGTCAATGGGATGTGGACCATCGCCGGACTTGGTGGGGGCAGCGCCGGGCTGGCGATCGGCTTGCTACTCGCCACTGCCAGCAAAACGGGCAGGGATCCTGGCTCCCGCGTGCAGCTAGATCGTCAATTGCTGCTTGCCCTGTCGGGATATATCGCATTGGTGTTGATCACCCTGCTTATCCGCACTCCTGCAATCTACGATCAATTGGACTACCTAACAATCCGCATATACTTTCCCGAGCTCACCACCCGTCTTGGTTACTCGACCTCTGCTGGATATGGCCGGCAGATCGACCCGCTCAGGCACGCGGGCTCAATATTGGCTTACAGTTCTCTGTTTACCTACTGGCTCTACCGCCGTTCGGGTTTGCTGAAATATAGATCGGGTCGAACCATCATCGCAGATACAGTGAGGCGTATGGCGCAATCCAGTTTTGGCATTCTGATGCTGGTAAGTATGGCGATTATCATGAGTCATAGCGGGATGACAGAGTCCATGGCCAACGGGATCGCTGCTGGCGTCGGTCGGCTCTTTCCACTTGCATCACCCTTCATCGGCGCATTGGGAGCTTTCATGACCGGATCCAATACCAACTCAAACGTCGTATTTGCACAATTGCAATTACGTACAGCGCAAGTACTTGGGATGAGCGTGCCGATCATCCTTGCTGCGCAGACGACCGGTGGTGCGCTCGGTTCGGTCATCGCTCCGGCCAAGATCATTGTGGGTACCGTTACCGCTGGATTGAAGGGCAAAGAAGGCGAGGTCATGCGACGCATGGCAGGCTACACGATCCTGCTGGTCGCGCTGTTTGGGCTGCTGGCCTGGTTGATCCTGGCAGGGTTACCCGGGCTGGAGTGATAAAATGCCATTAATACTTATAGGGAGGGTGTTATGCAATTCAACGACAGCGTGATGATCGCGGCACCACGCGAGCGTGTCTGGACGTTCTTCACCGACCCACATGCGGTTGGTGCCTGTGCCCCTGGGCTTGAATCGCTCGACATCCTCATCCCCGATGAGAAGTTTGAGGTCAAGGGCTCGGTGGGTTTTGGAGCTGTTCAGGTGCAGTTCGTCGCCCAGGTAGAATGGCTTGAAATGGAAGCGCCTGAACGCGGGGTGATGAAAGCGCATGGTACTGCACCCGGCAGTGCGCTGGATGCGGTTGCAACGCTCGAGCTAAAGGAATCTTCGCCGACCGAAACCGAGTTGCTTTGGAGCGCGGATGTCACCGTCTCCGGCACAATCGCCAGCCTGGCATCCCGCATGATGGGCAGCGTTACCAAGAAACTGGCTGGCGCCTTCTTCACCTGCGTAAAAACCGAAATCGAGGGGTGACCAGGCCTAAATAACGCCCTCAGCGCGCAATGACTCAATCATCGCCTGATCATATCCGAGGTATTCCGACAAGATTTGATCTGTGTGCTCCCCCAGGCCGGGAGGTCCCAGGCGAATATCCGCCGGTGTGGTAGGGATCTGCAATGCTGAAGCCACCATCGGGATCGTCTCGCCGTCTTCAGCCTCAAAGTCTACTTGCAATCCACGCGCCTGCACCTGGGGATCTTCAAAGACCGCTTCCATATCGTTGATCCCCGCTGCCGGGAGCCCAATCCGCTCACAAAGCGCGGTCCAATCGGCGATTGGCCGCTGCCGAAACAATTCGTTGAGCAAAGGGATGATGATGGCGCGATTCTGATTTCGTGCCGGGTTTGTTGCGAAACGTTCGTCGTCGATCCATTCCGTTTTGCCTACCGCTTCACAAAATTTCCGCCACTGGCCATCATTGCCGGCTGCAAATGCCATATAGCCATCCGCCGCTTCCAACACCTCGTACGGCACGATGTTCGGATGGGCGTTTCCGTAACGTTTCGGGGTCTCCCGCGAGATCAAGTAATTGCTGGCGACATAGGACATTAAAGCGAGTTGGCTGTCTAACAAAGAAATATCAATCTGCTGGCCCTCACCTGTGCGCTCGCGAGCATACAGGGCAGCCATGATCGCCCCGAAGGCAAAGATACCCGAGGCAAGATCGGCTATGGCTACACCGGCACGGATCGGTTCCCCATCAGCAGGACCCGTTATGCTCATGAATCCGGCCATCGCCTGGGCGATAAAATCGTAGCCCGGCCGTTCTTTGTAAGGCCCTGTGTGGCCATAACCTGTGATAGAGCAATAGATCAGGCCGGGGCGCAACGATTGCAGGGCCTCATAATCCAACCCCCAGCGGCTTAGCGTACCAGTGCGGAAGTTTTCAACAACCACATCGGCATCGACGACCAGGTCCTTGAGGATCGTTAGCCCTTTCTCACTCTTTAGGTCCAGTGTGAGGCTGCGTTTATTGCGGTTTGCCGAAATAAAGTAAGCCGACTCTCCCCTGGAAGTGAAGGGTGGGCCCCATTGCCGCGTGTCATCACCGCGACCGGGAATCTCAATCTTGATGACGTCAGCTCCCAGATCGCCTAACATCATCGTGCAGTAAGGTCCCGCTAAGACGCGCGTCAGATCGACAACGCGCAAACCAGAGAGTAGTCCGGCTCTTGGCTCAGCTTTGGATGGGCCTTGAGTGGAATCGCTTGTATGCATAGATTTGTCACCACCTTGCGCGGTTGATGTGTAGAAGTGTTCACCCATGATGGGCGGGTTCATTATACAATTGACACGCAACCAGGCGGCATGCAGTGGTGTTGTACTTCAGCCTGGGTGTCATGCAAAGATCATATCCAGAAGACCATCAGACTTTATGCGAGTCATCATCCGTTAGAGAGGAGCGACTATGAAGCCTGCCCCATTCGAGTATCGAGCTCCCGATACTCTCGAAGAAGCCCTAGATCTGCTCGCCCAACACGGCGGGGAAGCCAAGCTCCTGGCTGGAGGTCAAAGCCTTATCCCCTCCATGAATTTCCGGGTGCTACAGCCGGCGGTGTTAATAGATATCAACCGCATTCCCGGGCTGGACCGGATCCAACGCAAAGACTCGGGCGCAGTATCTATGGGGGCGACGGCTCGCCAGGCGAGCCTGGAGCACCACCCTATAATCGCAGAATACACCCCGTTGCTCCATGAGACCCTGCCGCATATCGCACATCCTCAAATTCGGAATCGCGGCACGATCGGTGGTAGCCTCGCCCACGCTGACCCTGCTTCGGAATTACCAGTCTATGCGCTTTCACGTGATGCACGTATGCGCATCCGCAACGCTACTTCTGAACGCTGGGTCGAAGCCCCTGATTTTTTCCAGGGCATGTTCACAACCGCCCTCGGCCCGGAGGAGATGTTGGTCGAAATCGAAGTGAATCCACCCCCCGAAGGTTTTGGTTGGTCCTTCCAGGAGATGGCCCGACGACGTGGCGATTACGCCTTGATGGGGGTATCCGCCTGGGTGGTACTCGATTCGGAAGGAATCTGCCAGGACGCCCGCCTGGTCTACTTGAACGCGGGTGACGGACCTGTACGTGCGGAGAAAGCAGAGGCGCTATTACGCGGCTCGCAGCCGGAGTCGGACGTGATGGATGAAGCGGCCACTGTCGCCTCGCAAGAGGAGATTGATCCGTTTGGCAGCGTTCATGCCACCGAGGCATTCCAACGTCACCTCGCGAACGTTCTGACCCGACGTACACTCAATACTGCCCTGGCTCGCGCCAGGAATGGAAGGCAGGGCTAAGATGCCAGATAACTTGCTCCCCATCTCTGTTACTGTGAACGGGCATCTCTACCGGGATCACGTCGAGCCACGTTTGCTCTTAAGTGACTTCATCCGCCATCAGCTAACACTGACAGGCACCCATGTTGGCTGCGAGCATGGTGTTTGCGGCGCCTGTACCGTGCTCCTTGATGGGCAGCCCGTGCGCTCCTGCTTGATGTTCGCCATCCAGGCTGATGGCACCACAATCATGACAGTCGAAGGTCTGGGGCAGGACCTTGACCAACTCCATCCGCTGCAGGAGAGCTTCCGGGAGGCGCATGGTTTGCAGTGCGGATTTTGCACACCCGGATTCTTGATGACCCTGATTCCGTTCCTGGAAGAGAATCCACATCCGGATGATGAACAGATTCGTGAGGCAATATCCGGCAACCTGTGTCGCTGCACAGGATATCAACATATCGTCGACGCGGTGAAGCTGGCCTCCGAGAAGATGGGGCAGAAATAAACTGGTGAGTGCCTCCCCGGCCCTGCTCGCACGACTAGCTTCGTTGTTTCGCTCCAAAGACGGCGCTCTTCAAGCCTATCTCGAATGGCTTGAAGCCCGCTTTGATGCGACTGAGCCGCGATTGCGCGCCTTCCTAACCGAGTCCGGGCGCTTTCAGCGCGTGCGCGAAGATGCTGAAAGGCTTCATCAGCGCTTTCCTGAGCCAACCCAGCGTCCGCCATTGTTTGGGCTACCCCTTGGCGTTAAGGACATTTTCCATGTAGAGGGGTTTGCCACGCATGCTGGGAGTCAGCTTCCCGAGCAGGCTCTGGCTGGCGACCAGGCCAGTTGTGTAACAGCTTTGCGCGAGGCCGGGGCTTTAATTCTGGGCAAGACGGTCACGACAGAGTTTGCCTATTTCGCCCCTGGCCCCACGCGTAACCCTCACAACATTGGCCACACACCTGGAGGATCAAGCAGCGGCTCGGCTGCTGCCGTCGCGGCCGGACTCACCCCGCTGGCACTTGGGACACAGACCATCGGCTCGATCAACCGACCCGCTGCCTTCTGTGGTGTCACCGGGTATAAGCCCACCTACGCCAGAATTTCAGCAGCGGGCGTGATCCCACTATCGCCCAGCCTCGACCACATCGGGTACTTCACACTCGATGCCGCCAGCGCAGCCTGGGTTGCGCCGCTGATAGTGGCTGGCTGGACGCCAGACGACATCAATGTGCGGCCATTACGCCTTGCGATTCCTGTTGGACCCTATTTGGACAAAGCCGAGCCCATCGCCCTGGAGCAATTTGAGGTCGATTGCGCAGCTATGCAGTCGGCCGGCCACGAAGTGTTTGAGCTGCCTGTGTTGTCTGATTTTGAGGCGATCGTAGAACGCCATAATCTGATCCTTGCTGCAGACGCTGCCAGAGTCCATCAATCCTGGTTCGGTTCTTTTTCTGAGAGATACCATGTTAAAACATCCGAACTGATCCGTCGCGGGGAAGCGATTTCTAACACTGCCTATGAGACAGCCACGCTCGAGGTGGAGGTTCTAAAAGACCAGCTTGGAGATACGATGGACGATCATGAAATTGACGCCTGGATCACACCCTCCGCGCCTGGTCCGGCACCCGCAGGATTGGAAAGTACCGGGGATCCGGCCATGAATCTGCCCTGGACGCAGAGCGGCATGCCTTCGGCGACACTGCCTTCTGCCCGCTCGAAAGAAGGACTCCCGCTCGGTATCCAGCTCGTCGCTCGGGTCGGACGGGACGAGCAACTACTGGCAATGGCCACCCAGCTTGAGCCGTGTTTTTCCTACCCGGTTATCCATGGGCACGACGAATTTCTTGATCTCCATGAGGCTTGATCACGAAGGACGCAGAGAAGGGATGAGCAAAGGCCAATTATGACCACGATCCAACACGAGCTTCGTCCAGGTGTCTACTACGACTCGGTCGTCCTTATGCAGCTCCAGCGCGCCCTGCTCGCGCTGGATGGTGTTCAAGATGCCGGTGTGGTGATGGCCACCCAGGCCAATTTGGACTTATTAGAAGACACCGGCTTACCCGTCACGGGCGTCGAAGCGCGACCCGAGAATTTACTGATTGTCATCAAAGCCCAATCAAAATCAGCGGCAGAAGCAGCACTCGCTGAGGTGGACACCCTGCTCATTCGACGACGATCGGCTGTTGGCAGTGCCTATCGACCGCGCAGCCTGGAAGCCGCCGTCAATCAACTACCGCAATCCACTTGGGCCTTGATCTCAATCCCCGGGCGCTATGCCGCCGGGGTGACACGCCAGGCCCTCGAGGCGGGGAAACATGTCTTCCTGTACAGCGATAATGTCTCCCTTGAGGATGAGATCAGCCTCAAACAACTGGGTCAGGAGAAGGGTCTTTTGGTCATGGGGCCTGATTGTGGCACAGCGATCGTCAATGGCATCGGTTTCGGCTTTGCCAATCGCGTGCGGCGTGGTCCGATTGGGCTGGTGGGCGCCTCCGGGACGGGCTTACAGGCGATCACAAGCGCGATTCACCAACTAGGGAAGGGGATATCGCACGCTCTGGGGACGGGCGGTCGAGATCTCAAGCGCGATGTTGGCGCGATCTGTGCAAGACAGGCTCTTGATCTGCTGGCGCGCGACGCCGCCACGGAAGTGATTGTGTTGGTCTCTAAACCCCCCGACCCGTCTGTGGCTGCATCGCTCATCGCCGCAGCCCAGCGTTCAGGCAAACCGACTGTCATTAACTTCATCGGATATGCTCCACCCGCACAGCAAATCGGTAATTTGTATTTTGCGGTTACCCTGCAGGAAAGTGCTGAGCGCGCCGTCATGCTGCTGGGGGAACCCGCATCAACCGCCGCGACCAATTCCGCGCAGGGTACCGGGCGCATCTATCTGCGTGGTTTATTTTCCGGTGGGACGCTCGCCATTGAAACCGTGCGTGGCTTGACATCTCTATTGGGCGAACTGCATACCAACCTCAGTGGAACCGGCGCCAATGAGCTTGATGACCCGCTCGTGAGTCGGGGCCATACAGTCCTCGACCTGGGGGAGGATGTCTTCACGGTCGGTCGCTTACACCCGATGATCGACAACGACCTGCGCTTGCGCCGCATGCAGCAGGAAGCCGAGGACCCTCAGGTCGCACTCCTGCTTCTGGATGTCGTCCTGGGTGAGGGGGCGCATCCCAATCCAGCGGCTGAGCTGGCTCCGGCGATTAAAGAGATTCGGGAGCGGCATGGGGTTGGTGTTGCCGTCTTGTTGGTTGGAACCGACGAAGACCCGCAGGATCTCGCAAAACAACGGGAGGCATTTGAAACGAATGGCGCCATTGTTTTCGATGACACGATGAGCCTGGTAGGCCATGCCGTCTCGATTTTAGGCGCCCCTGTCTCGGACGAGGTCACCCCGGTTCCATTAGAGAGCCTCAACACACCCGTGGCTGCCATCAATATAGGTCTGGAGACTTTTTTTGACAGTCTCACCGACCAGGGAGCTGCTGCGGTTCAGGTTGATTGGCGCCCCCCTGCGGGTGGCGATGAACGTTTAATGGACATACTTTCGAAAATGCAATCCTCAGGCTAGGACGAGTAAAGAGAAAGGTTTAACGATGGATATTGAAGCTGCCAATAAGACTGCCGTTGATCGCATGATATCGGCTCGACCCATGCTGACCGGCATCGCGGCTGCGCGCGATGTGATCCCGGGCATGCACGAAAAGATGCTCCTTCACGCCGGGCCACCGATCGAATGGGAGCGCATGTCCGGCCCCCTTCGTGGCGCCGTGATTGGCGCGCTCCTCTTTGAGGGCCTGGCCAAGGATGAGACTGAGGCACGTGAACTCGCGGCCAGCGGCGAGATCAGTTACGAACCTTGCCACCACCACAGTTCTGTGGGACCGATGGCTGGTGTGACTTCCGCGTCTATGGCGGTATATGTGATCGAAAACGCCGAGGGCGATAACCAGGCCTATTCCAATTTGAACGAGGGTTATGGCAAGGTGCTGCGCTATGGTGCTTTCAGTGATGATGTCATTGCCAAGCTGAAATGGATGAATGACAGCATGGCGCCTCTCCTGGGCAAAGCGCTCGAATCGGGCGATGGAATTGACCTGCGGGCGTTGTTGGCGGAAGCCCTGCATATGGGCGATGAAGGGCACAATCGCAACAAAGCCGGATCCTTGCTCTTTATGCGCCACCTAGCCCCCCGCATCGTTGCAGTAGAGGGTGATGATGCGGTAAAACAGGAGGTGCTCGCTTTTCTGGGCGATAACGCCCTATCTGTACTTAATCCGGTCATGGCGGCCTGCAAAGCGATGGCCGATGCAGCCCATGGCGTGGAAGGCTCGACCGTGGTCACCGTGATGGCACGCAATGGCACCGATTTCGGCATACGCGTCAGCGGACTTGGCGAACAATGGTTCACGGCACCGGCAGAGATACCCGATGGGCTCTACTTCCCCGGCTTTTCCAGCGAGGACGCCAACCCTGACATTGGTGATAGCACGATCACCGAAACTGCGGGTATCGGCGGTTTTGCCATGGCTTCTGCACCAGCCATCGTTTCCTTTGTTAGCGGCACGCCACAGGATGCACTCAACGCCACCCTGGAGATGTATGAAATCACCGTGGCCGAGCACGCCCATTTCACCATCCCGCCGCTCGATTTCCGTGGCACGCCCACAGGAATTGACGTCCGCAAAGTGGTCGAACTGGGCGTCACCCCGCGCGTTAACACCGGCATTGCACACAAGGAACCCGGAGTCGGCCAGGTTGGCGCCGGGCTGGTTCGCCCGCCGATGTCGATCTTCGAGCAGGCGATCATGGCCTATGCCCAAACCTATAACGTTTGATATCCGGGACTTAACGCAGTCGATACAGCGCATGACTCTAGTGGAGGACGCAGATGAATAAGATTTACGACCTAAGCCAACCGCTCAATCAAGACGCCCCTTTCTGGCCCTTCTACCCACCGTTTGAGGTTAAGTATTTCAAACGTAAAGTCGAACACGGTGTCAACGCGCAGTACATCCAGACATCAAATCACATGGGCACCCACCTCGATGCGCCGCGCCACTTCGTCACCGCGGGCAAAACCATCGACCAGATCCCGCTGGAATGGCTCTACGGTGAGGGGGTTATCGTCGACTTGAGCGACACCCTGGATGAATTGGATGTCTTTACACCGGCAATGCTTGAGGAGCGGGCCGAGATCCGTGAAGGTGATATCCTGTATATCCACACCGGCTGGCACAAATATGCGCAGTTCGGTTCCGAGCCTGATGAGGAGAAGTACATCCATCGCCATCCCGGGCCACATTTTGAGATCGTTGATTGGCTGCTGGAGAAAAAGATTCATCTGTGGGGTGTGGACATGGTCTCAACCGATCATCCCATGAACCTGCCGATCGGTCGCTTCCTGGGCAAGGGTGGCCTGGAACACTGGCAGAAGGTGGCACGCCAGTGTGAGGAGAAGTTCGGCAAGAAGGAAGTGCAGGCGTTGTTCCCTGAAATGGCGTACCAGCTTACCCACAATGCCCTCTTCCCGCACGACTGCATCCATGTCGAGAACCTCGGCGGGGACATCGGCGCACCCGAGCTGCAGAATAAACGCATCATACTTGGCTGCTTCCCCTGGCTCTTCAAAGGTGGGGAAGCCGCTTTTAGCCGTGCGGTTGCCTTTGTTTAAGCTGAAATCAAACTGTGAATTATTGTTGCGTGTATGGAGGTAGGGATGTCTAAATACGTTGGAAAACCGATCCCCCGCAGCGAGGACGCTCGTCTGCTCACCGGCCAGGCTCTGTTCGTGGATGATGTCCATCTCCCGAACATGGCCCATGTCGCCTTTCTGCGCAGTCCATACGCACATGCACGCATTCTCAACATCGACACCTCCGCAGCAGAAGAACTTGAGGGGGTCATTGCCATTCATACGGCTGAAACCCTGGGAGATTACTGGAAGCAGGGACCCTTCCTCGTCTCACCGCCGCCGATAGAACGGCTTACCTTTCACGAGCGTACGCAGCCGATCCTGGCCAAGGACAAAGCCCGCCATGTAGGTGAGCCGATCGCGGCTGTTGTGGCAGAGAACCGCTACATCGCCGAGGATGCACTCCAGCGCATTGTCGTTAATTACGAACCTCTTCCCGCAGTCGTGGATCTTGAGGCCGCCCTGGAAGCCCAGACGGTTCCGGTTCACGAGGATCTCGAATCTAACCTGGCTTCGCATGTGATTCAGGAGATCGGCGATTACGAATCAATTCGTGAGAAGGCGGACGTGATCATCCGTCGCAGATTTACCTACGACCATGGCACTGCCGCTGCGATGGAAAACCGCGGCATCGTTGCCAATTGGGACACGAAAGCCCAACGCTTGACAATGTGGGACACAACCCAGGCGCCGATACCGATCCGCAACGGCCTGGCAGGAATGTTGGGGTTGAGCGAGCACCAGGTGCGCGTCATTGCGCCATTCATCGGCGGCGGGTTCGGCCCCAAGATCATGATGTTCTACCCTGAAGAGATGCTGCTGCCCTGGCTATCAATGCGCTATAACCGACCGGTGAAATGGATCGAAGATCGCTCCGAAAACTTCGTTGCGACGACGCAAGAGCGCTCGCAAATCCACGAAGCCGAGCTCGCTGTAACTAAAGAAGGCAAGATCCTTGGTGTGCATGACAACTTCATCCATGACACCGGTGCGTACGATCCGTACGGGCTGACGGTGCCTATCAACAGCCAGTGCACATTGCTGGGCTGTTATGAGATCCCGAACTACTACAGCGAATTCAATATGGTCTTTACCAACAAGACCCTGGTGACACCCTATCGCGGCGCCGGTCGCCAGCATGGCGTGTTTGTCATGGAGCGCCTGTTAGACCTGGCCGCAGCCGAACTGGGCCTCGATCCGGTCGAGATTCGTCGCCGCAACCTGGTATCACCGGATGCCTTTCCTAAGGACAACAAGATCATCTACCAGGATTTCACCCCGCTGATCTACGACAGCGGCAATTACGGGCCTGTCCTGCAGCAAGCGCTGGAAAAAATCGGCTACGACGAATTCATCAAAGATGAACAGCCCAAAATGCGGGCCGATGGCCGAAAAGTTGGTATCGGCGTGGTCACCTACGTGGAGGGGACCGGCATTGGTCCCTATGAGGGCGCCAGAGTCCAGGTGCAGCCCAGCGGGAAAATCTCGGTGGTGACCGGCGTGGGTACCCAGGGCCAAGGCCACTTCACCGCCTACGCCCAGATCGTCGCCGAGCAATTGGGCACCGATCTCAGCGATATCGATGTTGTCACTGGCGATACCGATCAATTCCACTGGGGGACAGGCACCTTTGCCAGCCGTGGCACGGTTGTGGCCGGCAACGCGATTAACGAAGCCGCTAAAGATGTTCGTGCCAAGGTCCTCAATAGGGCTTCCGAATTGTTCGAGGTGGAAGAAAGTGCACTTCAACTCGAAGGGGGTAAAGTGTTTGTAAAGGATCATACCGAGAAGAGCATCGGACTCGGGGAGCTGGCTGCGCAAGCCAACCCGCTACGCGGGGCTGTTAAACCCGGGAGCGAACCAGGGCTGGAGGCGACGAATTACTTCGGGCCGGCCACCGGAGCTACAGCGAGCGGGGCACATGCCATGATCGTTGAAGTTGATCCCGAAACATTCAATATTGAGATCCTTAAGTATGTCGCCATCCATGACGCCGGCCGTATCATCAATCCGTTGCTCGTTGATGGACAGGTGCAGGGCGGCATTGCACAGGGCATCGGAAACGCCTTCTTCGAACAGTTGATTTACGATGAAAATGGTCAACTGCTCAACGGCACCTTTATGGATTACCTGTTGCCCACCTCGCTCGATGTACCCAATATCATCATTGG
>JBFFMI010000006.1:0-32094 GCA_041554155.1 Anaerolineales bacterium
CTGTGATCGTGCCGCGCAGCTCTGATAAAGCCAGGCTATTACCCGTGGTATTGGTAACTTTGATTTCTGGTGCAGGCTTGGGAGGGTCATAGGGCGAGCCTTGCCACTCGAAAGTTTCGAGGCTGCAAGCAGAGCAGAGCAGGAGGCTGCTTACAAGACCGGGGGAGAACAAGGGGGATTACCGAGTTACGATAGGATTTCATGATGCGAGAGTCAAAGACTGTCGGCGTAATTGTAGCATAGCCGTTCATTGTGGATGCATAGGTGCTCTATCGATGTCCCATCGCGCGCATGAGGTGCTTCAGCAGGAATTTTTTCGTGCATGCACCCTGGGGAAGATGACCTCAGGTGGCATCTCTCTGTAGGCGCTGGTTCGTGTTTAACCCTAAAATACGTTGGTGATTAACCTACAATTATGGTAAGTTAAACCTGTGCAGCGTGCAGTAAGCCAAGTCAGGGAACGGTAGGGAACGACGTGCAAGCGGCAATCCAGCAATATCTGAAACAGCTAGAGTTTGAACAGAGCGCCTCCGAACATACCTTGCAGGCGTATAAGACAGACCTCCGGCAATTCATCGTTTTTGTTACCACGCAGGCAGGAAAAGAACTTTCCCCAATAGATCTATCAGAAGAGTTGATCCGTAGCTACACGGATTGGCTTCGAGCGCAAGGCTATCGACCGGCAACGATCTCTCGGAAATTTGCGGCGCTGCGTTCGTTCTTGCAGTTTTTAATCGAGGCGGGTTTGATCACGACCACCGGGATTGCTGACGGTTTGAAGGTGGAGTATCAGCCTCGAAAAAAGCCACGGATGCTGGATCGTGATGAACTATCCCGCTTGCTGGAGGCACCCCGCTCAGGCTCATCTCCGGGTTCATTACGGGATGCGGCCATCTTGGCCCTGTTATATGAGGGTGGTTTTCGTGCGACTGAATTGGTAAAACTTCGTCTTGCTGATGTTCAGCTCAGCCAGGCTCGCATCCGCCATCCCTCACAGCCGGAACAGAGTGTCAATGTTCCTGATGCGGTTGAACGCATTCGGGCATATCTCCAGGAAGGACGACCCCATCTAGCGCGTGATCCATTCGAATCCGCTCTGTTTCTCAACCAACGAGGTAAGGGCCTTACCCGTCAGGGGCTCTGGTTGGTTGTTAAACGATGGGCCACAGCAGCCGGGATCGACGAGCCTCTCTCACCCCACACCCTGCGCCATACCAGGGCGCGGGATCTCTTGGAACGGGGGGTCAATCGCAGAGCTGTACAAAGGTTCCTGGGTTTGTCCAGTCCAAATGCGATTCGAATCCATGCCAAGAAACCAAAGAATCAGGAGTAAGAAGTGTGATGGAGTTTCTAACAGAGCAATCGATCAGTAAAGCAGTATCGTTCATAAAGGAGCGAACCGATATCCAACCACGCGTAGGGATGATCCTTGGATCAGGGTTAGGGCCACTCTCAGAGGAAGTGGAAGGCAGAGTCGGTTTTCCCTCGCACGAGGTGCCCGGATGGCCGCAATCTACCGTGGAAGGACATAGCGGGCGGCTTGTGTTTGGTGAGCTGGCGGGACAGCAGGTAATAGTTCTCCAAGGACGTGCTCATTATTATGAGGGCCATACCATGGCCAGCATCGGCCTTCCTATCCGTGTGATGCAAAGAATGGGCATTGAGATCTTGATCGTGACCAATGCTGCAGGCGCTGTTCATCCGGATTTTGAACCCGGTGAATTAATGCTGATCACCGATCACATCAACCTCCTCGGTATGGCAGGGCTCACGCCTCTTCGTGGTCCGAACCTGGATGCATTTGGACCTCGTTTCCCAGATATGAGCCAGGCGTATGACCCTGCGCTAAAGGATATCGCTCGAAAGATCGCGAAATCGGCATCTATTCCTCTTCAGGAAGGCGTGTATATCTGTCTCGCTGGACCATCCTTTGAAACACCAGCGGACTTGCGCTTCTTGCGTGGTATTGGTGTGGATGCGGTGGGCATGTCGACCGTACCTGAAGTTACCGTTGCCCGGCACGGGGGCACTCGAGTTCTGGGGATCTCAGGGATCAGCAACAAAGCGAATCTTGATGGGAAGACAGTGACAACCCATGAGGAGGTCCTGGAGGCTGGAGAAGTCATTGTGCCGCGCTTGACATCATTGATCAAGGGTGTTCTCCAGGAGATTTGATCTCTTCCAACTATGCAAGAATTCCTGTTATTCGTGGAAGATTTCCAGGCCTGGATATATCTTTTGCTGGCCGTCGTAGCGCTGCTGTATGGGCGACTATTCCTGCGGGCACTGGGGGTTTACCGGGGGGCGATCTACTCCCTGGAACGGGAGAGGGCCTTGGCCCGGGCATTGCGCTCCGGTGCAGGGTTGGCGCTCATCACAGCAGGTTTTCTGGCGACTTTCATCCTGACCACCTTTGCTGCCCCAGCGTTACCGCCGGAGTTAAGACCGACTGCGATCCCTACAGTCTCCCTGCTTGCGACGCCGATCGTCGAAGGTGCAGAAGACGAATCAATTCTCGCCACCTCGACACCCTTCACGGTTGATCAGGTCGAAAGCGTGGGTTGCACGAATGAAAATGCAACGCTCATCGAGCCTGTCAGCGGGGATTCTGTGCAAGGACAGGTGCTTTTTAAAGGCACAGCCAATATACCGGGTTTTGCGTTTTACAAGCTCGAATATCATGATCTCCAACCAGAGAGCACCTGGTTGGCCATCTCAGCCAGCAATATCCCCGTATGTGAGCAATTTTGTGCCGAGGAAGATCAGCTGGGTACGTGGGATACCAGCCTGGTGCGGCCGGGACAGTATGCGGTTCAATTGATCGTCACGGATACACAAGGGAATGCACCACTTCCCTGCCAGATCCTAATTCAGATACTGCCCTAAAATAGGCACTGGACAGTATGAGGTAAACCTGATGAGCCAAGACATCACCATCCGGAAGGCAATTTCTTCCGACATCCCCAAGATTGTGCAGATGGATCATGGCTTGAGCACAAGCCATGTCTGGCAATTATCCCTGAACAAGAAAGCAGGAGAAATTTCGGCGATCTTTCGTGAGGTTCGTCTCCCGCGTCCTATGCAGGTTTCCTACCCTCGGGATCCAGAACGTCTACCGGATGTGTGGACCCGTTTTGCCACGTTGCTGCTGGCAGAACAGGGGGAACTGCCCATGGGGTACCTGGGGCTGAGCCATGCCATGGCTGAGAGGTCCGGCTGGATAACCGATCTTGTGGTTGATGTACGCTTCCGTCGTCAGGGTGTGGCCTCCCGCTTGCTGCGGGCTGCGACACTCTGGTGTCAGGAGCAAGACTTCGTTCGCTTGTTCATGGAGATGCAGAGTAAGAACTATCCCGCGATCGCCCTTGCACAGCAGAATGGCTTTCAATACGCGGGTTATAGCGATATTTATTACCGGGATCAGGATATCGCTCTTTTCTTCGTGAACGAGATGCGTACTTGAAGCAAAAATTGAGCGGGTAGATCCTTATGGTTGCACCTTTATTGGTCCTGAACCAGATCCTCACGGCCGGAAACACTATCACGGCCTTCTCACTGTTGCTATATGCCTTGACTTTTAACCTGCGAGAGCGTGTTGCCCGATCCCTGGCTGTTCTGCTGGCCTGTGTTACGCTCGCGTACTTCGGTGATTCGCTGGTGGCCACCTCGGCACAGACCCCGGAAACCGAAATCTGGCTTCGGCTACAGTGGGTCGGGATCGCCTTCGTGCCGGCCGCATATTTCCAACTATCAGATGCCCTTCTGTCCGCCACTGGCCGCCCTTCACGCGGGCGTCGCTCGAGTGTGGTCTGGCTAAGCTATATCCTGGGAGGCTATTTTCTCGCAGAGGCCGCCTTCGGCTCACGCTTGGCGGGCGAGATGATATCGATCGACTCGGCTGTCTACTTGAAGCCCGGGCCAATGTTCTGGGTCTTTACACTCTTTCTGCTGACAAACCTTGGTTTTGCCGGGTTCAACTATTACCGGGCATACCTTCGCTGCCTGACACGTTCTTCACGCCGCAGGATGCGTTATCTGATGGCAGGATCGATTGGACCACTTCTGGGATCATACCCCTTCCTCATGCTCAGCGGCCGGATTCTCATCAGCCAGGAGATCCTCTTCTGGGGGATCCTCATTGTGATCAATGCGTTTGTGGCTGCGCAACTGGTCTTGATGGCCTATGCCGTCGCCTACTTTGGCGTGGAAATCCCTGACCGGGTTGTTAAGAGTCGTTTATTCCAATGGATCCTGCGTGGTCCGATTGTGGCCTCGACCACACTTGCACTTACCGTGATCGTGGATCGGGGTGCACAGATCATGGGCTATCAAAACAGCCGGGTTGTGCCGTTCACGATGGTGGCTTCGATCCTCCTTCAGCAATTCTTGATAACCCTGATCCGCCGTCCAATTGAGCGCTGGTTTTTTTATGGTCAGGATCGCGGAGATGTGGCCCGGCTTCAGCTGCTTGAGGAAAGGCTTTTAACCACCGGGGATCTACAGCAATTTCTCGAATCGATCCTAAATGCTGCTTGTGACGTCCTGGGGATCGGATCAGCCTTCATCGCCGTTGTAGGTCCGGGAGGGTTGGAGTTAGAGGTCGTTGTAGGTCCCGATGATCCCTTTCGGGGGTCAGAAGATCTCCCGCCGATGATCGTAAGTGAGGATCGGAAAGAGTCGGCACAACTCGGATCGATTTTCGTATGGGACGTCTACTGGTTGATGCCTTTACGCCTGGCCAATCCGGTCGAGGTGATAGGGATGCTCGGTTTATACGCTCGCTCTGAACAACCAGATTTCTCACCAGAAGAAGAGTCACGGGTACAGACGCTCATTGAGCGGGCAACCGTGGCGCTGGCCGAACGCAAGCTCCAGCGAGAGGTTTTTGCCGTTGTTGATCGCCTGGTCCCACAGGTGGAGGCCATCCAACGTTTACGAGCAGAAGCCAGGTACCTGGGTTCAGACGCTCTGACGGAGCCGGTAGAAGGGATCGGAACCGAAGAAGATCTCAATAACCTGGTGAAAGACGCGCTCGGCCATTATTGGGGGGGGCCACGCCTGACACAGAGCCCGCTCCTGGGATTGCGCGTTGTTCGTCAGGCGGCAAGTGCCTTTGATGGCAATCCGGTCAAGGCATTGCGTGGCATTCTCAAAGAGGCAATCGATCAGGTTCGACCAGAAGGAGAGCGTCGATTTACGGCGGAATGGATGCTGTACAATATCCTCGAACTGAAGTTCCTGCAGGGCAGAAAAGTACGGGATGTTGCCTTGAAATTGGCCATGTCGGAGGCGGATCTCTATCGAAAACAGCGTGTAGCCATCGAGGCTGTTGCGGAAATGATTGCAGAAATGGAGCGTGATGCAGTCACGGATAGTGAGGTCGGAGAGACAACTCAAAATTCTTAAAGAAACGGCGGGGGCATTTTTACTGCGCGGAATTCGTGCATATTACGCATAAATGGAATTGTGCTTAAGATGGATCGAGGTAACTGACATGATGACAGATGATGATTCCAATATAGTCCAGGGGGATAATTCGGCACCACAAGTAGACGACTCCTGGTGGGCAGCTGTCCTGGAAGAAGAAGAGCAGCATCTCAATGAAACCGCCCAGCAGACCGAGCGGGATGTTGAATCGAAATCAATGCAGGCCGGGGATCCGCAGGACTGGACCTGGGCTCACGCCCTTTACCAGAACGATGATGTTGTCGATCTCCAGATCATAGGACACAATCGCGGGGGATTGCTGGTTGAAGCAAAGTCTTTACGTGGTTTTGTTCCTGTTTCACATTTGCTCGAGATCGAACTCGAGTTTACTGAAGATGAACGGACCAAGATTCTGGAGAGGCTTGTTGGATGTACGTTAAAGCTAAAGGTGATCGAGTTTGATCCAGACCGAGGCCGGCTTGTATTCTCTCAACGGGCAGCGCAAGCTGGTCCTGGAAAGCGGGTCGAGCTTTTACAAACCCTTGAACCGGGTGAGCGAGTGCATGGCAGAGTTACAAACATCACCCGCTTTGGCGTCTTTGTTGATCTTGGAGGTGTTGAAGGTTTGATCCATGTCTCCGAATTGTCCTGGGGCCGGGTTAAGCATCCATCCGACGTCGTGCGCTGTGGACAGGAGATCGATGTTCAGGTCATTTCAGTCGATCGAGATCAGGATCGGGTTGCTTTGAGTTTGAAAGAACTACTCCCTGATCCCTGGCGTGATCTGGAAGCTCGTTATGCAGTTGATCAAGTTGTAGAAGGCGTTGTGACGAATGTGGTGAAGTTTGGCGCTTTTGTCGGTATCGATGATGGTCTGGAGGGGCTCATCCATGTATCTGAACTTGGTGATGGCAACTTCATGCACCCTCGAAACGTTGTCCAGGAGGGGGAATCTGTGCGGGTGCGGATCATCCACATGGATGCAGAGGAGCGACGATTGGGGCTGAGTTTGCGAAATGTGCCGCAAGCGAATGGCGCAGACGAGTTGGCGGAGCACCCAGAAGCACCTGAGGTGACTCAGGCGCCCTGAGTATAAAGATGAAGGTGCGGTCCGGGCGCGCCTTTCACGCGCCCGGTTGTCATTTCGATAGGTGAGAAGCATGGCATCCTCGAACCAGGATAAAGCCAAACAAGATCAAGGTGGAGCGCCTGAGCCACAGGCATTTTCGCTGCGCCTGCTGGAGCGAGCATGGGCATATCTGGATGATCTGCTCGCAGTTCTATTGTTCGCGCTCACGACGGTGTTGTTGCTCGGGTTGTTGGGACTTACGCGCGGAAGCTGGATTTCACCTGGGATTGTGCTGCTTGAGCGGTGGCTGGGTTATGGGGCAGTCGTAATCCCTCTCACGTTGGGACTGATTGGCTGGGTCTTCCTCAAGCGCAGCCGGAGCCTTGGTTTTCAAATACCCTGGATCCAGATCATCGCATTCGAAGTGATCCTATTCGTCTTGCTGGCATTTCTCAGTATCCTTGACGCACAGGAGTTGCCGCGCGCGGAAGCAGGTTATGGTGGCGGGATCATTGGATGGGCCTTGGCCAATTTGCTCGGCGAGGTATTTGGGCGTGTGGGTCGACTGCTTGTCCTGGCACTCATCCTGGTTGGGGGAATATTGGTTGGCGTGCTGCCATTTCTTGAGCAAATCAACCTTGGCTTACGACGCCTCACCAGGGGGACGCAGCAAGCTGGCGATCCCATTCAGGAGAGCCCCTTCGTCGCCGAAGAATCGGGGGCATTGGAAAGTGGAAAGGCGCCCTCCGCTCTCCAGAAAGCCAGGAGATTGCCGAGAGAATACCGCAAGAATTTCCAGGTGAAGCATAAAATCGATGAAACATCTCCGTCTTCATTCAAGCGCGATGCCTGGTTACCACCCTTGGATATTCTTCAGAGCGGCAAAATCGCCAGCGTTACATCCAAGGAGATCAACCTGGCTGCAGGGTTAATTGAAAAAACTCTAGCTGATTTTGGCTTGCCTGCACGGGTGGTAAATTTCAAAACAGGTCCGACGGTTACGCAATATGGCGTGGAGCCAGGGTTTGTTGAAACTGGAACCCCGGAGCGGGAACTCCGGCGACATAAGGTAAGGGTCTCCCAGATCTCCGCACTGGCGAATGATCTCGCGCTGGCGTTATCAGCGCCAAGGTTGCGCATCGAAGCGCCCGTCCCGGGGCAGGCGTATCTAGGTATCGAAGTGCCAAACCGCCATCCTGCAGTTGTCCGAATGCGCCCGATCCTCGAAACGAAGGCGTTCCAGAAGGTTGAGTCCCCACTGGCAATCGCTCTGGGTCGGGATGTCTCCGGGGATGCAGTTGCGGCTGATCTGGCGTCTATGCCACATCTGTTGATTGCCGGAACGACCGGATCGGGGAAATCTGTCTGTATCGCTTCCCTGGCGGTCTGCCTCACCATGAACAACGTCCCGGATGACCTGCGACTCGTCATGATAGACCCCAAAATGGTTGAGCTCATCCGCTTCAACGGCATGCCGCATTTATTGGGGAAAGTCGAGACAGAACTGGAGAGGATCACAGGAGTGCTGCGCTGGTGCACGATCGAAATGGATCGACGCTATCGATTGCTTGAGAGTGTGCGGGCGCGGGATATCGATGCCTACAACCGCAAGGTCCGGAATAAGCGTGATGCAGAGACTCTACCGCGCTTGGTGATCATGATCGATGAGCTGGCCGATCTGATGATGATGGCACCCGACCAGACGGAGCATACACTCGTTCGATTGGCCCAGATGGCGCGCGCAACCGGGATCCATCTGATCGTGGCGACGCAGAGGCCAAGCACGGATATCCTGACCGGTTTGATCAAGGCCAACTTCCCGGCACGTATATCCTTTGCCGTTGCATCAGGCATCGACTCGCGTGTGATCATCGATGGACCGGGAGCCGAGACGCTGCTTGGACGGGGTGATATGCTCTATCTCTCCCCTGAGGCAGGTTCACCAGTACGGCTTCAAGGTGTAATGGTCTCGGATTCAGAAATCGAGTCTTTGATCCAATTCTGGCAGAAGGATGCTGAGCAGGAAGGCTTGGATCCTGAACCCGTCCCCTGGGAACACCTGCTTGAGCGGGAGGCGATGCTTGGGGATCGCGATCAGATTCTTGAGCAGGCGATCCTTGTTGTGCGCGACCGCGGGGAGGCCAGCGCGTCACTGCTACAGCGCGCCTTAAAAATCGGATATCCGCGAGCCGCCAGACTCATGGATGAGCTAGAAGAACTCGGGGTGGTGGGACGGCCACAGAGTGGTGGGAAGACCCGTGAGGTATTAATCCAGGATGACGAAGACCCGCTTGCACCGGGTGTTAGCGATGAGGGAAAGGATGAGGATGCTTGACGTTCGATTGTATCGGCGTTAGCATTTCATTCATCATTGATCATCAAAGGGAGAGTACTGTGGGCGAAACAATACCCCAAACGCAACAAACGCTAACTGATTTGCTACGCGCGAAATTTAAGAATTTGCTCGATCCGATCGGCGACTTCTTAAATCGCTTGGGCATCGCCCCCAACACATTAACCCTCACAGGTCTGCTCGGTAACTTTGTCGGTGCGCTTTTCCTTGCCCAGGGAAGATTCATTACAGGGGGCATCATATTGTTCTTAATGGGCCCATTGGATGCATTGGATGGAACCATGGCGCGTCTGCGGGGTGAACCTTCCACCTGGGGTGGCTTTGTCGATTCTGTCACTGATCGTTTTTCCGAACTTTTTATTTTTGCCGGGTTGATTTACTTCTACCTCTCTTCTCCTGATACGCTAATGGTCCTGCTCTCATTTGCCGCACTTGGCGGCTCCTTCATGGTTTCCTACGTGAGAGCACGCGCCCAAAGCCTGGGTTATGAAGCGAAGCAAGGGATCATGACCCGCATGGAACGGTTCGCAGTTTTGATAGCCGGATTGCTTTTCGGATTTCCGGAGCTAGCGATTTTCCTTATCGCCTTGCTTGCGAACGTCACCGCAATCCAAAGAATCCTGGTGGTAAGGCGTCAGGCCAGGTAGAAGGTTGATATGTTTTTTGACATTGATCGTTACGGGATTCAAATTGGTCCGTTGAACCTGCGTTTCTACGGCATCATTATCATGTTTGGTGCACTGATGGCCACCTTACTCGCGCAGCGGTTATTGCGCCGGAAAAAGCATGATCCTGATATTGTTTGGGATGGTTTGATATGGGCACTGATTTTCGGGATCATCGGCGCCAGGCTATACCATGTTTTTACCCCCTCCATCTCAGCGGGTGGGTGGCAGCAGACGCTTAACTATTTGCGCAACCCGGTATCTATTCTGACGACCTGGGAAGGTGGTTTGGGAATGCCTGGTGCCCTTATTGGCGGCGCACTTGGGCTTTATCTCTTCGCACGACGTAATAAAATCTCACTGGCACTGATTCTGGATGTTGCTGCCCCCGGTGTTGCTCTCGCACAAGCAATCGGGAGATGGGGCAACTTTGTAAACCAAGAGCTATATGGCCCTCCTACAGATTTGCCATGGGGTATCTTCATTGAACCTGTTTATCGTCTGAACACAACCTGGAACGGTGTTCCCCTGTCGCAATTCGAATATTTCCACCCCTTGTTCTTATATGAATCGATCTGGAACCTGGCGAACATGTTCTTCTTGCTATGGATTATGCGGCGATTCGATGGACGTTTGAAAAGTGGCGATGTCTTCTTTGCCTATCTGGTAGTCTACCCATTGGGTCGGTTCATGCTTGAATTCATCCGGCTAGATTACGTACCGCTGTTTGCGATCAACCTGAACCAATTGGTCATGCTTATCGTCGCATTGGTGAGCGGTGCTGCACTATTTCTTCGCCATCGGAAGACCACTTAAACCGGATTACCTGTCGGACGATTGAGAATGAGAGCCCATGGCGGGCTCTTATTGTTTTGGGAAGGATGGTCGATTGATAGCACACTTCGAGAATTGCTATAATCCCACTCAGCTATGGAAACCTTGATACAAACCAAGTCACTGAATAAATCCTTTGACGGATTTGTCGCTGTCCGTGATGTCAGCCTCGCTGTAAATGCCGGGGAAATCCTGGCCTTACTAGGTCCGAATGGTGCAGGCAAAACGACGACGATTCGCATGATCGCATCGATCCTGCGTCCCAGCGGTGGAACAGCGCGTGTCGCAGG
The DNA here is from genome assembly GCA_041554155.1 of Anaerolineales bacterium. Classification (GTDB taxonomy): domain Bacteria; phylum Chloroflexota; class Anaerolineae; order Anaerolineales; family E44-bin32; genus E44-bin32. The sequence goes on from JBFFMI010000006.1 coordinate 10,639, forward strand.
ACATGATGTCGAGTCATATCCCGAGAAGATCCGCGCCTCGGTGGGGCTGCTGACCGAGCATCATGGTCTATACAATCGCATGCGGGCCTGGGAGTACCTCGAATTCTTCGCTCGAATTTATGCCCTGCCAGCTGAAGAATGGGAGCCACGAGCTGAAGAGCTTCTCTCGCGCTATGGCCTGGACCGCACGCTATCGTTGCGCTTAGGACAATACTCAAAAGGGATGCGGCAGAAGCTCGCTCTCGTGCGGGCGCTGTTGCATGACCCTCCGGTATTGCTGCTCGATGAGCCAACCTCGGCGATGGATCCCGAGAGCGCTCACCTTGTGCGAAGTAGTATCACCCAGCTGCGGTCTGCAAATCGCGCCATCGTCGTGTGTACACACAATCTACACGAGGCTGAGGCTCTTGCGGATCGAATCGCGATCATCCGTCAGGGCTCCATCATCGCCAACGATTCGACCTCCGCGCTCAAACGTAGCCTTGTCGGCGATCCTGTGATGGAATTGAAGCTCAGGGGAGAACTCGATGGGGTGATCGACAAACTCCCGGAGGACATGACCATAGTGGCTAAGGGATCGAACTGGTTGCGTTATCAGACGCCCGCACCCGATCAAACGAACCCACAGATTCTGGAAGCCCTCGCTGTCGCGCAAATTCCGGTGGTGACGCTTTCCGAAATCGAAAGAAGCCTGGAAGATGTGTACCTTCAAATCATACAGCGGCCTGATCCAGTAGAGGTGCTTGAAGCATGATCCGCTCGACTGGTTTGCGGGGCATCTCCCTTTCCGGAGCATGGGTTATCGCCCGCCGTGAGATCCGGGATCAACTGCGTGATTGGCGCATTCTGACCCCGATCATCATCCTGACGTTATTCTTCCCGCTCTTGATGAATTTCACCGCCCAGCAGGCGGTTGATTTTGTCGCCCGCTATGGTGCTCCCATCATCGGTGACCGCCTGATTCCCTTCTTGCTCATGATCGTGGGCTTCTTCCCCATATCGATTTCGCTTGTTATAGCGCTGGAAAGTTTTGCCGGAGAACGAGAACGGCTCTCGCTTGAGCCCCTGCTGGCTACTCCTCTGAGTGATGGTGAACTCTACCTGGGGAAAATGCTTGCATCGGTCACGCCACCGCTGGGGGCAGCCTATCTGGGAATTCTCGTGTACCTGGTGGGGTTGTATCTTCGCCTTGATTGGCGACCCGAACCTGTCCTTCTACTTCAAATCCTGGCTTTAACCACCGTGCAGGCATTTGTTATGGTTAGTGGGGCGGTGGTGATCTCCTCGCAAACGACCTCGGTGCGGGCGGCCAACCTGCTGGCATCATTCATCATCATTCCCGTCGCGGAATTGATAATCGGTGAAAGCTTGATCATGTTCTGGGGACGCTACCATATTCTATGGTGGATGGTCATCGCGCTCTTGCTCATAGCGATTGTTCTGACCAGAATGGGTTTGCGCTTATTCAATCGTGAAGAGCTCCTGGGTAGAGAGTTGGATGTCCTCGATTTACGCAAAACCTTCCGGCGCTTCAAGCAGGCTTTCATTGGCAATGCGGACTCCTTGAGAGCGTGGTACGGGGATGTATTCCGCAACAGCCTTAAACGATTACAGGTCCCCATCCTGATCTCCACTGTTGGCCTGGCGGTAGCCTTCTATATTGGCTATCGTTATGCTGCCGTCTTCCAGCTTCCGCCCGAGCTCTTGCAATTTGATTCATTTAACGCGGACTGGGCGGATTTCATTCGCACTTTTGGGATGTTGAGTGCCGAAGGATGGATACGAATCCTGTTTATTAATGTACGGGCGCTGCTTCTCGCCAGTCTCTTCGGTATGTTTACCTTTGGTGTGCTGTCCTTGATACTGCTCATGGTCCCGGTGGGGTTGGTAGGCTATTTTGCAGGCAATCTCGCTCTGGCTGGCGTGAGTCTACAACGCTATCTGCTGGCGTTGGTGGTCCCGCATGCCATCTTAGAAGTCCCGGCGGCCATCCTGGCTGGTGCTGCAATTCTCCAGTTGGGAATGGCAGCCATCAGCCTGCCCAAAGGCAGTTCCCTGGGAGAGGGCTGGATTAAAGCGCTTGCAGAATGGGCGCGCGTAGGTTTGGGCATCGTGTTGCCCCTGCTGATCGGTGCCGCAGCACTTGAAGTCTTTGTCACACCCCGGGTTGCGATCGCATTACTCCTGGGCCCTTAAAGTTGCAACCCCCTGCGATTTTGCCATTCTATTTTGATCGAAATAAGCTGGAGCCAATGCGTGAGGCTTCCCGTTCCTACATGAAGAAGTCCTGATTGTGAGGAATAACGGCTTCTCCAACGCCCGGGCATTATGGAATCCCATAACCGTTCAGCTTGGAATGCGCGAGGATGATGTTTAGGGGGAGGCCAGCGGAGGCCTTAGCCGGCCTGTGGCTGCAGTGTTGCGTGGAGGTAGTGAAATTCCCCTTTCGGGGGGATCAGATCGATCACTTCGACGACGGTGAATTTTCTCGAGCCAAGTTTGACCAGATCACCCTTCTGCGGGCGTGATTCTGTATTCAAGATCGCCCCGGGATGATCTTCTCCAGAGACGACATAGCTGACTTTATAGATGTTTGCCATGGCGAACCCTCAACGACCCGTCAGATGGCTATGCCGTAGTTTGAAGGATAAATCTGCGGCAATGTTTCGCATAACCAGAAAACCCAGGTGGTGGTTTTTATCGCACAAGTTCTCAAAATCCTCCTGACGGATCACAAGAACAGACGTGGTGTCTGAGGCAGCCCTAACCGTCGCTGAGCGAGGACCGCGATCAACCAGGGCCATCTCGCCAAATATCTGACCAGCACCGAGATGGACAACAGAGCGCGGGGTCTGACCCGGGGTCGTCCCCGTTCTGAGTACTTCGACAAACCCTTCGCAAACAACAAAAAGCTCATCTCCAGCCTCGCCTTGTGCTGTGACATTTTCCCCCTTGGAGAAGGTCTTCTCCTCGCAAATAGCCGCGACCGATTCTAGCTCTTCTGCCGTGGCGCCATCGAAAAGTTCGACGGCATCCAGGATGGTTTTATAGTCCATCCGTTCCTCCAGCCCCCAGTCACATTAGTGGATAGTTTCTTGCATCATTGTACAGGAAGAGGGCGCAACACGAATAGTACACTTATACGATTCTAATGCTCTCACAGTATAGTATTTCCCAGCATTCAATGCAGGCTTCTGGATGAGTTGCGATACGCCAATGCTGAACTGCGGTTCCTACCCCTGTGGTAGAATGAAAATTGCCTCAAAATAGGGGTGGAGACGACCAATTCATGCGTGATAAAGATACGAAATTACAGCTCCGATCAGGTTCTGATGATGACCCCTGGCCGGCGGGACAGGGGCACCTGGGCTGGCAAATCCAGCGCAGTTCGCATGGCTGGAGACCGCCCACTGATGTGCTTGAAACGGACGATGCTTATGTAGTAGTGGTGGAAGTTGCGGGTATGCGTGGTGCAGATTTCACCGTGACTTTTGAAGGACATATCCTTTCGATACGGGGTACCCGTCACGATTTAAACGCCCGCAAGGCTTACCACCAAATGGAGATTGACTACGGAGAGTTCGGCACTGAAGTGCACGTGCACATCCCGATATCAGCCTCTGAGATCGATGCCTCTTATAGCGATGGATTTCTCCGTATTCTGCTTCCTAAGGCAAGTCCCAAGAAGATCGAAATTGAAGATTGAACCGGTTCCTGAGGTTGCTCACTTGTTGGCGAAGGAAAGACCATGCCGGATAACCTTCGCTCTCAATTGATACGACTCAGGTAATAGTGGCTTTAAGCCGAGGATAGTATGGATGAATTGTCATCAACCATAAAAGTTCATGATGAGAGTAGTGGTGATAGGTCTGACCACAGCCTTGAATTCGATGAACACAATTTACCAGATGTCCTACCGATCCTGCCCCTGCGGGGAGTGGTTGTATATCCACACACTGCAACCCCGCTGACGATTGGGCAGACGCGTTCAATCACACTGGTTGATGAAGTTGTGGCGTCCCATCGTTTGATTGGGCTGGTCGCCTCGAAAAACCCTGAACTCGAATTGCCCGGACCGGATGATCTTTACCGTTATGGCACAATCGCTTCGATCCAGCGCATGCTGCGAGCACCTGATGGCACGATCCGTTTGATCGTGCGGGGTTTGATGCGCTTCGAATTAGGTGAATTTGCAGCACTCGAGCCTTATCTCACTGCTGAGATCCACCATCGTCCGGAAGAGGTTGAAGAGACGGTTAAGATCGAAGCCCAGGTAAGAGCGACGAAGGATCTATTCCAGCAGATTTCAGACCTTGGCCCATCACTGCCGCGCGAAATCGTCGGGGGGGTGCTGCTGCTGGAAGACCCGCTGCATGTGGCATACACCATTGCTAATTATCAGCGCATGGACCTGGATGAGGGTCAACGCATCCTCGAGGTCAATTCAACGGTTGAAAAGTTGCAACTGCTCACCGGCATCTTAAGCCGTGAAGTAGAAGTGCTTTCTCTCGGTCAGCAAATTCAGCAGGAAGCGCGAACAGAGATCGAAAAGGTGCAGCGTGAGTATTTCCTGCGTGAGCAATTAAAAGCGATTCAGAGAGAACTGGGTGAGGGAGATGAGCAAACGGTTGAGGCGGAAGAATTTCGTAAGCGGATCGATGCCGCCAACATGCCCGAGGAGGCGGAGAAACAAGCACGTCGAGAGCTGGACCGGCTAGCCAAGCTGCCGACAGCTGCCGCGGAGTATGGGGTCATACGCACCTATCTGGACTGGCTGGTCTCGGTTCCCTGGGATCGGATAACGGACGACAACCTCAATTTAAAGCATGCTCGCGAAGTTCTCGATGAAGATCACTATGGTTTGGAAGATGTAAAAGATCGCATCCTGGAGTACTTAGCCGTTCGGAAATTGCGCTTGGATCGGGGTGGGGACCGCGATGAAGCTGATGTCGACCATATCCGCCGTGAAAGAGAAGGTGTGATCCTTTGTTTCGTGGGTCCTCCTGGTGTGGGGAAGACGTCTCTCGGCCGATCGATTGCCAGAGCGATGGGACGGGAGTTCATCCGCATCTCGCTCGGTGGGGTGCATGATGAAGCTGAGATTCGTGGCCATCGGCGTACCTATATCGGAGCCATGCCAGGTCGAATCCTGCAAGCGATCAGAAGGGTGGAATCGCGCAATCCTATCTTCATGCTGGATGAGGTTGACAAGATGGGTCGTGATTTCCGAGGAGATCCAGCATCGGCTTTACTGGAAGTGCTCGACCCTGAGCAAAATAGGGAGTTTCGTGATCACTACCTCGAAGTGGCCTTTGACCTTTCCCAGGTCATGTTTATCACTACGGCCAACTGGCTCGAGACGATCCCGGAACCGCTCCTGGATCGTATGGAAGTTATTCGTCTTTCAGGTTACACGGAACGCGAGAAACAGGAGATCGCACGTGGTTATCTGATCCCACGCCAGATTCGAGAGAATGGGCTGAGGGAGACAGAGATTAGCTTTGCTGATGACGCATTGCTTCAGGTCATTCGATCATACACCCGTGAGGCGGGGGTGCGAAATCTGGAACGGGAAATCGGTCAGTTATGCCGGAAAGTAGCGACCTTGATTGCAGCAGGGACCGCCCGGCGGGTCAAGATTACCACCAAGCGTGTGCGAGAATTCTTGAAGAAGCCACGCTTTTTTGGGAGTGAGGAATTAGCGGAGCGGACCTCCATTCCCGGCGTCGCCACAGGATTGGCATACACTGCCGTCGGGGGCGATGTGTTGTTTATCGAGGCCACGGCGATGCCCGGATCGAAGAACTTCCAATTAACGGGTTCATTAGGTGAGGTCATGCAGGAATCGGCACGGGCGGCATTGTCCTTCGTGCGTTCCTCATCCGATCGCTACAAAATTGAAGATGAGTACTGGGAGAAACACGATATCCACCTGCATGTACCGGCCGGGGCTCAGCCAAAGGATGGCCCATCCGCAGGCGTAACGATGGCGGTAGCCCTGGCCTCGCTAGCTTGTGGGATCCCGGTGAAGCCGGATGTGGGCATGACCGGAGAACTCACCCTGCGTGGCCGTGTGCTGCCCATCGGCGGGGTGAAGGAAAAGGTGCTTGCCGCCCATCGGGCTGGTCTGAAATCGGTCATTCTACCAAGGCGGAACGAGATGGATCTCGATGATGTGCCGGATGATGTGCGTGATGAGATGGATTTTGTCTTTGCGGATTGGGTCGATGATGTGATTGACAATGCGCTGGTGTCAAAATCAGCAAAATCAAGTGCGAAGAAAACCAAAAAAACCACATCGCAATCGTCTGAATCCAAACGCTCCCGAAAATCAAAACCCGCCGCATCCCAAACCAAAAAGAAGCCCAAGTAATTGCAGAATGGGGAGGGGTTGAAGAATTTAAAGATGGCCAGGATAATGTTGGTAGACGATGACGAAACCATGATCTCCTTGCTCAAGACCTTGTTGGAGATGGATGGTTTTGAAGTCGTCTCAAGCAGCAACTGGCAGGATATCCCTGCGGATGTACGTACCAGCGATGCCGATGTATTGCTGATGGATTGCAACCTGCCAGCGGTTGATGGTCTCGATATCCTGGTCGCATTACGGCGTGACGAGGGCCTCTCAAATATGCGCGTCATTATGACATCCGGGATGGATATGGAATACCGCGCAATGGCTTCTGGGGCTGATGCATTCTTGCTCAAACCGTATACACCCGATACACTCTACGAGTTAATTCAAAAATTTATGGAATCTTCAGGCTAACGCAAGGTTCCTTACGATATTAGGAGAACGACAAACGTGATTAAACGACGAGGACGGGACGCAGCAAAGAATTGGCGTCTTATGGACCTTCATTTACATACACCGGCATCTAATGACTATCAGGAGCCGGAAGTAACCTATTTAGATATTTTACGCCGCTGTGAAGCGCGCGGGTTAGAAATAGTTGCCTTCACCGATCACAATACAGTTGCCGGTTATCGAACGATGATGGATGAGATCCAACAGCTAACATTGTTGGAAGATCTGAAACGGTTGACGGAAGACGAACAGACCCGCTTATCGGAGTATCGGCGATTACTGGATAAAATCCTTGTGTTGCCGGGATTTGAATTCACAGCGACGCTGGGCTTTCATATCCTGGGCATATTTCCTGATGGCACTTCAATCCGCGAGCTGGAGCATTTACTGCTGAGTTTGAACGTCCCTTCTGAAACCCTGGATGAAGGCTCTTCAACAGTTGGCGCGACGGCCGATGTGCTGACGGCGTACCAGACGATAAACCGTGCCGGTGGCCTGGCAATTGCTGCTCATGCAAACTCCACCAATGGAGTCGCCATGCGCGGTTTCGGTTTTGGCGGTCAAACCAAGATCGCTTAAACACAGGACCCAAGCCTGCATGCGCTTGAGGTGACGGATCTTGGGCAACGCGGAAGACGATCTACTACAGCTTTCTTCAACGGCACAAAACCTGAATACCCGCGTCGTATGCATTGTATACAGGGTTCAGATGCGCACCGCCTGCGACTTGATCCTTCGAATAAGAAAAATCTCGGGATCGGTGATAGAGCGACGAGAGTCCGATTGAATGAAGTGTCATATGCAGCCTTAAAAGCTGTTTTTGAAAGCAATGATTTCGCCCGCACACGCCCACATTGGCCTGCCGCAGATGATGATTTCGATTTCATCCAGCAGGCACAGGAGGACGGGCCGAGCATTATTCAGGACTTTCATGAAAGTATGACCGTGCGTGGTGGACGGTTATACGCCGTGATCGCCGATGTGTGCGCCTTCGCCAATACCAACGGGGGCACACTGCATATCGGCGTGAGTGCGGACCCCAAGAAGGAGCCTGCGGGTATCCCCAAGGCACCGACGGCCATTCGCCAGCTTCAAAAAGAATTGAGTAAGCGGATCAGTCCACCACTCGAGACTCAAATCGACTCGATGGAAACCCGTGGCAAGCAGGTCATTCGAGTGATTGTGCCGCGCGGAGAAGACCCGCCATATGCCGTTGATGATAATAAGATCTACGTCCGTGAAGAAGCCGATACCGGTCTTGCCGTGCGAGATGAGATCGTCACATTGGTGATTGGCCGCGACCGGCCGAAAATTACCCAACCTGTTGAAGTCACAGAGGGTGCGCCGATTAAACCAGAGGGTATCCAGCCACCGAGAACAGGCGTGGAGATCGTCGAAGTCGAAGAGCGGAATGGGGAGCGTTACTTCACCGTACGCGATTTGCGCAACAGTAACGTTGTCAAGAACGTGACCATGAGCTCAGCCCGCCGACTCTGGCATTATGCGATCAGCGAGTATCAGAAACTGCCCTCCGATCTGAATAAAGCCTCGATAGCTTGGCAGGGGGGGATCGGGGTACTTAAAGAAGACAAACGCGGCAATCGGATGCGCTTCGACCTCGCTCAAAAATCAGAGAAGAGCATACGATTGTACTTTGGGGTCACCGAGGATGGAATCCATAGTGAGTGGAAGCGTCTCACTGGCGGCGAGGCCGATTAGACAGCTACAACCTACTTCACCACGGAAGAGGTAGAAGGCCATTCAAGCGCGAACATCCACCGGATGTTCGCGCTTTCATTCTGGAGAGATCGATGCCTATTCGAGAATTCAATTTAGCCCTGGATTACCCTGCCGTGAAGGAACTTTGGGAGCGATCCGGTCCAGGGGTACGACTCTCACCCTCTGACGAGCCAGAGGAAATTCAGAAAAAACTCGAGCGAGATCCCGACCTGTTCCTGGTCCTGGAGGAACAGGGGAGGATTCTGGGCACTGTCATTGGCGGCTATGATGGGCGCCGTGGGATCGTCTACCACCTGGCTGTATCTCCGGAGCGGAGGGGCGAAGGGTTGGGGAAAAGGTTGATGGCAGAAATTGAGGATCGCTTGCGGGGGAAAGGTTGCTACAAGTATTATCTTCTGGTCAGAAAAGAACAGGATCAGGTTTTGCGTTTCTATCAGTCACTTGGCTGTGAGCTGATGGATCTGCATGCGCTGGGAAAGGTGTTGTGATGAAAGTTGCGGTGCTGACGATATCTGACCGGAGTGCGGCGGGAGAACGAGATGATCGATCTGGCCCCATCATTTCCGACAAGGTTAAAGACCAGGGCTGGACGGTTTCCAAAGAGCAAGTTTTGTCCGATGATCAAGCGGATATTGAATCATGGCTGATCGATACCAGCGATGCCGGGGATATCGATCTCATCCTTACAACCGGAGGGACCGGTCTCGCACCACGCGATCTAGCCCCTGAGGCCACGCTGGCCGTGATCGAGAAACATGTTCCGGGAATGGTCGAGGCCATGCGCTTTGCCAGCCTGCAGAAAACTCCACACGCTATGTTGTCGCGCGCAGTGGCGGGGATCCGGGGAGCAACGCTGATCGTTAATCTGCCAGGCGCACCTCGTGCCGCAGAAGAAAATCTTGCGGTTATTTTGCCCGTCCTTGAACATGCCGTGGCCCTCCTCCGAGAAGCCCCGGATGCCGAGGCCGGGCATCGGATAACACCGAAACCTCGCCATGCATAAATAAGAAGGGATTCGCCATGAAAAGGAACAATAAATACCGCTGGTATGTGGTTTTCGTCTTCTTCCTTTTTATGCTGCTACACCAATCCGATCGGTTGCTGATCGCCCCTTTAACGACTCCAATCATGGAGACATTCGGTATCAATGAAGCCCAGATGGGTGCTGTGGTGACCGGCGCATTATTGGTCAGCGCGGTCCTTCACCCACTGTGGGGATATTTGTACGATCGATTTTCCCGGGCGAAATTGCTTGCGGCGGCTTCCGCAATCTGGGGTTCCACAACCTGGCTTAGCGCCATCGCCCCGACCTACTCAAGCTTCCTCGCTGCCAGGGCAACGACGGGCATTGACGACTCAGCCTACCCGGGCCTCTACAGCCTTTTGTCTGATTACTTCGGACCAGATCTGCGGGGCAAGATCTACGGTTTATTGCAGTTGACTCAACCTCTCGGCTACATGATTGGGCTTGTGATCGCAACGTTCCTTGCTGCGTCTACAGGTTGGCGGTCGATTTTCTTTGTGACTGGCTCCCTGGGTTTGTTTATCGCACTCCTGATTTTTTTTACAGTGCGGGAGCCCGAGCGTGGCGGTAGTGAACCTGAATTGAAGGGTATTGAGGGTGTAGGGGATTATCGATTTGACCGTCAACTGGTCCTGGATCTATTGAAGAAGCCCACAATCTTATTGCTTTTTGCACAGGGATTCGTCGGGGTGTTTCCCTGGAACGTAATTACCTTCTGGTTCTTTCGTTATCTAGAGATCGAGCGCGGGTTTGATGAGAATGCGATCTTGATTGCGCTCGTGCCCACCATCCTCGTGCTGGCGGCCGGTTATTTCATTGGTGGCGTATTTGGGGATTACTTCTTCAAGCGCACCCGGCGCGGTCGCCTCCTGGTTTCCATGGTATCCGTACTGGCAGGAGCCATCCTGCTGGTTGTCACCATGAATGTCCCGCTCGAAAATCAGGGTCTATTTTCGATCATGCTCGTGTTGACGGCTTTATTCATACCGTTCGCGGCCCCCAATGTCGTTTCGACTGTCCACGATATCACGCTGCCAGAGGTGCGGAGCACAGCCCTTGCGCTTCAGTTGCTGATCGAAAACGGCGGGGCAGCCATCGCACCTCTCGTGGCAGGCATGATAGCGGTCAGGGCCTCGTTACATAGTGCCATTCTCACTTTGTGCGTTGGTGCTTGGATCCTGGGAGCGGTTATCCTCGGTTTCGCAGCGTATAAAGTCCCGGAGGATATCGAAGTGCTACGTCAGACCTTGAAGTCACGGGCTGAGGCCGCCAATGTCCCCTGAAGCACCGCATATCTGATCGGTTCTACCCATGAGCATTTCGCGATCATACGAAAGTGCCGAAAGCGCCTCCCCATCAATTTCGCGCCTTGTCGCTGGCGTGCTTTCTGGCGAACACAGGCAGGTCTTTCAGTTCAACATCTGGGAACGCCTGGGTATGCATGTTTTGAATCAGCTGCCTGTCTCTTTCGCCCAATCCATAGTCCGATTCCAATTTGGTTTGTTATCACTATCTGGCAACCATGCACGTGGGCTCTCTATCGACTCCCTTGTCGAGCAGCGTTTGCGTGATTATCAATCGCTACAGGGACAATTCCCGGTGATCATCGTTGGATCCGCACTGGCAGGGGCGGCTGCCCATATCGCTTCGGTCTTACGAGGGCCTTTTCTCCCGCAGCCCTTTATTCTTGGCTTGCGCGGTGGTGCACCTGGAGAAAGCATTAAGCGGCACATCGATACCACCACACCCGTGGCGGAAGCGGTAATTGAGCGCAGTAAAGGCGTTCGTGCGATTGCCCATTTCGATCCCATACACGATGGCTGGTTGACTCGTACTGTGAGTCATCTGCGGTTAAAACTTATCGATTTACCAGCCGGCTATCGCAGCTTTATCAAGACACACTTGACTCCCGGTGGGATGATCCTCTATCTCGATTGCTGCGCTCAGTGGCTCCAATTTCCGCTCTCGGATCGCTTCGCCTATCAAATTGGAGGGTGGGGGGGAATACCCCCTGAAGAATATCTAACGGGCAGTGAGCGGATCGACCGATTCCTGCATTCTGTTGGGTCGGTGCATCGAGGCGGCTGGGAACTTCCAGGAATAGATCCCGAGTGGGCGCCTGAATCAGAGTGGGGTAGCGAACCGGGGTTAGATCATGCGCTTCAAGGATTTGCGAATAAGCATGGCTACCGCTTCCAGCGCATCCGCTTCTCACATCCACATGATTTCTCACGCCTGGCACTTTCTGCCCACAGACGAGCATTCGAGCAAGCAGGTATCAGCTTGCGCGGAATACTTATCGAGATGTTTACCCAGTATGATCCCTTTGCGGTTCTTGAGCTTGGTTTACTTCCGTTGTGGTTGATATTCAATACCGAAGACAGCAGAGCGTTCCTTATGGAGACGCTCGATCTAGTGCCCAGAGAACTACCGATTTACTTCAGTGGACTGGCAACCCTCTCCAAAACGCCGGATATGGTTTCCTGGGAAGGCTGGATATCCGCATTTCAGGAGCGCGCATGGGTGAATGTGGGCGCCGGCCCACGACGCTATCCAGAGGATCTTGTAGCGCTATTTCGATGGACCAAGCGCTTGCAGGGGCACTTTCGGGACATGCAACCCAATTCTCTGCCCGGGCTTGCCATTAAGGATTTTCTCGATCTTATCCCCGTTGATTCGATTTCAACCTGCTGAAAGCTCCACTTAAGGCCGACCTTGACACGGAGCCCCCGTTACACTATACTTCCGAGACCCCCTCCCCCCCCAGGGGGGGGTAGAATGGTGAGCCACATGGAGCGCGAAGACACACTTCATCGCCTGAAAGTGATTGAGGGTCATATACGCGGGATTGAGCGGATGGTTGAGAGCGATGCATACTGTATCGATCTCCTGCTTCAGATTCAGGCTGTCCAGTCTGCCTTGCAAAAGGTCAGTGCCAAGATCCTGGATGACCATCTGCACTCATGTCTGACGACGGCCGTGCGCGGGGAAGACCCTGATGAGCGCGAGCGGGTGCTAAAAGAAATCACTGAGGTCTACGAAATGGCCACCAAGGTTTAGCCCAATTCAAACGGAGGAAGCAATGACCAGTATTACATATGATATTCCCAACATTTCCTGTGGGCACTGTGTCCACACCATCCAAATGGAACTCTCCGAATTGGAGGGTGTATCCAAGGTGGTTGCGAATCAGGCTGATCGTAAAGTGATGATCGAGTTTGATGATCCCGCATCAGAAGAAGGTATCGTAGCTTTGCTTGCGGAGATCAATTACCCCCCATCGCTGAGCTAGGTTCTCGGCTTCAACAAGATAGGATTGCCTGGTGGAGACTATAAGAAGTCTTACGTTGCCGATTACCGGTATGACCTGTGCGAACTGTGTCGCCGCGGTTGAAAGAAATTTAAAGAAAGAAGAGGGCGTCGAGTTTGCCAGCGTCAACCTGGCATCCGAAAGAGCAACGGTGTCCTTTGACCCTGCGAAGACCAACCAGGATGCCCTGGTTGCACGCGTACGCCGCGCAGGCTATGGCATCGCCATTGGCGAAGCCGACTTGCTGTTGCGTCGCTTGTCGGATGCCGAGGATGCACGTCGCCTGGAGAGCCATCTATCTCAACGTGAAGGCGTAGTGGAGGCAAGTGTAAACCTGGCGGCAGAGCGAGCAAGAATTCTCTATATCCCCACCGTCGTCAGCCAATCGGAGTTACGCAAAGCAGTATCCGATGCGGGGTTCGAAGCGCTTCTGGTAGAAGGTGAGACGGAGGATGTTGAACGCATAGCCCGCGAACGCGAGATTCAGTATCAAGCTCGCTTACTGCGCCTGGGTTTGCTTCTCACGATACCCCTTTTCATTTTTTCCATGGGCCGCGATTTTGGATTGCTGCCCGCAGGCATGGCACATGCTTTCTGGGCAGACTGGCTGATGTTCGCGCTGGCCACTCCCGTCCAATTCATTGTGGGTCGTCAGTATTACGTAGGCGCCTACAAAGCGCTTCGCAATCGCTCTGCAAACATGGATGTCCTCATCGCGATGGGTTCCTCGGCTGCCTATTTTTACTCCATTCCGGTTATGTTGGGTTTAATTGACGGGCATGTTTACTTTGAAACAGCCGCTGTCATCATCACCTTAATCGTGTTGGGTAAGTTCTTAGAGGCCAGGGCGAAGGGGCGTACAAGCGAAGCGATCAAGAAGCTGATGAGTCTGCGACCAAAGCAGGCAACGGTGCTGCGGGATGGCCAGGAACTCGCGATACCTATCGAGCAGGTCATTGTGGGCGATCTGGTGTTGGTAAAACCAGGTGAGAAATTCCCGGTGGATGGCGTGGTCATAGAGGGGCGGAGTGCTGCAGATGAATCGATGTTGACGGGTGAGTCGATGCCGGTGGAAAAGACTCCTGGTGCGAACGTCGTAGGGGCTTCGATCAACAAGCTTGGGCGAGTCAAATTCGAAGCCACGAAAGTCGGTCGAGACACGGCCCTGGCGCAGATCATCCGCCTGGTTGAAGAAGCACAGGGGAGCAAGGCGCCGATCCAAAGACTGGCCGATAAGGTTTCCAGCATTTTTGTGCCGGCGGTGGTCGTCATCGCTTTTCTGACCTTTCTTACATGGTATTTCCTGGCGCCTGCACCTAGCGGTGAGATTTCATCCTTCACCAGAGCACTGATCAATATGGTGGCTGTGCTTGTTATTGCCTGTCCCTGTGCAATGGGTTTAGCTACGCCCACAGCTGTTATGGTTGGTACGGGGCGGGGAGCAGGATCCGGGATCTTGTTTAAATCGAGTGAGGCGTTAGAGCGAGCCAGTGCGCTCACAACCATCGTTTTTGATAAGACGGGCACGATCACACGCGGTCAACCGACGGTGACTGATGTGGTACTCCTGGAATGGGAGGGGGATGAAGACAGTCTGTTGCGATTAGCAGCCAGCGCTGAAAAAGCTTCTGAGCATCCCCTGGCAGACGCTGTTGTCGCAGCTGCCTCTGCCAAAGATCTAAAACTCGTGGAACCGGATCATTTCGAAGCTGTACCCGGAAAAGGGATCAAGGCATCGATCGAAGGGTTAGAAGTGAAGATCGGTTCACAGGCAATGTTTGTGGATCAGGACCAATTGCTAAGCAGCATTCAGGCGCCAATGAGGCAGCTCCAAAGTGAAGCGAAGACAGCGGTCGCGGTTGTCATCCAGAACCGGGCGGCTGGGATCCTCGGCATTGCCGATTCCTTAAAAGAAGGTTCTAAAGAAGCCGTGCACGAACTGCAACAATTAGGATTGGAAGTTGCGATGATCACCGGCGACAATAGAGCTACTGCGGAAGCCATCGCGCAGGATGTCGGTATTTCGGTCAATGGACGTGATGGATCCATGGTGCGTGCCGAAGTGTTACCCGGTGATAAAGCCAGGGTTGTTAAAGAGCTCCAGGAAGACAATCGTGTGGTAGCCATGGTGGGCGATGGCATCAATGATGCCCCGGCGTTAGCTCAGGCGGACGTTGGCATTGCCATTGGCACCGGGACAGATGTGGCCATCGCTGCTGCGCCGATCACGCTGCTTAGTGGGGATCTGCGAGGTACAGCCCGGGCCATCAAGCTCTCACGGGGTACTGTGCGTACGATCAAACAGAACCTTTTCTGGGCGTTGATCTACAATGTCATTTTGATCCCCGCTGCTGCGATGGGGTTGCTTAACCCAATGCTGGCAGCTGGCGCGATGGCCTTTAGTTCCATCTTCGTCGTTACGAATAGCTTGAGGTTGCGGAGCTACCGTCTTGATCGATAGCACGACCTGGTCCTCCATCCAGACCTTGAGTGTGGGCTGAGGATCGATTATCCTTGCATCCGTACCTATGGCCGATGGATCGCGCACAGTTGTCCAAGAGCAAGGGAGGATGCGTAATACGCGATGGTTGACTTCTCCAACTTTGGTCTGAATGCATATGGCATCGGTATCTCAGCTCTCGCTGGGATGCTCTCTTTTCTTTCCCCCTGCGTCCTGGCACTCGTTCCCGCATATATCGGGTATCTTGGCGGTAGATCGATCACCCCAGGCGGGAAGATCATTGAAAACCGCTGGGTGACCTTTAGCCATGGCATTGCGTTTGTACTCGGATTCAGCATTGTTTTCATACTGCTCGGAGCGGCTGCTTCGGCCGTCGGTGCGCTTTTATATGATATGCGGCAGTGGATTGCCCGCATCGGCGGGATTGTGGTGATCATCTTTGGCCTGCACACCATGGGCCTGATTACAATCCCCTTCCTGGATTACGATACCCGCAAGCAAGTACAGCCAAACCCCAGATTAGGCTACCTCTCCTCCGCTCTAATGGGTGTATTTTTTTCGGCAGGTTGGGCGCCATGTGTCGGACCGGTTCTGGGGGCTGTGCTCACGCTGGCATTAAATAGTGCCCGCATCACCGAAGGGGTTGTGCTGCTGAGTGCTTATTCTGTTGGCTTGGCCGTCCCGTTTTTGCTGGCAGCCTTGGGTATAGGGCGAGTGGCTGAACTTATGCGACGTTATGGCAAGGTGGTACATTACCTCTCCATCGCAACGGGGGTGATCCTGGTTATTGTAGGCGTCATGTTATTGACTGGTACCCTCGAGCGACTTGCACAATTCGGCTTTTTCGTCGACTTCGGGCTATAGATCCATCGTGTTTATGCTGGGACAAATACGGTCAGCTCCCATCCTGCGGCAATTACTTATCGGGATCATCATAGGTGCGGCACTTACAGCGATTGTGCTTGCCGGGTTTCCCGATGACTCGCTCCCTCGTAGTACAGACAATGCTTCTTCCAGCGTGATTGACCCGGGGGAAGCTATTGCGGCAGGGCGCGTAGCGCCCGCGGTTGGCCAACCAGCACCACACTTTTCGTTGCCTGATGTGGAGGGTCAAAATCATCAATTGCAGGATTTCGAAGGCAAGATTGTTTTACTCAATTTCTGGGCAACCTGGTGTGCACCCTGTCGACTCGAAATGCCGTTGTTGGAAAAGCACAGTCAGGAAATAGCTGGCGGTGAGTTTGTTATCCTGGCGATCAATCTACAAGAATCTAAAGATCAAGTACAGGAATTTGTGGACGAGATGGGTTTATCGATGCCGGTTCTACTGGATCTGGATGGAAAGGTATCACAGCAATACCACATCATTGGTTATCCTTCATCGATCCTCATCGATCGCAACGGTACGATTCAAGCGATCCATATCGGGATAATCTCAGAGCCTCAACTGCATCAGTATCTTGAAACGGTAGGGTTTTCGCTATGATTCGGGTAACACTTTTTACACGCGAAGATTACAGTTTGTGCGAGCAGGTGAAAGCCGATTTGAGTGTGCTTTCAGAGCAGCTACCTCACACGCTCCAGGAAGTGAACATCGATGAGGATCCTGAACTTTATGATCAATATAACGAGATCATCCCGGTTTGCCTTATTGGACCCTACACTTTAAAGGCGCCCATTCGAAAAATCGACTTGGAAGTTGCACTCCGGGCAGCGGCGGATAGCCCAAGCCTTCAATCTGCTGCCCCATCCAAGAAGGAACGGACCCGCGGTGTTCGATTAAACCGAGGCTTACTATTCTTTGCTCGTCATTGGTTAGCAATCTTTAACTTGATCATTCTGCTCTACGTCGGTTTACCCTTTAGCGCCCCTGTTCTCATGCAGGCCGGGGCAGAACTCCCGGCAAGGATCATCTACAGGGTATATCGTCCAATGTGCCATCAACTCTCTTTCCGCTCGTGGTTCCTCTTTGGCCAGCAGGCATACTATCCTTTAGAGCATGCCGGATTAGATGTCGTCAGTTTTGAAGAAACCACAGGGATTGGTACCAGGGATTGGCGGGAAGCGCAAGATTTTCTCGGTAACGACCAGCTCGGATATAAAGTCGCCCTCTGTCAGCGAGACATTGCAATCTACCTCAGTATTCTCATGAGTGGTCTATTCTTTGGCCTGGTGCGTCGACGTATCCGACCGCTGCCTATATGGGTATGGTTTTTACTGGGTATCGTTCCAATTGCGCTCGATGGTGGATCCCAGCTGATCTCCGGCTTACCTCTGCTGCGTCTTCCGCTACGGGAAAGCGTCCCGGCGCTTCGAACACTCTCGGGTGCGCTCTTTGGCCTAATGAACGTATGGCTGGCCTATCCCTATGTTGAAAAAACCATGCAGGAAACGCGGACAATGGTACTGAAGAAATTAGCTGCTGCGGGTGAGCTCAGTCCGGACTCAGACTCCTGATCATTTACAGCTCCTGGCTCTCGGGAAACTGGCTGCCCCCCGTTGTGAGAGGGAAGCTCACCTACATGGTAGACTCGACTTATGCCCTTTTCGCAGAACAACGGAACTCAATCTTTCCATTTTGAACTTTTCCATAATTACCCACTCAGCCAAGCTATCTTTACACGGCATGGGGGGATAAGCCCGGCGCCATGGGATAGCCTCAATGTGGGCGGGACAGTGGGCGATGATCTGGAGCGGGTGCATGAGAATCGCAAGAAAGTCTTTGACGCTTACGGTAGGCAGGTCGCATCTCTGCATGATGTTTGGCAGGTCCACTCAGCGGACGTGGTCCATGCGGATCAACCCCGCGGATCAGATCCACCGCAGAAAGCCGATATCATCATCACCGCAAATCCGGCCATTACCCTTTTCATGCGTTTCGCCGATTGTGTCCCGATTTATCTTTTCGATCCCGTCACACCTGCCATCGGGATGGCCCACGCGGGTTGGTTGGGAACGGTGCGCCGAGCAGCCGAAGCAGCAGTCCGGGCCATGCAGGCTACCTTCGGATCAAAGCCCCAGGATATGCTGGCCGGTATCGGTCCTTCCATCGGCCCTGATCATTATGAAGTGGGGCAGGATGTCATCGATGCATTCAATTCCAGTTATGGGAGCAAGGCGTCTAAGCATATCCTTCAACGAGGGCCGAAGCGCTTTCTAAACCTCTGGTCTGCCAATAAATCAATACTGGAACAAGAAGGCGTGGGAGTGATTGAGATCGCCGGTATTTGTACCGTTTGTGATAATCATGATTGGTACTCGCATCGTGCGGAAAAGGGCAAAACTGGCCGCTTCGCAGCATTGTTCAACCTGGAACTTCCATGAGTCAGGAATGGAAAGGAGCCATCCAACCGCGTCTGGAGCATGTCCGTGAACGGATTACCAACGCAGCAGAGCGATCGGGTCGGCCACCAGAGACGATTCAACTCATTGCGATTACAAAAGGCCATCCCATCGAAGCGATCACAGCAGCGTTTGCGCTAGGGCTCAACCAGATTGGCGAGAACCGGGTTGAAGAAGCACTTCGAAAGCAGGAACTACTGTCTGATCCGGCGATCACCTGGCATATGGTGGGTCATATTCAAAGCCGTAAGGCTGCGGATATCCCTGGAAATTTCAGCATGGTCCACTCGATCGATCGCATGAAGATTGCCGAGCGCATCAGCCGCTTCAACTCAGATCGGGATGACCGGGTTCCCATATTACTGGAGTGCAACGTTTCGGGTGAGAGCACGAAAGCAGGGTGGAATTGCGCCGATCCAAAAACCTGGCCAGCCATCTTGCCCCAATTTGCCCAAATAGCGCAACTTCCCGGCATTGAGATACGCGGTCTGATGACAATGGCTCCCTGGGTGCAAGACGAAACCATATTGAGATCAACATTTAAGTCTCTACGTACGCTAAAGGAATATCTCTCCCGGGAGCTCACGATCCAACTCCCGGAACTCTCCATGGGAATGACCGATGATTATGAAATCGCTGTGGAAGAGGGGGCGACCATGCTGAGGCTGGGGAGAGCACTGTTTGGCGAACGTTTATGAATAGATCCGACCAGTTGCGGTAAAATGCCAGAAGCAGGTATTGATTAAAAATAACCAGAGGGAATTACCTTGTCTAGTCTCGCAACTGCTTTTCTTCTATTTACCCGAATACTGATGATGATCGTGCTTGCGGATGTGGTCGTAAGCTATTTTCTGGATCCATTCCATGCGGTCAGGAGATTCCTGGATAATTTAGTTCAACCATTGCTGGAGCCCATTCGCCGTCTGCTGCCTTCTGCAGGGATGCTCGATTTAAGCCCGTTGGTGCTCTTGGTCTTGCTTGAATTGATCGGGCGAATTGTCGTGGAGATCTTGATTTGACGAAAGCTTCCAAGAAACGCGAATTCAAGCTACATAATGGTGAGCGTGGCGCAGCACTTACAATCCGCGTGACCCCGAGAGCACGCCGCACGGAGGTAGGGGGCGTGTTGGATGACGGCACCGTTCGCATACGAGTTGCCGCCCCGCCTGTGGAGGGCAAGGCCAATCGAGCACTGATCGCCTTCCTGGCAAAGCTGCTTGGTGTTCGCAAGAACAAAATCGAGATTGTGGCCGGTGAGAAAGGTCTGGATAAGATTATTTCTATAGCCGGGATGCCTGCGGAAGAAGCTGAAGCGCGGCTAAAGGCCTGGATGCAAGATTCGTAATTTGATTGCGCGATAGTTTCGAAGAAAAGCAAACACGGTGAGTGTATCACCGTGTTTTGGTTTGGCGATCGGTCGGTTACAAATTCATGTTACATCATCGGACCTCAGGCGGTCCTTGCTTGTGTAAGCACATCTGCTCCGCTGGCATGTAGTTGCCATAGCGCTTCGAATGCTGCGTCGCGTAGGTAAGCTTCTGTGGAGCTGAGCGCCTGGAACACCTCCAGAGATAGTTCTTCACCCCCAGCCCATACGATTGCCTCAAGTGCCGAGATCTTCTCTTCCTGTGAGCCCTTGTTTAAAGCCCTTCGAACCATCTCCAGTGCTGCCCGTCCGGGGGCAACCGCCATCCCCTCTTTCTGGGCGAATGCTTGCAGCCAGGCGAGTTCGGATACATCCTGCACTGGAAGGTGGACATGCCAGGGTGGGTTTTGCCGGCGCTCAAGCACTTCTGAGGCAGCACCACGCACAACCCATTGATCATCTTCTAACTGTACCCGATGGATAATCTCATCAACCCAGTCTTGGGGGATACGCGCCAATCCAAAGACCGCCGCCCGTCTGGTGAGCAGGTTCTTCATCTCAATGGCATCCTGCAACATCGGCCAACCCTCATCGGGGTTGCAGGCCAGGGCCTCGGCTGCTGCAATAAGCACGCCCTCATCGCTCTCGAGGATAATCCGGCCCAATCCTTCTAACGCTTCTTCCGTTCCAATGGCAGCTAGTGCCAGGCAGGCTGCCTGCCGGGTGTGCAAATTCCGCTTGGTGTTAATTGTCTGAAGCAACAGGCGAACCGCTTCTTCATCGCGCAGGCCGCCCAACCCCAATGCCCCGAGAACGCGACTGCTGGGTTTATCGGATTCGAGCATGCGGCGGAATAGGATCGAGACAGTCTGCTCCTGTGATGCCGAAAGTGCGTGGACAACACGCAGGCGTAATCCGTAGGGACGGTTTGGATCTGTAGCGAGCGTGGCTAATCGTCGGAGTACATCAGCCCGCCAGGTGGCCTTCTTGGGTGCATCTCGCAGCCAGCGTCCAAGCAGCAGCAAGCCCCGTTCGATCGGATCCGCCTTTGGTGTGAGTAATTGGTTGGCGACCGGCGTGATGTCACCAATGGGTGCAAGATACCCCAGCGCATAATCTGCAGGTCCCCAACCTGGCTCGGAAATCATCACGAGCTCGGCACCATCGGCCATTGCCCGGGCGGCCAGGAAGGCGCCGATATTGGGTTGGGTGAAAGTGAAGCGGTTATTGATGTGGCGTGTGAGGATGCCCGCTTCGACCATCTCATTTACAGGGGTCCCCCTACGGATCGCTCGCTCAGGGATTATTCCTGAGCGTGCCTGGATCCAAGCCTGGCCCGTTAAGCCAGCTCCCTTACGCTCGTTGGGCGAAAGGAATCGGGCGATGAAGGCTTCCAGGGCATCGA
>JBFFMI010000007.1:0-31931 GCA_041554155.1 Anaerolineales bacterium
AGCCCGATCCGACCGTCCTGCAGCACGCAGCAGAGCGAGCAGGGGTGAGGGCCGAGCAAACTGTCTACGTTGGCGATAATTTCTACGCGGATGTGGTGGGTGCCCGTGCTGCGGGTATGCACCCGGTCTTGTTTGACCCCAAGGGTGTTTATCCCGAGGTCGATTGCCTGGTGATTCGCGATATCACCCATTTAGAGCCGCTCTTCCTGGCCTGTGGTGATTGAGGCGTTTCCATCAGCGGAGGCTATTGTAAGCTGCGCGTAGGTTGAACGGTGATTGACTCTGTGCTGGCTCGCGCCTATACTGTTCACACACAAAAAATCTCGCAAGGGAGGGACAAACCGCCATGAGCGGAGTCGCAACCAACAGAAACCAAAGCCCTTAACAGGCACATGGGACGCGCGCCCATGTGCCTTTTTGTTTCTGGCGAATATTCACAGGAGGTCCAATGGACTATGGCATGATCGGAAAGATCGAAAAAGCAAAACGGTATGCAGAAGATCGAGATCGCATAGTATTTGATCATTTCAAAGCAACTTTCGATGGTGAAAACAACCCGCACAGTGTTGAGTATATTGATGGCGCATGGCGCTGTGATTGCGATTTCTTCCTGACCCGCAACGTATGCAGTCACACAATGGCGCTTGAGCGTATTTTGGAAGGTATGCTGCCCGTTGCAGTAGAAGCAGCCTGACATTTGAATTCTGTTTGTTGACCGGACGCAGGTGATCCCTTGCGTCCGGTTTGTTTTGCGCTAGGATGTTAGCAGCACTTCAGGAGCGGACATTGAAACGTTGGCAGTTCTGGGTAGGAGTTCTAATCAGTGCCGTACTTCTCTGGTGGGCATTGCGCGGATTGCATCTTGAGGACGTGTGGGATTCGCTCAAAGGTGCAAATTACCTCTGGTTGATCCCGGGCGTCGCCGTGTATTTCCTGGGAGTATGGGCGCGAGCATGGCGTTGGCATTACCTTTTACGACCGCTTAAACGGATCCCCACGCGCACGATGTTTCCCATCGTAGCAATAGGTTATATGGGGAATAACATTTATCCCGCCCGGGCGGGTGAGCTGCTGCGGGCATATGTGCTGCGCCGCAAGGAAGACGTACCGATCTCTGCCTCCCTTGCGACCATCATTGTCGAACGCGCCTTTGATGGAATCGTCATGCTGGCGTTTGTCTTCCTCAACCTACCGGAGCTGGCAACCCTCACGGTTGACTCTGGTTTCGCTGGCAGCATTCGATCCTTAGCGCTGATCGGGGCAGGGGTTTTCCTGAGTGCCGTGGCTGTGTTTCTGCTGATGGCTATTCTCCCTGATCGATCCAGGCGAGTCATTGACTGGTTGATCGAACGCCTGAGCCCGATCCGATGGCGCGAGAACTTGAAGGGCATCGCCGGGCGATTCCTTGAAGGTCTGAGTTCCCTCCGCTCACCAGCAGATGTCCTCATGGTATTGCTTACTTCGATGGTTATCTGGCTGTTCGAAACGGGAAAATACTGGCTGGTAATGCATGCTTTCACTTTTGAAGTGGATTTCTTCGCCCTGATGCTTATGAATGGGATCGTCAACCTTGCGACGACGATACCCTCCGCTCCGGGTTATGTAGGTACCTTTGACGCACCCGGGATCGCTGTACTGGAAGCTTATGGGGTTGGGAGAGCGCTGGCGGCAGGCTATACGTTGGTGTTGCACGTCGCACTATGGCTCCCGATCACCGCTCTGGGCGCATATTATATGGTGCGTGAAAGCCTGAGTTGGTCGGCAGTTAGGGAAGAGTTAGCGGAGGGCAGTAGATGAAAGTCGCGATCGTGGGGGCAGGGGTGGGCGGTATGGCAGCGGCATATGATCTCGCCCTGGGTGGAGCCAAGGTCACAATCTATGAGGCTTCGGATTATGTCGGGGGTCTGGCCTCGGGATTCACTACCGATCGATGGGATTGGTCGGTTGAGCGCTACTACCACCATTGGTTCGCCAGCGACCGTGAGATGCTGGGCTTGATCAAGGAGTTGGGGATGGCGGGGCGCGTGCTCTTTCCCCGGCCAGTTACTGCGGTCTACCACGAAGGCGATTTCTACGCTCTTGATTCGCCATTAGCTGTCCTGCAATTTCCCGGGTTGAGCTTCTTGGAGCGGGTTAGGTTTGGCGTGGTTGTCGCCTACCTGCGGTATCTGGCGCGCTGGCAACCGCTCGAATCGGTCACAGCCAGCGCATGGCTCGAGCGTTGGATCGGTGAACGAGCCTACCGCATCCTTTGGGAGCCTCTGCTGGTTGGTAAATTTGGTCCTCACTATAAGGACGTAAATATGGCCTGGTTTTGGGCCAGGGTTAAAGCCCGTACCCCTCGTTTGGGCACGTTCGAAGGTGGATTTCAGGCGTTTAATCAAGCTTTCGCTGAAAAACTGACCCTGATGGGCGTAGATATCCGGCTTTCATCCCCGGTAGATGCAATCGAGCGGGATCCGGATGGCGTTTTACGATTGAGCATCCAGGGCGAGCAGCGGCCTTATGATCAATGCCTCGTCACCAGCTCACCGGGCCAACTCAGCCGGCTGGCGCCGTCGCTGCCAGAGGCATATCTCAAAGAATTGCTCTCCCTTCGCTCTATGGGTGCGGTAGTCCTGATCCTGGCGCTGAGTGAGAAGCTTTCCAAGAAGGGCGTCTACTGGCATAACATGCCTAAATCCGCCGGGTTCCCTTACTTATCTCTGGTTGAACATACGAATTATGTTGACCCGGGGCATTTTGGGGGTGACCATATCGTTTACCTGGGGGATTACCTGGAACCCGATCATGACTATTTCTCACTGACCAAAGAAGAGTTGCTCGAGCGATTCTTGCCGTCGTTAAACCGCATCAACCCCGATTTTTCCCCGAAATGGGTTACAGACAGCTGGATGTTCCGCACGGCATACGCGCAACCGGTGCCCCCGGTGAACCACTCAAGTGCGATCCCCGCAATGCGAACACCGATCGCTGGGCTGTGGTTTGCAAGTATGAGCCAGGTTTATCCCTGGGATCGGGGCACAAACTTCGCTGTGGCGATCGCTCGCAAAGCAGCGAGGGCGATGCTGGCCGACGGCTGATCTCTACCCCTCACCAATCGAGCGCTTCACCATCGCGGAAGAAACCCCCAGTAGGCCCATCCGCTGGCAGCGTTGCGGCCCATACGATGCCGAGCGCCCCCTGAACGACATTGCGAGGGGCGTTGCTACCGCCCATGTCGGTTCGTACCCAGCCCGGGCAGATAGCGTTCACTTTGATTCCCGAGGCTTGGAGTTCGCTGGCCATGATCCGGGTAAGGGCATTTAAGCCAGTTTTCGAGACACGGTAAGCTGCCTCACGGCCACGCATGTCATGCAGAGCCCCCATACCGGATGAGACGTTGACGATGCGACCTGCCTGGCTGCGCTTGAGCAGCGGGAGCATTCGGCGTGTGAGAATCAAAGGTCCAACGAGGTTGGTGGCGAGCGTGTCCTGGAAGGTGCCAGATGACACCTCAAATATGCTACTGCCCTCATCCAGATACACCGCGGCGTTGTTAACCAGGATATCCAGTTTTCCGAAGCGGGTCTCTAACTCACTGGCTGCAAGATCAATCTGTTTGGGCTGCGTGACGTCCAGTTGAAGCGCCTCGACCAAGTACCCTTCCTTGGCGATAGCGGCGGCAGCCAGGTTGGTCGCCTCAAGGTTACGACCCGAAAGCAGCACCAGGGCCCCTTGTTCTGCGAGCTGACGCCCGACCTCAAGGCCGATACCACGATTGGCGCCGGTTACGAGTACGATCGTTTCCATCATGCCTCCCACCCTAATTGATATCACATAACCATCAGGCACCCTGAGATGTACCAGGGTGCCTGAAACCGAGGGGGAAGAAGGAGAGAAGAGATCAGCCCGGCGTAGACTTACCAGATTCCTGGGATAGGCTGGAAGCGCACACACTTGCCTTAGGCGCTAAAGCCAGCCACTATGAAAAGACCCAGGTAGACACAGGCGTGATGCCAGGCGAGTGTGCCTGCCGGAACAAAAGAGCAGTACGCCATAAAAAGCCACGCGATAGAGATTCTTCAATGCATAACCGGTAATCACTTCTATCGATTGACCGTTGGAAGGTTGTTCAAATGATTCGAAGATTGTAGACACGGGTATAACCTTTACCGGTTATCCTACTTCTTTGCGATTATGAGACCATAGCCAAGATATTCTTCGGGATTACCGGGTGCAATGCCTGATTTGCGCGTCTCAGCGATAAAATCGCGGTAATCTTGCCGCTGAAAATACATCACGATCCCACGTAGAGTGCTCTTAAATAAACCGCTCAGGCCGTAGCGTTCGAACAAACCCAGCACTTCATTTTTTATTTCGATCTGGGATGGACCCCAACTAACCAGGCTCAGTCCTACCTCCTCCATCAAATGGGTCCACTCTTCGAGCCTCATCGTAGAAGCCTCAGCAGCCATATCCTGGGCGAACCAGGCGCGCAATTCATCAGTAGGTGCGTGCAGCCAGATCGATTCATTGATGGCAACCAAGCCCCCCGGGATCGCAAGGCGAGCCATTTCGCTTATCGCCTTTGGTTTGTCTTTTGAGAACACTAAAACTGACTCACAGAAAACCAGATCAAAAGTGTCGGAAGGGAGGGGTAATTGGTCCATATCAGCGGTACGGAAAGTCGTCAAATGATCGACCTTTTTTTCCCGGGCGCGTTCTCGCGCTCGTTGGATCATGCGTTCAGATAGATCCACGCCGGTGACCTGGCATCCGAGTGTTTGAGCGAGATAAACCGCGCTTGTTCCTACACCACAGCCAACTTCGAGCACACGCTCGCCTCCCTCGAGGTTGCACCCCTCGATCAAGGAACGGGTTGCTTGCATTCCCCCGAGATGTTTGGTCAACCCAACTTGTGCCTGGAAATCAAAGATGGTGGGTTTTTTCATTTTTCATTCACCCGTGACGCATCGAGAAAGGTCTGTAACGTTTGTAGCACAGCGGGGAGGGGGCTGCCTGACAGGGAACCTTGAGCCTATCCGTCTGGTGCCTGACGCGTCACGAGGACAGGAAGCCGACAGTTGTGTCAGGTTGGTGCGACGTTCAATCGTCTGGGGTTAAGCTGCTATCGAAGAGTTCGCGTTTCACAAAAGGAGCGGAAAGAAAACGCCACATCAACTTCCAGCGGCCAGAAAAGGAAATAACAACGCCTGTTCGTGTATTTGCAAGCATGCGTTCAACCAGCCAGGGAGTCACGGTCTCGACCCGCTCTGCGATGATATTGAAGATGCGTTTGACCCGATCAAATTCTTCCGGTCGGTTGATATACCGATCCGTGATCAACCCGGTGACTACCATACCCGGCCGAAGGGAGCCGATCAGGATTGGCGTATCTTCGAGTTCTTTAGCAAGAGCCTGACTGATGTAGCTTACGGCATATTTACTAGTGCCGTAGGAGGTCAGGCCTTTATGCATGCGTCCGTCTGAGCCCATGCCCTCCATATTGTATATAGCACCGTTACCCTGCTCGAGCATGCCATTGGCGGCAACCTGGCAACCATAGAGTGTCCCGAGAATATTTGTCTCTATGACAGCGTCCAGCTCATCCGTGGGGAGCTGCCAGAGCGCGGCTTCCTCTCCGCTGATCCCGGCATTATTCACCCAAATATCGATCTGGCCCCATACCTGGTTGGCAGCATCCCAGAGCGCCTGGACTTGATCTGGTTGGCGCACATCGCAGGCTTGTCCCAGGAGGTCTGCGCCCGGGAATCCTTGCTTTAGTTTCTCGACTGCAGCATTGGTATTTGCTTGCGTCCGTCCGCTGATCATGACCGCGCATCCATGTGAGAGGAATGCCTGCGCCAGGCCGAAGCCGATGCCACGTGTACCACCCGTGATGATGGTATGTTTCGTCATATTAGAGTTCCCATATGCGTACGTTCCCGTCCGCCCCTGCGTTGGCGAGCCAGGCCCCATCTGGAGAAACCCCCAGGCCATAGACACCCTTGATGGCCAGCGGGATATCCAGGATATGCTCTCCGTTGGGGATAGTGTACCCGCAAATCAGATTGTCCATACTGATGAAGAGGGTTTCCCCATCGGGTGAGATCGCGGTTTGCAGTACCCCTTTCGCCGGCAACGGAATGTGCCGTAGCTCTGTCCAATCGGCAGCGTTCCAGATGCTGAGAGCGCACTCCGCCCCGGTAGCAAGCATGAACTGGCCATCGGGCGTAAACGCTACGTCAGGGATTGCATGCTGGTGACGTTCAAGAGCGGGTTCGAGCGAATCAGACAGAAGGTTGTAGCGATGAATCGCTCCGGTGCCGCCAATCACTAACCAGGTATGATCTGGCGAGAATGCTAGTTTGAATACGCGTTTATCCAGCTTGGGCAGCATACTCGGCGAATTGTACTCAGCGGTATCCCAGAGTGAAACGCGTCCGTTGCTGCCGATAGTCGCGAGCATCAGGCCATCCGGGCTGTAGCAGGCATTTACCTGTTTATCCAGTGTATGGAGCAATTGACCTTCAGGAAAGGACCAGACTCGCACAGTTTGATCGCTGGAACCGCTCGCCAGGCGCTCATCCCCCGCTGTGAGACTGAGCGTGTTGACGCTGTTGGCGTGGCCGGTGAATGAGGTAGTGAGAGAGAATCCTGGTACAGACCAGAGATGGATCTTGGCGTCCATGCCGGATGAGATAAGCTGATTGTGCACCTCGCTGAACTGCACGCTCTGTGCGTGCTTGCCATGGGCATCCAATACAATTGGCCCTTTCATATCTGGCTCCTGTGAAGTGACTGCCCCTAATCTGCCCGGGAATGCATCTTAATGCAGCCCAGTTGTGGAGAGCATGGTACGGATTCCCGTATAAGGGAAATCCAAGGGCAAGCCATCCTAGGTCATGCGATCTTCGATTTCCCAGGTGTGATCGAGGATATGCCAGATCACACGCCGGACGAAGAATCGTGGGGTCCAGCGGAGCCCACCACGGGGACCTTTAGCGGGGATCTCTCCATTAACCGCTGCTTGCAATCCCGCAAGGATGGCATCTCGTATGTGGGGGAGCGCTTGCAGAGGATCTTCCCCTTCGACAAGCTGGACCTTCCACCCGAGCTTGGCCAGGTAACTTTTATCAGCCATGATCACATGCGATAGCAGCTTCCCCTGGTCACGCCCACCCCCTCGAGGACCCTTGCGCAACGCAACCCCCTTGGATTGGGCGAGCGCCTCATCAAAACTGCGCCAGCTAGCCCGCAAGATCGCCTCAGACTTCTCCCTTTCTTCAGCATCAACCGGCTCACTTTCACCCAGTATGGGCAGGGCAGGGGCACCAAAGTCGGTGGTGCTGTTGCCTTCCAAGCGTTCGACCAGATGGAAGGCCTCCGGATCGCTCGGGGGTTCAAAGGCATAGGGTGTCGATTGGAGGACGACGGCATAGCGGGGGCCATAAGTACACAGGTTCTGAATGGCTGATTGGTCATCCCGACCACTGCGTGCCCAGCCGGGCCATCCGTGGGCAATGGCAAAGGTCCGGCGTTTGACACTCTCGAGGGATATACTGACCCGTTTCAACATCTCAACCATCTTTTATTGTCAAACTGAATTTGTGTAGTTTACGATTGGCCGTACCGATTTCGGTCCTTGCACGATCGGCGTTACCTATCGTTCTAAAAACTGAGTGCCTTTCGAATTCTTTCCAGCTGCGGGTAGGTGATGGCATCCTGGAGCAGGCGAGGATCCCAGTCGGACTCATCGCGTAGATCAAACCAACCCACCTCAACGATTGAATACTCGGCGGCTGCTTCGAGTTCCGGCTCGTAGCCAGGTCTTGCACTGCCGCTGATCGGGTTGCAGAGGAATGTTTTTCGGCGCTTATAGCCCTCGTCTGGATGGTCCGGCTCATCAAGGATGAGGCTTTTTACTTCAACCACCAGATTGGTCTCCTCCAGCATCTCGCGCGCGACACACTCCTGCTCGGTTTCACCTTCTTCGATCCCCCCTCCTGGAAAAACCCAGTAGGTCCGATCCGTGGCATGGTGCTTATGGCGGATCAGCAAGATGGAGCCATTCTGAATGATCACCCCTTGGTAGCGTGTGTGTCGGGCCAATGGTGCTCCTTTCTCGGGTCTGCTCTTTCCTACAGACGATGATCATCCATTGAAAACAAACCAACCTGGCAGCATCGGGTGCGGTTCAGCGCTATGATTTTCCCGGGACTGATCCTGGCACCAGGATCAGAGCGCTTGAATCAAAGGACCCAGGAGGGATCTGTTCCACAGGGGAACGGGACACCGATTGTGTCGTAAGCGCGCTGGCGTCGATATGAGCTTGGTCGGGTAATCCTGAGGGTGCTCGTTCAGAATGGAATCTTTCGAGCCCGAAATTGCAGCTGGTATTAATCGCCCTCGCCATCAATCCGCTCGAGCAATTCTTTCAGAGTCTTTAACTGGGCTTTGGAGATCGGCAGTGTTGAAGCAACCTCGGTATCACTTTCGACGATGCGCTGGCCGAGCCGAGAGTAGCGCCACATTTTTAGATCTTCTTCGATGGGAGAGCCGATGATGTCCTCGCGTGCGATCCGGCCATCCTGCATTACGATCACTCGATCGGTCTGGCGTGCCACGGCCGGGTCATGGGTGACGATCAGCAACGTGGTGCCCTGTTCGCGATTGAGCCGCCGGATCAAGGCCATCAACGACTTGCCCGCTGCGCTGTCCAGATTACCGGTTGGTTCATCGGCCAGGACCAGGGCCGGGTTATTGGCCAGGGCTCTAGCGACGGCAACCCGCTGACGCTGGCCGCCGGAAAGCTGGTTGGGTAGGTGATCCATGCGGTCCTCGAGGTCAACCAAAGCAAGTAGTTCCTCCGCACGCAGCTTCCGTTCCTTTGCATCTTTGCGACCTTGCATGGGGACTTCGACATTTTCAAGCGAGGTGAGGGTTGGGAGCAGGTTATGAAGCTGGAAGACAAAACCTACCGTACTGGCTCGGAACTCATCGACATCTTTGATGTCCGCCAGATCCCGGCCAGAAATCAACACCTGGCCCTCGGTAGGCTGATCGAGGGCACCGACCAGATTCAGCAGCGTGCTCTTACCACTGCCGCTGGGCCCCATTACGCTGAGAAGCTCACCTGGCCGCACCTTTAGATTGACGTTGTCGAGGGCGCGAATTTCGTCGCCGTCCCCGTACACACGGGTGAGGTCTATTGTCTGGAGCAAATAGTCATGGTCGATCATATCGGTGCCTCGCTGCTTATCCATCAATCTGGATATCGACAAATGCCGTCATCCCCCAACGCACGCTCTCTGGGAAGTCACCATCCAATTGGACCTCGACCAGATAGTTCACGCCGGTGCCCTGGCTGGATTTTGGCGCAATGTATGTGAGGGTGCCTTCAAGTACAACATCGGGCAGGGCATCGAACGTGATCAAAGCCGGGAATCCAACTTCAATCTGGGCCACGTCGATCTCGTTCAGGTCGGTGGTCTCAATCACGAGCTCGCCAAGATCAGCCAGCAACAAGATCGGTTGTCCCGGTGCTACGAATTCATAATTGCGGATGAAGACCTCGCTGATGGTTCCGCCAAAAGATGCCTGCAGCTCCATATCGGCGAGCGCCTGTTCGGCGGCAAGCAAGGAAGCCCGGGCATTATCAAAACGGGCCTGGGCCATCTCCAGCGCATCCGGGTCAGGCCCATCCTTGACCTTCTCATACTCACGCTCGGCGGCGGCCACTGTTGCTTGCGCTTCGGCCAATTCGGCATCCAAAAGCGCCTGCTCGATCTCGTCCGGAGCGCCGAGGTACCAGTTCAGGTTGCGCTGGATCGAATCGCGATTTTTTTTGGCAGCGACCAGGTTAGATAGGGCCAACGCTTTGCTGGCCTCACCATTGGCACGGTCATAAGCGGATTGGGCTCGATCGACCTCTTCCTCAGCCAGGGTCAGGTTCGCCTCGGCGCCGTCGATCGTATTGGCGCTGGCGCGGTTGCCTTTCTGGCGTACAGTCCACGTATATTCTGCATTATCGAGTCGGTCCTGGGCGTTGGCCAGCGCCAGTTGGGCTTGCGCGGCGTAAAGCTCGGCATTCTCGAGCAGGTCATCCAGAGCTTGATCAGCATTGATGTACTCAAGCTGTGCAGCGGTGACGGCTGCGCGAGCCTGTTCGACGCTGCTCAGCAGAGCCAGCACCTGGCCCTCTTCGACCGCATCCCCCCGTTCTACCAATAGCTCTCGCACCAGGCCACCACTGGGAAAGCTGAGTGTGACCCAGCGGACCGGTTTGACCACACCAGTTGCGCTGATGACGGGCACAAAATCATCCGCGGGAAGCAGCTCAGCCGGATCGATCGTGGCTTCTTCGCCCCCGCTGCAAGCCGCCAGCAGGAGTGCCAGAGCCAGACTCATCAGCATCAAGGATTTTGCAGATTTTAAGACAGCCTTCATGTTTACGTCTCCTATGTCGCTACTCGTACCGCAGCGCTTCGACCGGCTGCATACGGGTTGCACGATAAGCGGGAAAGAGCCCGCCAAAAATTCCAAGTAAAAGGGCGATGGAAAGGGCGCGGATGAACACTCCCAGGGTCCACTCGGGCTGAAGCACAGAGCCAACCAGTGGCGCCAGGGTGAGCAGGTAGGCCAGCAGGACACCGATGATGATGCTGGCAAGGCCACCGAGCACCCCCAGCAGCAAGGCCTCGCGCAGGATCAGCGAGAGAACTTCCCGCCGACCCCATCCAAGGGCACGCAAAACGCCAATTTCACGCGTGCGTTCCAGTATCGACATCAGCATAGTGTTCAACACACCCAAACCACCGACGATTAAAGCTAGAAAGGAGATGCCATTCAACATGCCATCGGCGTTTTCCATATCGGGCATCTGATCGACAAACTCGCCACTGGGCGCCGCATGTACGTCTGGGAAACGCAGGTTGATCTCGTCCACGAGCACCTCGGTTTTACGGGCGTCTTCAAGGTCTACCATAAGTATGGTCACCTTACGCGGGCGACCGGCAAATGCCTGGGCATCTCGTAGCGTGATGATGGCGCTCATATTCTCCCAACCGGATCCGCTTTCAAAGATCCCCACGATTTTATAGCGCTGACCGGCGACATCCATCGTCTGACCGACCTTTTTTCCATTGGCCTCGGCAACGACACTGCCCAGGATGATCTGATGATTGCTGGTCAGGGGTTGCCCTTCGATGATTTTGAAATTCTGTATGGCGCGTTCGTTGGGCGCGTAGCCCAGCAGCAGGAGGAACCCACCGGTTTCTGGCAACATGACGGCGTTCATCACCATGCCGCTTACACTGTACACCTCGGGCAGAGCGCTGATCCGATCAGCGGTACTCTCATCTATCGCGCTCAAGCTTGTGTCGGCAATATCGGCCTGGCGGATGACGATTTCCGAATCGGCTCCTATCAGACTGGTCATCTCATTCGAAACGCCGTTAATCACACTTTCCAGGGTCAGGATGGCCCCTACCGTAAGACCAATCGTGACCAGAGTAAGCAGAGTGCGGGTTGTTCGCTGCCACAGGCTCTGGGCAGCCATACCACCAAGAGGGAGCCGTTTCACCTCGCTTCCGCTGCTTCCCCCTTCATAGCGCAGGGCTTCGATCGGCTCAAGGCGAGAGGCGCGCCAGGCTGGATATAATCCGCCAATAATACCCAGGGTGAAGACGGTGATCAAAGCCTGCGCCAGCAGCTCCGGTCCGATCGAGGTGGAGGTGGCGCCAAACATCTGGAAGATATCGGAAAAAACGATCAGCATACCCCAGGCCATGGCAATACCGAGCAAACCACCCAGGATGCCAACGATGACCGATTCCGCCAGGATCATGCGCAGCACTCGCCCTTTACTCCAACCGACCGCCCGTAATACCCCGATTTCGCGAGTGCGCTCGTAGACTGACATCAGCTGGGCGTTGGTCATGGTAACCCCGCCGATGACGATCGCCAGGCCAGCAATCGCCCAGACATAACCCTGCATGGCATCTCCCATGATCTGGTTATCCAGGAAATCGCTGGTAGTACCAATGTCGAGGTCAGGGTAGCGACGCTCGACGCGTGCGATCACGCGCTCGTCCAGGTCAGGTTGTTTCAAGCGCAGGTAGAAGAGGCTGACCTGTCTTGGTTTGCCCAGGATGATCTGGGCTTCAGAAAGTGACAGGACGCTGCCGCTATCTTCGAGCGGATCGCCAGTCTGGTAGATGCCGATAACCTCGAAGATGCTATCTCCAAGGCGTATTGAGTCGCCGATTTGCTTATTGAGGCTCTCCGCAGCAGCGGACCCGATCCAGATTGCCCGGCGGCTCTTCTCGGCCTCGCGCGAGAGAAAACCATAGCCCTCAACAATCTGGAAGCGGTCTAGCAAGAAACTGTCCAGTGGGTAGCCGAAAACAAAGAAGAAGGGCGTACCCTCAGTCTGGACAAAACCCTCCAGCATGCTGCTGCTGGCCTTTATTTCAGACATGGCAGCCAGCTCGGGGCCGATGTTCTCATCGATGGCGCTCATGCTGATATCAAGTGCATCCGGCTGGCTGACGACAAGGTCTGCGTCGCTTCCGGAGAGCATTGAGTTGTAACCGGCTTCAAAACCCTCCGCCAGTGCACCCAGACCCACAATAGCAGCAATGCCGACGCTGATGCCCAGGACGGTGAGGAAAGTGCGGCCTTTTCTACGGAGAATGTTTTTTATGATCATTACATTTAGTGCTTTACAAGACGATCGGAGCGAAAGTCGCTCCGAAAACCCGGGTTTATTATCCTACAATCCCCGATTGCGTAAAGGATAACGATCTGACGCTCCTCTGACCTCTTTGTGACCGTCACATATATCCAACGAGAAGACAATGACGGTAAGTGGGTGGTATGCAGTTCCCCGCACAAGGGTCTTAAAACACGACGATAAGCATTGTTATCGCGGCAGCCACGCTCAGGTATGGGAACACGCTATGCAGTTTCTGGATAACAGCGGGAAGCTCGTCTGCTGCGCTGAGCAGGCTGCCTGAAACGATAAGTACAAGGAAGGTAACCACGGTGACCGCTATTGCGACAATCCCGGAGATTGCCAAGCCACCGTGTTGGGTTTGGCAGACCAACAACACGCCAGGGTATTTCCCGCGCGCCAATCCAGCCAGTTTGTGCAATGTGATGATGGCTAGGCTATATGGATTGCCGATGCGGCTCAGGAGATAGCCGGAGGCAAGGATCATCAAAAAGAATAAACCGCTAGTGATCAGCATCCAGGTCACGAATAGTCTCTGATTTCAAGATTGGATCTGTCGTGATGTGACCGCTATTCCCCGTAGGTAAAGTATGAAAGGTATAAAACACACCAATCCCATGAGAGCAACAGTGATCGCGCTCATAAAGTCGAAAGGTACCCCGGTGAGCACCGGTTGCAACAGCAAGATACCGATCAATCCGATGAATAGCATACTGGCCTGAAAGAGCAAGCCCAGCCCAGCAACGTACCCAAGGGGTTTGCGCTGCCAGAGGAGAATGCCACCAATGATCCAGGCCGGGGCTATCAGGAAATCGGCGGGCAAGATGGCCAACTCACTTGTGGTTACGGAAGATGGATCGGCCTGGGAAGCAGCGATGACGAAGAACACCCGCAAAAAGACGAAGCCGCCGAAGACGATCAGTAGTCCACCTGAGAAACGATCGGGGACTGACCTGGCCAGATGCTGTCCGATATTCTGTACATCCAGGCGGGCCATGAAGCCTATAAGCACGTAAGCACTCAGCGCAATCATTGCAAGCAGGAGCAGGTAGTACCAGTTCGCCGGCATACTGAAGATATAGGCCAGGTAGTTATAAAGGACATACATCAACGCGCCCGGCCAGAGCAACAACCCCACCAATTTGCCCCGCCACGCCAACCAGAGGGCACCAAGCAGCGTAGGTAATCCGACGACGAGATTTACCACATCATTGGAGAAGAAGGATTGACGAAGCTCATTCGTGGGGTAAATGACATCAGGATTCATGAGGCTGAGCACAGAAGCAAGGGTCATCAGTAAGGCAATAACAAGCGAGAGCATGTATTCAATGGATAGCCTGCCATTGCCGATAATAAACGTAGTGTCTTTCTGCAGGACATTTCGGCCCATAATCGATAAACCTCCCTGAGAAAACCCTGATCGCTGGATAAAAATCTGTCTAGCGGGTCATCTTGAGAACTTTACCGCTTACGGTCCTGGGTGTCATTTGACGAATCACCCGTTTTTACCTGACAATCCGATCAAACACGGCTGTTAAACTCTGGGAGGATAGCGGTGTTTCAAGTTTTCGCTCTGTGAATACCCTTTGGAGACGATGCGACCTTGACGATGTCCGTAAACTTTCCGATAGAGGCCGGCGAAAATCCGGTACAATGGGTCCGGATTAACTAATCACCGCGCTCGAGGTTGCGTATCTTGAAGTCGGGGATAGGATTGGCTTTGCTAATTAGCGAGGAGAGCAGTGGTTATGGCACGCACAATATTTGATCGCTATGGTGGTTTTGCCAAAATCAACAAGGTCGTTTCGAGCTTCTATGACAAGATGCTCGATTCCCCAATCACCAGTCCTTTTTTCGCCAATACGGATATGAAACGGCTCATCGATCATCAAACCAAGTTCATCGCTTCGGTGATGGGTGGACCGGTGAGTTATACCAATGAGCACATTGAACGGGTCCACACACATCTGACGATCACGAGTGAAGCCTATGCCGAGGCGATGGAGCTGCTGGTAGAAACATTGGAAGATTTTGATTTTGCCCCCGATGATATCCAGATCATCGAGGATGAGATGAAGGTCCACATGCACTACGTCGTTCACAAAAGCTGAAGACCACTATGACCGAAAAAACCCAAGAAATTGTAGCGATGTTAGGAGAGGTTCCCAAGGCCATCAGCCTGGGTATTGCCATTGTTGATCGATCGGACTGGAAGCTCGTTTTCGAAAATGAGAACTTTTTCAAGTGGTTCCCTTCTACGGGTGATGCCGATGAGTTGCTTGGTGCACGCATAAATGAATTTGACCCAGATAAAGCCGAGAAGCGCCTGGCGAAAGGCAGGGGCTACAGCTTCGAGACCAAGGCTGTTGCTGGCGGCCACGACCTACCGATCCAGATCGAGCTGAGGCCGCTTGGCGACGATGAAGGCAGCCGGATCCTGGTGGAATGCCAAGATCTATCCAAACAAAAACGTGCGGAGTACATGCTCGAATCGTACTCCAAGATGGCGGAGAAGAACGCTCGGGAGCTGTCGCGCGAGAAGGATCGCGTGGAGCGGCTCCTGCTGAATATCATGCCCAAGGCCGTGTATGAGGAGATGAAGGATTACGGCACAGTCTCGCCGGCGCTATTTGAGAGTGCCTCGATACTGATGGTGGATTTCGTTGGACACACGGAAAAGGACATCGCCCACGACCCGGCGGCGCTTGTCACCGAGATCAACGATATTTTCACCGTATTCGATCGCATCACAGATCTCTTCGCGTGTGAGCGCATCCGTACCGTTGGTGATGCGTATATGGCTGTTTCCGGGCTACCAGAATCGCATCCTGAACACGCCCACAACATCGCCCGGGTGGCGTTGCGCATGCTACGCTACATAGAACGAAGAAATGACACGCATGCCGAGCCCTGGCATTGCCGTATTGGCATCAACACCGGGGCCGTGATTGGCTCGCTAGTCGGAGTCCAGAAGTATGTTTACGACATCTTTGGACCCGGGGTCAATATGGCGGCGCGCATGGAGACGCTCTCAGAGCCCATGCAGATCACCATCAGTGAAACAACTTACAATCTGATCAAAGATGACTTCGAATGTTCGGAACGGGGCGAGTTTGAGGTCAAGGGATTCGGGACGCAGAACCTGTACTTCCTTGAGCGGGAGCTACCGCACAGTTAAGAGGATCAGCCAGAACCAGGCGCGAACGAAAACCACCTCAACCGAGGTGGTTTATTCCTTCTACGGGGTGTGGGGTCAGGTCTTTACAGGAATCGGACAATCAGGGGGACCAGGATGCCCGTCACCGCCAGACTGATGATCACCCCGTTAAATAGCATGTACCGTTTGTTGTACCCCTCTACCAGCGATGCATCATAATATTTACCGACATCATTATCCTGATACATCGCGAGCAAGCCGGTAACCAGTTTTTCGCGCGATTTCCTGCCGGTGTTTAATGCGATCGTGGCGATGACATTGACCACAAGGCTCATGAAAATAAAGACAATCAGGATGAAATCGTTTGACGAATTCGAGCGGGGTGAACTGGCTTCCCCGGCAACTGCCGAGTTGATCCCCAGAACAATCAGGTTGAAGGCGATTGCCGTGACGACGAAAATCGTATCCGTTCGGGCGTTCTGTTGTAACTCGCTGACAATATGCTCATGAACCTGTTTTAGCATCTCTTATTTGCTCCTCTTTGCTGGCTCAAGTATATGGCACCTTGGGATTATCAGGCGAACCAACTGTACATACCAAAGAATCACCACCCATGCGAGGTGATGTTGAAGAAGGTGCTGATTACAAACAAGGCTGCGTAAACAAACCAGAGTGGGCGGGAGATCATCCCGACCGGCCACCAGTAGAACATCATGCTCGAGAGATAGAGCAGGACATAGGGGATCAGCACGGGCAGGTAAACCGGCGAACGCCACGATATCGGACGGGCGATGTCGACGAAATAACCGAATATCGCCCAAGCGGTGAGCAGCAAGCCGCCCATCCAGAGCGACCATGGCTTCCCATTTCTCCACAGGATGAAGCTAACGATGAGCGCCGGGATCGCCAGCCCATACACGATCCAACCGACCTTCATCGCACTCTCAAAGGACCACCTCCTTAGAGCAAAGTATGCGATAAGGACAACCTGCAAACCAAACGCCATATACAGGAAGAGATTTTCCGTGCTACGGGGTGTTGACATCGCTATCTCCTATCCTTACACAGTTCCAAACCATTCGCTGGCGAGAGGGTGGCATCTTCACAGAAATTATCCTCCAGGAAACTAAAGACCCGCCGCCATACGTCCCGGTTCATGACAAGGCTATTATGCCCGCTGTCCATAGCGATGTGCTCGCAGGGCAATCCGAATCCATTTTCTTTCAAAGAACGCACAATCTGCTCTGCCATCGGGGTTGATGGCCACAGACGGTCGCGCCTTCCGGAGATCAACAAAAGAGCTGCATGCAAAGTATCCAGCTGAATGGTGGGATCCTCATCATTGGCGTTTGCTCTTAATGACATTTCATGCAGATTTCGAAGCTGCAGTGTCAGGATTTCCCACTTTGATATCGGGGTGAGATAAGACAGGTAGGGAATCGCTTTCCCCTGATACGACCAGGAGAATCTGGGATCCTTTCCGAGATCCCAGCGGTTATTCGGAATCCCTTGCCGGATCACGCTACTGGGCGAAAATGCGATCACAGCTCAAAACCTGAGGGAAGATGCTGCCCAGCAGGATTGCGGCTTCAGCCCCCTTCGAACCTCCTATGATGGCATACGCATCGGGTACGACCCCCTCCTGCTGTGACAACCAGTCAAATACACTTGCGAAATATTCAAGCGGGATGAGTTCGAGAGATGCAGGGAGCCCCTCGGCCTTGAAATAAGCGAGTGATAGCACATTGAACCCGCGTTGCACCAAGGCCTGAATTGGCTTTTTAACCCTGCTCCAGGATTTCCCGCCTTCCGAGCCACCGAGCATGACGATGGCTGGGCGAAGCGGTTCGGAGCATTCAGAAAAATAATCCCCCACGATCCCGTTCTCTCTAACTTCGACCTTGTTCATTAATGCTCCGATCCTTTCCGGGTAAGGAGTTGGCTAACTCTGATCCAATGCTTAAAGCCAACCGAATATCACGCAGTGGATTCAAGGACGGACACAATCACAACCAGATCATAGGCAGCATGAAAGAGCACAGCTCCCAGTAAACTTTCATAATACGGAGACCTCCTCAATAACTATACAGCCGAAATGATCAGGGGTGGTTGAAGTGTGAAGATATCCTTGCAACACTCCGTAGAAGAACGGAGGGATCGTGCAACTCGCCCAAAGCCTGGAGTGATGGGATATTGTGCAGTTTAAAGAACAAAAGCCGGCAAGATCCGACCGGCTTGTGACCAAGATACCCGTGTTTCTGCCTAGCCACCGGCCATCGCGCCAACGATGCGCAAGGGTTCATCTCCAGCTGCGACGGCATCCGGGAGTTCATCGTATAGCGATTCATGCGAAAGATCCTGCTGGCAGGCGAAGAAGCGTAGAAATGCCCTGCGCTCCTTTGTGGTGTGATCGCGGATCGTCCCGCGCAGCATAGGGTATTCTTCTTCCAACGCGTCAAGCACACTTTTTATTGTGGCCGGAGGGTTGACTGCGAGTGTAACCTCTTTGTCGACCTTTGCCAGGTTACGCAGGTGGAAAGGCAAGATCACGCGGATCATGGCAGCGTCTGGACTTCCACAGAGAGCACCCTGGGCAGGTCGTGCACAATGGCATCCCAGGAGTCGCCACCATCTTGTGAGGCATACACCTGACCCCCCGTGGTCCCAAAATAGAGTCCACACGGGTCGAGGGTGTCGGTGTCCATCGCCCCGCGCAGGATATTCACATAGCAATCCTGCTGTGGAAGACCCTTGGTAAGCGGCTCCCATTCGTTTCCGCCCGAACGGCTGCGGTAGACGCGCAGTTTGCCTTCTGGTGGATAATGTTCCGAATCGCTCTTTATCGGCACGACGTAGATCGTCTCGGGCTCATGGGCATGCACCACGATGGGAAAACCGAAATCCGAAGGGAGGTTCCCACTAATTTCATACCAGGAATCGCCGGCGTCATCGCTGCGCATCACATCCCAGTGCTTCTGCATAAAGAGTACATCTGGATTGCTGGGGTGCAGGGTTATGCGGTGGACGCAGTGACCAACGTCTGCGTCGGGGTCGGGCAGTTCCGAATTCGATTTGAGCCCCCTGGTGATTGTCCGCCAGGTCTCCCCGCCATCATCCGTGCGGAAAGCCCCTGCGGCGGAGATGGCGACGAACATTCGTTTGGAATCTTCAGGATCGGGGACGATCGTGTGCAGGCACATACCGCCAGCACCGGGCTGCCAGAGTTCTCCCTTTGCCTTGCGTAATCCGGGCATTTCCCCCCAATTCTGGCCACCATCGGTGGAGTGGAAAAGAGCGGCGTCCTCAACTCCCGCATAAACGGTATCGGCATCCGTCAGTGACGGTTCAAAATGCCAGACGCGAGTGAACTCCCAGGGATGCTGCTTACCGTCATAATATTGATGCGTGCCGACTTCACCTTTATAGGTGAACTCATTGTTTACAGTCTCCCAGCTCTTGCCACCATCATCCGAGCGGTGGACTACCTGTCCAAACCATGCGCTGGCCTGCGAAGCATAGATGCGCTCAGGATTCAATGGCGAGCTGTTCATGTGGTAGATTTCCCAGCCGCCGAAAAGCGGGCCCTTAATGTTCCATTTGTTGCGAGAACCATCAGATGAGATGATAAAGGCGCCTTTGTTCGTCCCTACGAGAAGTCGTACACTGCTCATGCATCACTGCCTTTCTACCAGTGTATCTATGCGCTGCCAAAGCCTGGTGGGTGATAATGCGGGCATCCGGCGAAGGTATTATAGACCAGGAATATCGCAATTAAGCCGCCGGCCAATAGAGCATCGTGCAGCCAAAAGCTGTCTTCCTAGGGCCTCAAAGGGATCCCACAGAAGCGGCAGTGGCTGGGATTCAATCCCCCGGATCGACCAAACATCCGCTTGCAGGCAGGGCAGGACCAGTTTCGATAGGCCGGGATCAACAGGATGATAAAGATTATGAGGTACATCACGCCCGGGATCCCCAGGATCGGCGATAGGATGCCTCCAGAGTCAAAGGCATAGAGGAATGCAGCCAGGATCATGATCAATGTCAGCAATATCTGGCGTTTCCGCCGCCGGACGAATTCGGCTTGAAAGGATTCAATCTGCTGTTGTGTATAAGGCTCTGGTTCCATTGTCACTATCTCCACTGGTACCGGGCGTTCTACAAATAGCCA
This sequence comes from Anaerolineales bacterium, assembly GCA_041554155.1. GTDB lineage: Bacteria > Chloroflexota > Anaerolineae > Anaerolineales > E44-bin32 > E44-bin32. The sequence goes on from JBFFMI010000007.1 coordinate 20,044, forward strand.
TCGCTGCGGAGGTGCTCAATAATGGCGGTGGTCGATTTGCTGCGATCCATGGTGTAGAAATGGATGCCCGGAACGCGGTGCTTCAGTAATCCGACGCATTGCTCAACGGCGTAGGTGATCCCGAAATCCAACAGACCCTGCTTATCATCATCATCCAGCGCAGCAATGCCTCTCAGCACCTGCTCGGTTATTGTTGCACCACAGAGACCGGCCAGAATCTCCAGCATCTTGACGCTATAAATGGGCATAATGCCAGGCAAGATCGGCACACTGATTCCGCTGGCGATGCAGCGATCATTAAAATCGAAGAAATAGCGATTGTCATAGAAGTAGTTCGTGATGATGTATTCAGCGCCCAGGTCGACCTTCAGCTTTAAATACTCGATATCTTTCTCCTTCGTACCTGCATCGATATGGGCTTCCGGATATCCGGCGACGCCAAGGCAGAATTCATAGCGGGGGCGAATAAAAGCAACGAGATCAGAAGCATGGGGCAAACTTTCGGGATGTGGAACGAATGTCTCATCGTGAGGTTTGTCTCCCCGTACCGCCAGGATGCTCTCGATACCAAGCCCTTGATAACTGTCAAGGACCGCAACAATTTGATCCGGCCCCAAGCCGACACAGGCAAAATAAGCCATAACGTTGAGTCCTAAGCCATTTTTCAACGAATCTACAAGTTGATAGGAACCTTCGCGCGTGGACCCTCCAGCGCCAAAGGTTACCGATACAAAATCCGGTCTTAATGCAGCCAGCTCAGCGATCACCTGGTCCAGACGTTCGGCTGCTTTTTCGGTCTTCGGGGGGAATAGCTCAAACGAGATGGTGGGGGAAGGGTTGTTTTTCCACAGATCGGTGACCCTCATCGCCAGAGTCCTTTCTTGCTCCGCGCGTAAGTGTTTGAAGACAATCAGCAGAGTACGCAGGCGTGGAGCAGCGATTGCCCTAACGCTTAGACGGATTTGTCTTGGGTTTGTAAGCCATCTTCATATACACATTACCACGGTGCAGTTCGTCAAGCATTTGATCCAACCGTCTCACATTGGTTTCAATACGCCTGGCGCGGTTGATCCACCCTATGTAATCGTTTAGCTGGTAAGCGGGTCTCTCCCGGTAGGCGGAGAGCAGACCCGATTCGGTCAGAGCATCCATGACGAATTCGGGGATGGGATGGATGAGGCGTGTGAGGTTGGAGAAATCGGTCTCGCTCATCATTCCATTATTTTCAGCTGTTCTTTAACGCAGAGCTTTTTCAACCGGAAATTAGATCGTAGCACCTGCCAACAAACCGACCATGACCAGCACATCCCCGGCGGCATGGATCAGCACCGGGCTCCAGATACCTTGCGAACGATGCATCAGCCAGGCCCAGATCAACCCGAGGATGATGGTTGTTGGAACGAATAACAAGATGTCGATGACGTAGGTTGAGCTGATGTGAATCAACCCGAAGACAAGCGAGCTGATCACGATTGCGGACCGGATTCCCACCAGCGGCTCGAGTTTCTTTAAAAAGAGCGCTCTAAACCATAACTCTTCGAGAAAGGCATTCGTTAGGGTGAAGATCAAGATCCAGGGTAACGCCGATGCAATGGTGCGCCCCTGGATATTTGACCCGATCGCTTGAATCGCGGCGATACCGAGGAATATGCCCACCCCGATCACCGCCGCCACCAGGCCAAAACGGAGGTTGCCGACACGCAGGAATATCTCGTCCCGATTTCCACCGGTGGCGAAGTGAACCAGAAGGATGGATGCGATGATGGGCAGCGCCTCGCTGAATTTGGCCAGCGCGACGCCTTTCGCCGTAGTTGGTGTGAGGCCCAGAAGCGTTAATGCATAAGGAGCAAAATAATGTGTGCTAAGCACCCCCAAAGACACGGCGAAAAAGGCAAGAAAGAGCGGCTTGTAGATCTTGAGGCGGTCGACTCGCCGCACAACAAGCCAGCCGCAGAGGCTCAACGCCACGTTTAGCACCTTCAGGATGATGCGGGTGGTGGTAGGAAGGAAGGCGACATACGCCGATCCACCGACCAATCCGCCAAGGATGAGAAAAATGAGAGCTGTTGGTAATGCCTGCCGGGTGTTTGGTTGTCGCAAGTTTTGCATCAGCTTTAGCCTTCCATCACGATGTTATGACACGACCCATAAGGTTTACAGCGCACTTCCCGAAGGAAGCCAGATGCCCGAACCCCTGAGAGGTCCCATCCATGATTCGATCGAGAATGATGGGAGGCTGGACATCGAGCTCGCTCAGATCACCTAGATCGATCCACGAAAAGGGGCATTCCTCAAACCGGGATACAACACGATCCTCTTCAATTTGAAGCTCGGAAGACAGTGCTCTCCTGCATCGCTCATTCAGGTTCATGAGGGATAAAGTCATCGATGGTGATGTGGAAATTGACCGCTTGCACCTTGACCCCGATACCCTCCTTCTGCGTACATCGGATTCGCTGCTCGCATGCTTCGCAGAGTATCACCCCGCCACTAATAATCCGTCCTGGATGTCGAGGAGTTAGTATATGGAACTGGAGCCTCTGCCTCCCTGATGATGATCGCCCGGGTACCTTTCCGGACCTGCCATTCTGCAATACTCGAAATGGCCTTGGGCATCCGCCATTACGCCATGCTCAACCGCCGATGACGATTAGAGTGCTTTTTTCATAAAGTAACGCCGATGTCCGGGTGGAAATTCGGAGAGCTCGCCAAAAACCTGGTAACCATGCTTCAAGTAAAATTCTGGTGCTTGGAAACTGAAGGTGTCCAGGTAGGCATACTTCACTCCGCGTTTGCGCGCCTCCTCCTCTGCCTGGATCAGGAGGCGACGACCATGCCCGCGACCACGAAGCGGCTCACTAACCCACAGCAAATCGAGATGGAACCAATCCCAGTAGGTTTCTCCCAGCACACCACCGACAACTTCCTGCTCTGTATTCGAAAGGGTGAAACAAAGACGCTGGAACTGATTCTCGCCAGCTTGCTGGACATTGAAAGCCTGAAGGCCGCGGCCGATGATTCCCCAGGCGGAATCTTCGGGTTTCTCGACATATTCAATTTGATATGCACTACTCATCAGGTAGCCTCCATCCTTGTTCGCTTCTTATCACTATTCACCGAAATGTTGCAGCACTCTCAACACTCTCCATGTATTCCCACGTCCTGAGCCTCCGGTTTCTTCCATATCGAAATGGGTCTGCCCTGGGCGCCTCGCATGGACTGGCCATGTGTAATCTTTTCGTCGCTTACGCCTTAGGATATCCAGCGCGTCATCCAGGGGAGTGTCATAGCTGCCTCCAGCACGATAAACACAGTCCAACGCGCGTAACATATCCTATCGCCAGCGTGAAGGATACGAGAGCATCAGCATTTTCTTATCAACGACGGCGCCAATCCGGTCTGAGCGAAATAACCTGTGCTGTAAGATGAATTTTTGTGCTTGTTCTACCGTCCCCATCACTTCTTTAAGCCTGTAGGTAGGGCCGTTATTTTCATACTCAAGGATCCCCTCAGGTACTGAAATCGTCGAGTGCAATGAACTATGCGCGGCACCGGTGGTTGCGTTCGATACTCGATCATGTATTCGTGAAATGATCCCATCTCCAGCCCTTTTGAGTACGGCCCGATCGCCTTGATAACCGCCGAGCGATAGTTGTTGGTCTTCTTCAAATATCCTGAAACGAATCAATTTCCATGTGGTCCCATGACCACCAGGGCCAGGCGCGAGGTGTGGATCGTCAGCGCTTCTGGTTCAGCTGTAGATCCAGAGAAAAAGCTCCTTGCCTTCAAACGCTGCTTGTTGAGAAAAGTGGACAAGGCGACCGAGGAACTGTGCCGCTTCGTCCTCCGACCATGAATCCTCGCGTGCCTGCTCAGTGGAAGCCCATTGGGATGCGCTTGCTTCCTGATCCTGCGGTGCTAATTCAGCCAGGAAAACCATTAATTCGCCAGGCAGCTGGATCAGCCAAGGGCCTTCGGTCGATGCTTCTGCGATGGGTTGGTAGTGCGGAAGCAAGGTGCTGCTTTCTGCAGCGCTGAACAAGGCATGGAGCGCAGCAAGTTTGAGCGGGTCGAGACCATCAACATTGATGCCCTTGAACGTACCCAGAGGGTAGTCGGATGCAACAATCTCAGGAACATCACTGGAAGAGGCCAGAATCAGGTCTGCAAGTGATCCCATGGGACGATCTCCTTTGCTAATATTTCTTCAGCTTGGCAGCCTCGAGCTATAAGTCACCTCCGCGCACCCTGCATGGGTGTGCAGTTTGATGAAGCGAATGGTGAGCAGGGAGTGACCGCGCTTAGATCTTACAATGAAAAAGCCCGGTGCCGAAACACCGGGCAATATCTCTTTACACAACTCGCACCAGGCCAATCCATAACATCGAATATTACCGGGTTCGTTCAAAGCCCAGATCTATTAGACGCTAGCGCGCTATGCTTTCCCCTTCTCCTTCTTCCTTTTCCTCTTTTCTTTGATGGTTAGCTTTGGTTTTTTCTGTACTTCTCTTCTCGCTTTATCTCGCTTTCCTTTTTCACCCATTATCAACTCCTTGTTCCAGACAGGATGATCCATGAGATGCACCGGCAAACCAATGGCCAAGCTCATAGAACCTAATCACCGCGATTGTTAACGTAGCAAGCGAGGTTAGGGCGCAGCCCTGCGTTCCACCTGCTAACCCCAGCGAGGACAGCGAGGTTGGCCGGTCATATGCTCACTCTGATCTTACAATGAAAAACCCACGACCCCGAAAATCTTATGTCACCAGCCTTCACCATCCGAGGCTGATCCGCTATCCAATCGTTGGCTCCCAGATCCCGTCTACATATGTCGCCTCCGCATCGCCCGGCCACGGTGGCATGGCGATGCAAATGAACTTCAGTTCCTCGTCCGATACGTTTCGATATTGAAACGCTGTGCCGACCGGGATGTCGATTGATGTGCCCGGAACGAGATCTATGATGCAGCTTTCCACGCCATCGTCTCTCCAGATTTCGCCGTGCCCATCCAGCACAAACCAGAATTCGCTTACAGTCGCATGAACGGTTGCTCGGTTTATCTGATGCGGCGGCACAGTGCTGTGAATCATATTGCCGGTAACACCGTCCATAATGAATCGGATATCCGCTCCGGCAGGGGATTTGGCATCAGGTTTATCGGGCAGCAACGTTGTTTTCATCTTCCTGGCATCCTTTCCGGCCCATCCTGGAAATAAGGAATTTGATGGATCGGTGCCTGGCCGTCCTGCACTTTGCTAGGTGTAAAATTTCTGGTGCGGGGCTGAAGGCTCAGGTTAATAGCTGGGTGGATCCACGGGCCAATGGCTATGCTCGAAAGTACCAGAGAAGTATTATGCAGGCAAATCGCATGGCTCCCCCGATCACCACGCTATGATCCCATGTTTCTTGGCGGATAGTGAGCGGGCAGAGAATGCCAAGTGGACTCAACTACTCTGGGTAGGCTAAACCCCTTTATCGATTGGATTGCTCCGATGGGTCGTTGGATTCCGACTTGGAACGCCGAACATACTGGTAGATGGCTACCCCCAGCACGAGGCCGGCCATTGAAAAGAGTGCATAATTGATGCGCGTTCCCTTGTTACCTACTATCCATCCTGCTGCGGTCAAGATGCCCACGAAACCTAGTAGTAAGTAGGTTCTTTTCGTTCTAATTCCATGAACTACCGCAAATGCCCCACCTAATCCGTAAACACAAATGAAACTAAACTCGACCACCCACTTCTCAAGAAACCTCGCACCTGGCTCTGGGTAGCCTCCGGGAGGGATATCCTGGCTGGTGATCACCTGGGAGGGCTTTAACCATCCAATGTCTGCGGGACAGGGCTTGATCCAGCCGGCCATCCAACGCCACTCGCCCATCCCCGGATAATCAGTCCGCTGACCTGCGCGGATCCCAAAGTGGAGGTGGGTTACGAGTGGCTGTTCAGGACTGCCGCCGATTCTGGATCACCCAGGTAGGCGATTAAATCTCCCTTCTCAACCGGACCTGATTCAAGTCGCCAGCGGCTGGGGCTCAGATGACCGTAAAGTGAATATAAATTGGCTTGCGGGTGATCGATGATGATCAGCCATCCATAACCACCCATGGGTCCTGAGAAGCTTATAGTGCCATCCGCCATGGCGTATACCGGTGTGCCGGCGGGCAGGTAATAATCCTCGGCTGCGTGGTATTTGCGGCCAGAACCGTCATCCCAGCTCGAGCAAAACACTGCGGGATACGGTTGTATATCCTCCCCTGGTTTATCCAGCGGGTAGCGAAAAACGAGCTTATCATCTACTGCATTAGCGATGACTCCAGATAGGTCAGCAGGAGATTGCGCCGGACAAAACCCCGCTTGATAGCTACATCCACCGGACAGAAACATCACGACGATCCAGCAGGCGAGAACTCCCCACTTGACACGCGAATCCTGCTTCTTCATGGTCGCTCCACTTGATCCTATCGTAGTTGGAAGTTTGGGGAGTGCTCATCCCCTATCTGGGGGGATACTGAAAGGGGTGTATTTCACTGAGAATCGGGGAGTTGGACGCGTAATGTGGGCTTGTCGCCGCTTGCTCCACGTCTTCTGTCAATTGGCACGGGATGTTTCGAAGTAAATCGAGGTTCCAAGCGGTCAAGGTTACAGCCAACAAGTTAGCCGATCCATGACTCGCAGGTACCACTTTGCACCGATCGGAGCAGCCTCGATGAATCCCTGACAACCAATTTCGCCAAGCATCCCTGGTCCGCTCGTGCGCGACCTTAGTGCGCATCCTGATCGATTACGGCATCTACCTCAAATTCAACCAACCATTCCGGATTAACAAAAGTAGAGATCTGCATAATGGTGTCGACAGGTCGGATTTCCTTAAAGTACGCAGCACGGACTTTAGCAACTGCCTCCCAATCCTCAATACGCTTAAGGAGCGTCCGAGTACGAACCACATCATCGAGGCTTGCACCAGCTTCTTCGAGCGCTGCCTTTATGATCTCCAGGCACCGTCTTGCCTGCTCAGCTGGATCTCCAGGTGCAACAGTTTCGCCTGATGGACTTAAAGGAGCCGTACCTCCTACTGAAATGGAATTGCCCACGCGAACAGCTCTTGAGAAACCAATGACTGGTTCATACGGACTTCCACTTGAAACTAATTTTCTCATTCTGTTATCTCCAAACAGGATATGGTTTTATCTGCCCTATTGCGCGGTTGTAGCGGAGCGGGGTGATGACTTGCATGATCGCCAGAATTTTCTCCTACGCTGCTTCAGAGGAGCCGCTGATCTATATGAGAAATCGATCTTCATATCCGTTAAGTGATACCGTGCAAATGTTCCTCTTGCCAAACCAGCTGTATCGGTTGCGTGCAATGAAGTTGTAGATCCCATCTCTGATGGGTCGAGGTATCAATCGAAGCCCGCCCAATAGCGACCATGCCCCAGGCAAAAGGTTGAGTATCAAAAGGATGGCATCGGAGCGAGTGTGGCACTTGTCTGCTTGCACAAGAATGATCGTTTTTCCCAAAGACTCCTCTGACTTACAAACCGCAACAAGCCGCTGCCCGGCGTCGGATTGGAACGCGGCAAACCTGAAACGCGCCGCTGTGTCGTGGCGGAGGATGAAACCGACCGAGGAATTGCAGAGATTGCAGATGCCGTCGTAGATGATGATGGGATGTGTCTCCATAGCGCTCCAAGATGTGCTGGTAGACCAACAAACATAAACTCCAGCCTAATCGTGTTAGGCCAATGCGAAGCTCATTATATTCTCACGACAAATGTCATGAGGCGGGTGGCCAGGGGCGTGTATCATCCCTATGTTGGTTAGGAGCCCGGGTTCAGCCTGATGATCTTACAATCCAGCGAGATACCTGGCTGGCTTATGCATGCAATTCAGGCCTACTATCAATCGAATATACCCAGTAGTCAATCCCATTCTTTGAGATTACGTTGGTGAGTTGCATCCCAATTTTCTCGGATACACGCCTTGATGCCTCATTGCCGACTCGTATGAGAGAAATCAAGGAGGGGAGAGAAAGTGAATCCAGAGCGAAATCCCGAAGGGACGATGCGGCTTCTGTCGCGAAACCTTGATTCCAATAATCGCTCCTGAAATCATACCCCAGCTCGGTTGCCGGTTCTCCTTCAATCTCCATATGTTCAAGGCCGCAATCCCCAATAAGCAGGTTGTTCGATTTCAGTATGACTGAGAATAGTCCATACCCGTGAGTCTCCTGATGGGTGAGATTCCTTTGGAGCCATTGTTCCATTTGTTGACGATTAAAGGGTGGGCTGCTGAAGGAATCCATAACTTTGGGGTCCCCGAAGATCTTCAGGAGGGCATCGAGATCTGATAATTGCATCGTACGCAGGTGCAGCCTTGGCGTGTCAAACGTGATGTCGTGCATTGTCAAAATCTTTGCTCCTGAACTTTATCTCTCGGATACAGCCCTACAAATACAAGCAAGGCGCGATCCTTGCGAAGTTCTGTAAGCCGCCAGGTCCAAGAATGAATAGAGGGTCGTTTCGTAATCTATAGCTTATGCTTTCACATGATGACGACAAAGGGGCACAACAAGTAGGAGCCTGCCCGGTTAGCGCGGACCTACCGAAAGTTTTTAAACACACTGTATACGGCAAGGAGGGTCCAGGCAAAAATACCGCTAAATCCCAGGAGACGCCCAAGCATCGGCCAGGATGATTGCCAAATCCACAGCCCAACCAAGACAGGTAGAAACAGCACCCAGACGAGTAGCCTGGATGCCCAGGGGAGCGCTTGCGTCCAGTTCCAGACATCGTCCAGCCAGCCTCGATTTCCAAGCAACGCAACGAGGAACCCTGCCCACAATATGATGAAGATTACGTTGGCGTAAACGGTCATGCTCTTTGCAATGATGTCGTTCCAGAATGAAGCCTCTCTCATCTTCGCCATCCCCGATTCTCAAGAACATTGTCTCTACTGGTTATGCACCCGTCTTTTCGAAGGCAACCTGGTGGATGCATAGAGTGCAACCAGTGTTTCTCCTATTGTAGATCTCGTCCTAAAAATTAGGTAATAAGGCTGCACCTTTAAGCCTTGTATTTGCTAGCAGCCTCGAGCCGTGCACCCCCCAGCTTCTCTGATGAGGCTGGCGCCGTTCCGATCCAACACTTTAAAAACCAAGTACCGACGGGAAGGACGCCGGAACCAGCAAAGCATAGTGTGTGATGGGTCTTATGCAGGGCAGCGAGTTGTGGGCAGGGGACACCTCGATCCGGAGCTATCCGCGCTCCAGGGTGGAGCTCAAAGGGACCCGAAGAGAGGAGATACCTTATACGCGAGGTTTTCTACAATTGAGTCTACCTATCATTTAACCCTTTTCCATTGAGAATTAGCTGCATACATTTCTCAACTCGTGATTCCCGCGTTTTAGATTGTTTGGGTGCAGAAAAATGGAGGAGGTATGCTCTCTGCCGTCCCGGCGTCAATGCGTAGAAAGCGGTTTTTAGATCAGGGCATTCATCCAATTTAATTTGAAATTCTTCGGGGATTTTGTATTCTGTCGTCTCTTTTAATCTCACCTTTATACCGGCTTTTTCCACCGCTATGGCTTCCTGAATATACGCCTTCACGATGGGTTCCATCTCAAGGATTTCTTGAAAATGAGTGAACCGAATCTGACGCCCCGCCTGCGTATGCTCCCCGGGTTGAATGAGAATACCCTTGGTGTCTTTTAATAAGGCACCTTTGAAGAACATCAGCGCACAATACTCTTTGAACCCTTGAATGATGGCAATGTTGCTATTCTGGAACATGTAGCAAGGCTTACCCCACTTTAATTCTTCGGTCAGCTGACAGTCAAGATTGATCATTCTCAGTTTCTCAATCTCTTTCTGCCACTTCTTGGTGTTTTTCAGAACTACATCAACCTTTGGGTTCATTCTATGCACCAAACGCCCCACAGAAATGGCGTGTGTTTCACTCGAAGCACGAATTCCATTCCTGATTGCATGTACAGATTTGGACCTTGCTTCAATCCGTTGGTATTGCCGAGATTATGACTCTGGCCTAACAGCCAGGCCGAGATCACCGAGCATCCCGAGACAAAGTCGCCCAGAAAAGTGTTTGACCGCACCACGGATCCTGGGCTCCACGATTGTTAAAGCATCCCATTATAAGCCTGTCTGGGCATGACGATCGAAGAGCTTGGCTGGATCCCCGGTTGGCTCCATGGAGACGTCTGGTAGTTGCGGGGCACTTGCCGGAGCACAAATAGTGACACCGCTGGTTATTGCCGCTTCGCATGTTGCTTTCAGAGCTGGAGGGAGCCCCAATAAACAGTCCAGGGTTGGGGGGATGACTTTACCAGAAAGCGTCGTCTAAACGTTCACGGACCTCGCGCAGACGGTACTCAGCGATCTTGCGGATCAGATCTTCTGGTAGAGGTTTGTTGTAAGGAATTTGAAGCAAGCCACTGCTGGTGATTTTGTAATCTTCCAGATCCTCTTGAAATGGCTCCAAGGTCGCCGCAGTTGGCGAGAAATTTAGGTGTGCCTTATGGGCGGAGAAGGCGAACAGGAATCGTGGCTCTACAAAAAAGGGGGTTCCCCATTTGATGGCCTCTTCAGCCTCTGGTGCGACGCTCTTGAGGATTGCATAAAGCTTTTGTAAGTGCGGCTGACCTTCAAGCGGGGCAGCCTGGATGTACTCGCTGATCGTGGTCGGACGTGTACTTGCCATTTCGTTCGCCTCTTTTACGAATGAATAGTGCCGCGCACCAGGTGTTAATTGGGTGAGCGGCCCTGCAAGGTTTCCCCACTTGAGAGCAGTCCTCGCATCAGGGCCATCCCGTGCGACGATCAACCCGCGTCCCGCCAGGCGCCCCTGAAGCGGAGCTTGGATGGTCTTCCAGAGAGCGACCTGCATTGATTTTATCGTCAAATAGCCCGGCGATGAAGTACAAGGCGCAGATGAAAATCACGCCACCTGCGGGGTCATTTCACACGCGAGGGGTGGTGAACGTATTACCCTTTCTATCCTTCAACAAGCTCGACTTGTATCATCACAGCATCCGATACCGCTTTTTTAACATCATCCATGATGGGTTCCTGATCTTCATTTAGCTTGACGTTGTAAAAACCCGCATCACTCGGTACCGCCTTGAGTAGTTTATATAAGGAACTGGTCATGAGCGCGATATCATCTGGAATGGCTTTGCCCATCCCCTCATAGTCTTGACCCCTGATCCGTACCCTGACCTTTGAATCCGCTTCAATATTTCTCCACCAGTTTGCATGTGTGAAGCACACGACAGTGTTATCTTCCTGATAATAGCTAACCGGCGTGGAGAATTGTCTTCCACTTACTCTTCCCTGGAATGTGATGATCATGATCCGGCTGCTGATCATCGAATGGAAAGGTGATTTTAAGATCGCCTTCATAATCGGGTTCAATATCTTGAATATTAAGGATCCACAACCCATACAATCTGCCCTTTCTCAACGCTGTTGTTCGGCCAACGACCCGATATTTGTACAGTGCCCCAAAGACTGAACGGAGCGGGGAGCAGCCCCGCAAGACTGCCTTACCTGGTCATCGAGATTCGTGCAGGCTATGTCCCGGGTACGCCTCGCCGAACTGCGGTTGGCCCAGATGAACGTCATGGGCAGCAGGATCTTAGCTGGCCCGGTTCTCGACTCTTCTCTTTATCCCTTTCAAGATTTCCCGTTGATGCACAACATCTATTAATTGAAAGATTGGTTTTATGAGGAAGAAGAAAGTCCTTGGTTGAACATCAGCCTGCCACCAACTTATCAATTTTGTCTTGCTGCTGGAAAGTGGTTCAAGAATAAAAGCCCAACAAAACTTGCCCCTGGGCGCGTATCTGGTCTTGTATATAAATTAGATCGGAAG